>DASZSK010000019.1:0-101280 GCA_035548735.1 Caulobacterales bacterium | reverse complement strand
AGATTGCGGATGACGCGTTCGAGCATCACCGCGTCGCTGCGCACCCAGAGATCCGCGGCGCGCAACTTCAGAACAAGCCCCTTGGCCTCCGCGGTCGGCCGCAACTCCGCCGCCAGACGCAGGAGCATCGGCCGCAGCGCGATCGCTTTCTGCCGCGGCTGCACGACGCCGGCGTCGAGCCGCGAGACGTCCAGCAGCGACGTGAACAATTCGTCGAGCGATCCGGTCGCCGTATCGATTTGCTCGACCAATTGCGCAGCTTCGGGCGCGAGCTTTTCGTGGCGCAAAGCCCCGACAAGCAGCCCGAGCGCATGCACGGGCTGGCGCAAATCATGACTTGCGGCGGCAAGAAAACGGGACTTCGCAAGGTTCGCATCGTCCGCGACCTGCTTCTGCTTGCGCAGGTCTTCAGCCAATGCCGCGTTTTCGAAACCGAGCGCAAGCGCCTGTTCGACGCCGTTGCCGAAGCGCTGCGCCAGCAACGCCACGGATGGAATCCAAAGTGCGGCGAGCAGGCTATAGGCAAGGTGGACGACGTCGCCCTGCAGCAGCGACCAGACGGCGCTCGGAGCCATCGCCGGGAAGAAAAAGCCGTAGAAGGCCGGCGTCCAACGTCCGAATGAAGCAAGCCCGCCATAAACCAATGCCGAAAGCGTCAGCACGATCAGCAATTGCAGATCGAAGCGACCGGGGGCCATGAAGAAGAGCGTGCCCAAACCCCAGGCGAAGCCGCTGACGATGCAGCCAGTCGTGAACCAGGCGGCCCACGCGCGCCATTCGGCGCGCGCATTCGCGCTGCGCGTGTAGGTCGCCGCGAGCACGACCCGCGCAAGGGTGAGCGCACTGATCAGTGCGAACCACGCAATCGCCACCGCTTTTGCGACAGCATGCTGCTGCACGAAGAGCACGCACAGCACCGCGGCGCCGAGCCACGCCGACATCATGCCCACCAGCAGATTGCGATAGAGCCCGGCGACCTGCTCCCGGCGCACATCTTCCAGCCAAGGCGGCGGCGCAGGTTGCGCGGCGTTCGGGCCAAGCCATGCGATCCAGCCTGCCCAATTCATGCCATCGCCCCCTCATCGGCGCTTCATGAAGGCGCCGCTTGAGGCAAAGTGCAACACAATGCGCTTGGGCGTCCGTGGACCGAGCCGCGGTTGACGCGAGAATCCGGCTCGGCCAGGCGCGCTACGGCGCGTCGCCTGAATCGGGATCGAGCCGCTGACGCAGACGCACGTCGCCAAAGCGTACGCGCTGCGACACCAGCGCATCCGCGACGGCGCGCCGCTGCGCCGGCGTCAGCGCCGTGAACGCATCCGCCGCGGCGTCGTGGAATGTCGCAGTCGAAGCGCTCATCGCTGTGCGCTGGCGCGCAAGCGCCTGTCGCATGGTGTTGGCGTCATAGGTATCTGCGCGCAGCAAGCGGATCACCTCGGCGCTCGCCTCGCGCACCTCGGCGCGCTGATCGCGCGATTCCCGCCATGCCTGGATCAGACGTGCGCGCAGCGGCCGCCGCGCATCGGCGGGCAGCGCCGCCATGATGGCGCGCGGCGTCGTGAGGCGCGCTCCACCCGCAGCGGTCACAGGCTCGCCCCGCAAAATGATGCCGACGCCTACGCCGATCAGCAACAGATTGAACGCCACCGAGATGAACAGCAGCGTGCGCCAAGGAAACCGGCTCATCCTTCGAACCCTTCGCCAAAGGCCGCGCCCAGCGCCGTCATCGCGGGATCATCGCCTTGCGGGCTGTTGTAGCCGACGACGACGCCGAGCACGGCGCAGGCCGCCAATGCGGCTGCTACGCCCCACACGCGTTGCGGCGACGGCGACGGGATCGTCCTCATCAAACGGCGCGTCAGCGTGACGCTGACCGGCGCCTCATCCGCATCGGCCGCGAGCAGCGCGTCCAGGGCATGGGCTTCGGCCAATATTGCCTGCGCTTCGGAAGAGGTTTGCGCAAAAGCCTGCGCCGCGGCGCGCTCGGCTTCCGGCCAGCGCGCGGCGTCGGCGCCGTAAGCGGCGACGATCGCTTCG
Source organism: Caulobacterales bacterium (assembly GCA_035548735.1). GTDB lineage: Bacteria > Pseudomonadota > Alphaproteobacteria > Caulobacterales > Aquidulcibacteraceae > Vitreimonas. The sequence goes on along the minus strand of DASZSK010000019.1, from coordinate 99,246 downwards.
AAACGAGCGGCGTCCATCTCTATTCCTTCCTCACTTCGCCCACATCACCCAACAGATCGGGTCCCAGATCCGCGAGCAGCGTTTTCAACATGCGTCGGCCCCGCGCCAACAGAGATTCCAGCGCGTCGACGCTGACGCCCAGAGCGGCGGCGGCTTCGATATTGCTGGTTTGTTCGAAATGACAAAGCGCGATGGCTGCACGTTGCCGCTCCGGCAGTTGCGCAATGGCCTGGCGAACGCGCTGCGCGCGCTGGCGTTTGAACCATGCTTCGTCCGGCGTGTCTGAAGGATCCGCCACGTCCAACCCCGCTTCCGCGTCGGCTGTCTCGCGTCGTCGGCGCAGGCGATCGTAGCAGGCATTGATCGTTACGCGGTGCAGCCACGTCTGAAACAGCGCCTCTCCCGTCCGCCAGCCTGACGCCGCTTTCCACACGCGCAGGAAAACATCCTGCGCGACATCCTCCGCTTCGGTCGCATCGCCCAGCATGCGCCTGGCGACGCGCACGACGCGCGCCGAGTGCCGCAGCACGATCTGCTCGCCGGCGCGCGCATCGCCAGCCGCGACGCGCAGGATCAAATCTGCATCGGGATCCGTCATCCGCCGAGCCGATCAACACGTCAGGAATCGCCCTCCTCTTATCATCCAGCTCGGTTCGTTGCAGGCAATGCTTCGTTTCTTGCGCGGCCTCATGCGACCAATCCTTGCATGGGCGCTTGCAGGCCGGGAAAGACGCGCGAACGCAACACGGCGTCGTCCAGGCCCCATTGCGCTTGCAGCACGCCTGCAAACACGGCGCGCACATCGTTGGCCGGCGCGAGATCGCGGCCTTGGAACAGCGCTTGCTGCGAGAGACCCGGCCAATCGCCGTGGAAGCGTCCGCCGCGCACGGCGCCGCCCAGCACAAACGAGACGCCGCCAGTGCCGTGGTCTGTGCCGCCCGTGCCGTTTTCCGCGACTGTGCGGCCGAATTCCGTCGCGACGACAACGACAGTCTCGTTCCAGCGATCGCCCAATCCGTGTTTCAACGCCGCGAAGGCGCCGTCCAGCGCCTGCAAACGCGCGGCGAGCGCGCCATTGGTCGAGCCCTGGTTCGCATGCGTGTCCCATCCGTCGAACGAGGCGACCGCCGCACACGGGCCATTCGCGGGCGCCAGCAGACGCGCCGCCGCCTCGGTCAGCACGTTGAGCGCGGCGTAGCGGCCGCGACCCATCCCGCCTTGCTCTTGCATGCCGGTATCGCCGACCATGGCGTCGGTCGCCACGGCGCGAGCCAACGCCGGCCCAAGCACGGCGTCGTTGGCGTAAAGATCGGTGAGCCGCTGCAGCGTATCGCTCGCCGGCTCCGGCGCGACGGACGGCGCCCAGGAAGACGCCGGCGCCGATCCACGCAGCACAAGCGGCACGACCTCGCCAATCGCGACCCCTTCGCCGTGTGTCGGCGAAGCAGCGAGCGCGCGGTTTAGCCAGCCGTCCTGCGTGCCGTACGTGGCCGTTCCGCCGCTTTCGAGCACATCCTGGCCTTCGAAATGCGAGCGGTCACGATAGGGCGAGCTTGCCGCGTGCACGATTGCAAGTTCGCGAGCATCCCACGATGTCTTCAAGAATTGCAGGTTCGGATGAAGCCCGAAGCCGTCGCTCAACGGCAACACGCCCCCGGCTTGGCCCGGCGGTGCGAGCGCCAACCGCGGTCGCAGATCGTGGTAGCGGGAGTCGCCATACGGCGCGACCGCGGCGAGGCCGTCGAGCGCGCCGCGCAGGATCACGAACACGACTTTGCGCGGGCCCGCAGTTTGCGCGAAGGCGATCTGCGCCGATGAAGCAAGTCCCAGCGCCGCTGCGCCCGCAAGCAAACTGCGCCGGTTGGTTTCGAGGCTTTGCATGATCGCACTCATCGTCTTTGAAATTCCGGGCTCATCAAGGCCAGCGTCAGGCCCTGCTCGGCGGATTCCGCGCGGCGGATCGCCGTGCGCGTCGTTTCGCTGAGGTCGGCGCCCAGCACATCCGCCGCCAGATCCGCTGGCGGCGTGCGCATGCTGACACGGCGCGCCAGCGCTTGCGCCCATTCGAGGCGCTTCATGATCGCATCCGGGCCGGCCCAATTGATCGAGACGTCATCCCAACCGGCGGGAGATGGCGCGCGAAAGATCGGCTGGCCGAGCATTTGGAACGATCCGGCGATGCTGCGCATCGGCGCGGCCTCCACGCCCGCCATGCGACAAGCCGAGATGACGAAATCCTGCGGTGATTTGAATTTCTTCAAGGCCGGGTCAGCGGCTTGTGGAAGGGCTGCGAGCGCACGATGCACGGAGGGCAGATCGCCATCCGTATCGAGGAAGACGCGCTCGATGCTGGACACGGCCTCGGGCGGCGGATCGTCGGCGATGAAGTGACGCGTAAGCTTCACCGCGATGTGATTCGCCGTCGCCGGGTGGCGCGCGAGATCACGCAGCACGGCGATCGCCTGCTCACGCCCGCCTTCCGCGTACGTCTTGCCCATGATGCGGCGCGCGCCGGGCTCATGCATCTGCTCGACGAAGAGCGTCTCGCCCGGCTGCGCGTTCGCCGCCAAGCGGCGCATGCGCGGACCGACAATGGTCCAGCCGGTCAACGCGCGCGCGAATTCGGTTACGTCCGCCTGGGTGTAGCCGCCATGCACGCCGACCGTATGCAGCTCCATCACCTCGCGGCCAAGATTCTCGTTTAAACCCGCATCGCGGCGCTGACCAAGACGCGAGTTTGGCCCGATCGATTGCGCTTGATCGAGATAAAGCAGCATGCCCGGATGAAACGTTGTCGCCGTGAGCAGGTCGACGAACTTGCCGTTCAAGTGCGGCCTCACGGCTTCGCGCTCGAACGGGCCGATGAAAGCAATGGTCTGCGCTTTGGTCGCGGCGACGGTGAAATGATTGCACCAGAAATAGACGAGCCGCTCGGCGAAGCCGTTGTCCGTCGTCAGCGCGCGCTCGACGCGCGCCGCGACGTCGGGCTGCGCCACTTCCGCCAGACGAATGACCAGCTGGCGCGGATCGTTTTGATTGTTCATCTGAGCATGGGCGTTTGCGTTGCCGTTGGCTTGGCGCCGCTCGCGGCGTTCCGCCAGAAACGCCATGAGGGCGGCGCCGGCCTGACGCGAGTCTGGAAGGTCGGGCCGCGTCAATACGAAAGAATTGGCGTCGCCGACCTGGCCCGCCAGCCAATCCTCCGCGCCGCGCCCAAGCCGCGCGGCGTCGCCGGGGCGCGCGCCCAATCCGAACCGGTTTAACGCAATCGCGGCGTCCATCGCCGTCTCTCCTGGCGAGCTGTCTTACGTTTTACGGGCCCGCTGTCGGAAATCCGTCGGCGCGCGCGACGGAATCCGCAGCGCGCCTCGTTTGAGCCGACGAGGGGCCTTTGGAGCCAGGGAGCTTTCCATGCGGAACGCAAGTAAAGTGATTTTTGCAGTCATAACCGCCGCCGCCTTCGTCGCGACGGCAGCGCCCAGCGAGGCGCGCGGGCGCCACGTGCATGGATCGCTGCAAACTCAACGCGGCGTTTACCAAGGCGGCGCCAACGTCGAGCGCGGGCGCGGCTTCCGCCACCGTGACGCCACCATCACGGGGCCGAATGGGCGTCAGACCAGCGTCATCGACGATCGCGCCTGGAACGCGCGCGAGGGGACTTACAGTCGCGATCACGAACGGACGTTCGCGAACGGCCAGACGCGTGGCGTCGAGACGGACGCGCAACGCACGGCGCCGGGCGCATGGAGTGCGGAGCGCACCGTCACCGGCCGCAACGGCGAAACGCGAACCCAGACGGGCGATTTCAGCGTCGCACGTACCGATAGCGGCAGCACGGCGACCGGCGACATCCAGACAGCCAATCACGGCCAAGTGGATTACGCCCGGCAAGTGAGCCGCGAAGACGGCCAGCGCACGGTTGCGAGTTCAGCGACCTTCGAAGACGGCGCGAGCGTGTCGCGGCAATCGACCGGAAGCTGCGACGGCGCGGGCGCCTGCAATCGGCAAACGACGCTCACCAATCGCGCCGGAGGCGAGACCAATATCGACGAAAGCCGAACACGCGTCGGCAATGACGTGACCTACTCGCGCGACGCGACCTTCGCGGACGGCTCGACGCGCTCCGTCGATCGCGCGCGCGACGGCAATGGCGACGGCTCGGGAACGATCACGCGCACCGTCACCGGCCGCGACGGCGAGACGCGAACACGAACGGGATCATACGAAGTCACGCACTGAAGCGGGCGCACCTCCCCTACCTCGACTGGCGGCGGCTCGAACGGCCGCCGCTTTTTTCCGCCATTGTGCCGCACGCGTCCGCCTGTTATGGCAATTGTCATATAAAAGGCGGTTCGCGACAGCGCCGCCGAGCAGGGCGAGGGACGGATATGGCGCTTTCAACCATCGATATCGCCGTCGTGGCGATCTACGCAGTCTTTATCTTCGCGCTCGCCCAGTGGGTGTCGCGCGAGAAGAAAGGCCATGAGAAGAACGCACAGGATTATTTCCTCGCCAGCCGCGCGCTGCCCTGGTGGGCGATCGGCACGTCGCTCATCGCCGCCAACATTTCCGCCGAGCAGATCATCGGCATGTCGGGCTCCGGCTATGTGATCGGACTCGCCATTGCGTCTTACGAGTGGATGGCCGCGGCGACGCTTCTGATCGTCGGCAAGTGGCTGCTGCCCGTGTTCCTGCGCAACGGCATCTATACGATGCCGGAATTCCTGCAGCGTCGCTATGGCGACAGCGTGCGGCTGGTGATGGCCGTGTTTTGGCTCTTCCTCTACGTCTTCGTGAACCTCGCAACGATCCTCTGGCTCGGCGCGACCGCCGTGTCGACGGTCACCGGACTCGACATCACCTATGCGCTGATCGGACTCGGCGTGTTCGCTGGCGCTTATGCGCTTTACGGCGGTCTGAAAGCCGTGGCGCTGACCGACGTCGTGCAGGTCTCGCTGCTGGTGCTGGGCGGCTTATTGATCGCTTACATTTCGCTGGAGCAGATTTCGCACAAGCAAGGCGTCGAGGCGATCGCCTCCGGCTTCTCAACATTGCGGGCGAATTTTCCAGAACGCTTCCAGATGATCCTCAGCCCGGACAATCCCAACTACAAAGATCTGCCGGGCCTCTCTGTGATCCTGGGCGGCATGTGGATCATGAATCTCAGCTATTGGGGCTTCAACCAATACATCATCCAGCGCGGGCTCGCCGCGAAGGACGTGCATGAAGCGCAAAGCGGCATCGTTCTGGCGGCGTTCTTGAAGCTCTTGGTGCCGGTTCTGGTCGTGCTGCCCGGCATCGCCGCCGTCGTGCTGGCGCCGCACCTCGAACGGCCGGACCAAGCCTATCCTTCACTGATGCGCCTGTTGCCGACCGGCGTTTTGGGCCTTGTGTTTGCAGCGCTGGTGGCGGCCATCATTGCGTCGATGGGATCGAAGATCAATTCCATCGCCACCATCTTCACCATCGACCTCTATAAGCCGTTCCATAAGAGCGCGAGCGAGCACACGCTCGTCATGGTGGGGCGTGTCACGGCGGTGACGGCGCTGATCATCGCCATGTTGGCGGCGAAGCCGCTGCTGGGCGGACTGCCGCAGGTGTTTCAGTACATCCAGGAATATACCGGTTTCGTGACGCCCGGCATCGTCGTCATTTTCATGCTGGGCATGTTCTGGAAGCGCGCCACGACCGCGGGCGCCTTCGTGGCCGCAATCGGTTCAGTGGCGATTTCGACGGCGTTCAAATTCCTCGCGCCGCAAATCCCGTTCATGAACCGTGTCGGCTACACGTTCTTGATCTGCCTGGCGGCGGCGGTGCTGGTGTCGCTCGTGACGAAACAGAAGAGCGACGTGACGATCGAGACCAAGGACGTGGACTACTCCACAACGCTTGGCTTCAACATCGCCGCCATCGTCATCGTCGCCGTGCTGGTCGGGCTCTACACCGTCTTTTGGTGAGCGTCAGTGCGCCGCCTGACGCTCGGCCCGCGCCAGCATCGCCGCGGCGCGCGGACCGACGAAACGCTGCGGGTTCGATGGCGGCGAGAGATTCTGCTCCCGCTCCCATTGTTCGATCAAGGTCTTGGCCTGATCGAACGCTGGGATGATCGCCGCGCCGCCGCGCAGCGCGTGATTGAAATAGGCGTCGCCGAAGAAGGTCCATTCGTTTTCCGGCTGACAGCCGAACGATGTGCGATCCGGCGACGCGGCGGTCAGCACGATCGTTTGTTCATCCGCCAATGGCGCGATGAAAGCCCCGGAAAAACACGCCGAGACGATCACCAAACGGTTGCGTATGCCGGCCTGCATGAAGCTGTCGCGCAAATTCGCGGGGCGCAGCGCGCCTTGCATCCGACCGCGCTCCAGCATGGCGATCGAACCGTCATGCGCGCCATGCGAGGTGAAGAACACGGCGACCAAATCTTCATCGGGATCGATCAGAGAACCGATGCGCCCGAGCGCCGCTTGCACATTGTCCGGCGTCGCAGCCGGATATTGCCTGTTCGGTCCGCCGACCCCGGCTGAAAGAATGATGGTGCGTCCTTGCGCGCCCAAATGGTTCTGCAGAATCTCGGCCGCTTTGGTCGCTTCGCTCTCGAACACGGGATCGTTCCAGAACGAGGCGACCAGCAAATAGACGTCGAGCTGCCCCGGACGCTGCGGCGCGAGCCCGCTCAACGCATTGCCCATCAGCTCGGCCTGATGCGCCGCTTCGCGCGGCGGCAGCGCGATCTCCATGGAGCCGAACTGACCGCCGAACGGATCGCTCGCCTGCTGCGCCGCCGCCGGACTGGCCAGCCCAGCGAGCATCGCCAACGCCACCAGCCAAGCCTTGCCCATCGCCTGCTCCTCGAGATTCCCCTTTTGCAAGCATCCCCCGCCCGCGCCCCGCTGGCAAGCGCCGCGCGCTTGGCGGGTCAGGCATACCTAGGTTAGCACTGCAGGCATGAGCGACATGCCGCAAACCGAAGCCGCCCAGGACGGCTACATCGCCGTCCGCAAGAGCGATATCGCGGCGGCGTTGCGCGCGACCAGCGGCCAGGACGGCGCCGTCGGCGACGTCATGAAGGTCTTGTCCGCGATCCTGCACTATGAAGCCTATGACGCTCTGACGGAGCTGAAAGCGCTCTACGATCCGCTCGATCCGGACACGCCCATCGCGCGGCGCGATACCTCACTTGCCGCATTCGAGAAGTTCGAGGCCGCGCTCTGCGCGGCGTTGCAGCGCGCCAACTACACGGAAATCGCTTGCGATAGTGTGGAGTCGCGCAGAGCCACGGCGCTCCTGACCGGGCTAAACATCAAGGCCTCGCATGCGGGCATCCGCCGCATCCGCTTCTTCGCTCGCGGCGAACGCCTGCGGAAGATCGAACGACGCGCCTGGCTCGGGATCAAGCGCGTCATGCTCGATGCACAAGTGTTCGACGATGTCATCGTTGTCGTCGACTTCAAAGCCGACGGGGAGATCAGCCGCGACGATAAGAGCGCCTTCTCGCAAATGCGCCGCGGCGTGCGCCCCGGCGCAGCGCTGGTGAAGCACTTCCGCAACGTGGCGCACGCCGAACTGGTGACGCTGCATCCCGGCGCTAGGCCGAGCATGCGGCCTCGCGATCAGGTCTTCCTGGCCGCGCCCGCAATCGCCGGCGGCGTGCCCGTGCTGGTGAATTTGTGGCCTGCGCTCACGGTGCTGTTCGCCGTACTCGCCGCCTACTTCGGCGCGCGCGGCGTCATCGACGACAGTCAGCTGAAGCGCGCGCTGGCGGCGATCTCCGGTCTGGCCGCCGTCGGCGCCTTCGTCATGCGTCAGCGCATGAAGTACGAAGCGCAGACGCTGCGCTATCAGAAGCAATTGGCGGAGACGGTCTATTTCCGCAACATCGCCAACAATGCCGGCGTGCTCGACCTGCTGATTGGCGAAGGCGAAGACCAGGACATCAAAGAAGCGTCGCTCGCCTATTGGTGTTTGCTGCGCGCCGGCAAGCCGCTGCCGAAATCCGACCTCGACAAGGCCGCCGAACAATTCCTGCGCGAGCAATTCCAGCTCGATATCGATTTCGAGATCGGCGACGCACTGGCGAAACTCGAACGCCTCGGCCTCGTTTCACGCGACGGCGAAACCTACCGCGCGCTCGAACCGGCGCAGGCGCTCGCCAAGCTGGACGCCGCGTGGGACGCCTATTTCAAATTCGCCGCGCCCGCTTCAGCCTGATCCAAGGCGGCGACGCGCGTCGCGTGTCCGTCCGTGCGCGACAACAGGCGCCGTTCGCCGTCCGGCCAATATTGCAGCTCGACGCCCATCAACTCGACCGGCCCCTCGACGCCAAGGACCGGGATCGCTTCGAAACGAAGCCGCGCCAGACGGTGTTGCTCATCCGCCCCAGCGGCGGCTTTGGCGATCGCTTCATCAACGGCGCGATTGGTCTCCGCGTTGAAATATTGCTGCACGACAGAGTGATAAACGATCGTCACGCCGCGCGGCAGCGGACGCGCAAGTTTTTCCGCCAGCCAGACGCCCGCCTCATCGCGATCGACGCGAATGTCAGCTTCGCGCGCCAGCGCCATCGCCTTCTCCAGACGTTCGCGCCGTTCCGGCTGATCGGCCCACACGAACGCGCGTAAACGCAGAACGTGGTCGGCGTTGCGCACGTCGAGCGGATTGCGGTCACATGCTGCGCGCGAAGCCACATTCACTTCGACGTCGAGATCCGCCGGCGGTGCGCCGTACCACTGCGTGTCAATCAACGGCCCTTCGCCTGAACCCCAGCGCCAGCTCGCCGTCGCGTAGCGATAGCGATCCCACATCAGGTTGAGCCCGGCGCTCGCGCCGAGCTCAAGCAGATGCAATGGCCCAAAGCGCGCCATCGCCAGGAAGCCCGGCAACAAGGCGATGGTGCGGCGCGTTTCGTTCGTCTGCGGCGGCGAGCGCAGGAAATCGCGCACCCACGCGCGCTCGCGCGTCAGAAAGGCCCGCGCCAGCGGCCACACACGCTGCATATCCCAGTCGCTGCGCATATCGGGATACTCGGCGGCGAGCGCCGGGTCCTTTCCAAGCACCACGGCCGCATGCAGCGCGCCGCCGAAGCGCGTCGGCAGCGCGTCCGCGATCGGGTCGCCGGACCAATCGCCGACGATATCGCGCGTGGGCCCGCCGTCTTCAAAATCCCGTGCCGCTGCGCGCATCAACGCGCCGGTGAAGGGCGAGCCCACGGCTTCGCCCCACCCGGCCTGCAGCACGAACGCGCGCTTCAGCGACTCAGCGTTCGACACAGAGGGCGATCCCCTCGCCGCCGCCGATGCACAGCGAGGCCACCCCGCGCTTGGCGCCGCGCGCTTCCATCGCTGCGATCAGCGTCACCAGCACGCGCGCGCCGGACGCGCCGATCGGATGCCCGAGCGCACAGGCGCCGCCATTCACGTTGATCTTGTCGTGCGTGATGCCCAGCTCTTGCATGGCGATCATCGGCACCACCGCAAAAGCCTCGTTGATCTCCCAGAGATCGACGTCGCCGACTTTCCAGCCGGCGCGATCGAGCGCTTTCTTAATGGCCGGCACGGGGGCGCTGGTGAATTTCGCAGGCGCTTGCGCATAGGAAGCTTGCGCAACGATGCGCGCCAGCGCCTTCGCTTTGCGCTTCTCCGCTTCGCTGGCCCGCGTCAGCACAACAGCGGCCGCGCCGTCGGAAATCGCCGAGGCGTTGGCGGCCGTCACCGTGCCGCCATCGGTGAAGGCCGGTTTCAGCGACGGAATCTTCTCCGGCCGCGCCTTGCGCGGCAGTTCGTCAGTATCGATCTTGCCCGTCTTCAGTTCGACCGGCGCGATCTCGCGCGCGAAGCGGCCTTCGCTCGTCGCGCTCTGCGCCCGCTTCAGCGTTTCGAGCGCGTACGCGTCCTGCGCTTCACGCGTGAGCTGATAATCCTTCGCCGCCTGGTCGGCGTAGACGCCCATGGGCAGACCTTCATAGGCGTCCTCAAGACCATCGAACGCCATATGGTCGAGCATCTTGTCGTGACCATACTTCTTGCCCGTCCGATGGCTCGGCAGGAGGAACGGCGCACGCGACATGCTCTCCATGCCGCCGGCGATGATCACATCCGCTTCGTTCGCCATGATGGCCTGACGCGCCATGGCGATCGCTTGCAGTCCCGAACCGCACATCTTGTTCAGCGTCACCGCTTCGGTGCGGTCGGGAAGGCCCGCCTTCAGCGCAGCTTGGCGCGCCGGCGCCTGCCCCTGGCCCGCCGAAAGCACGTTGCCCATGATCACCTGGTCGACCTTGGCGACCCCGCCGTCGATCAGCGCCGCCTTGATGGCCACGGCGCCCAGCTCAGGGGCGCTCATGCCGGAAAGTTCGCCCAACATTCCGCCCATCGGCGTGCGGGCGATGCCAATAACGACGACATCTTCACTCATGCTTGTCTCCCTTCGGGGCGCATCACGAGCAGCGTCGACGTGCCGTGTGCGTAGAGTTTGCCGTCGGCGTCGGTGATTTTGCCTTCAGCGGTGATGATGGTGCGCCCGCGGGCGACGACGACGCCCTCGGCGCGCAGCTTTCCGGTATGCGGCATGATCGGCCGCACGAAATTGCCCTTGGTTTCGAGCGTCGTGTAGAAGACGCCCGGCGGCAGAGTCGTGTGCCCCGCGCAGCCCGTGCAGGAATCCAGAAGCGTCAGCGCGAAGCCCCCGTGCACCGTGCCAAGCGGGTTCATCACGCGCTCGCTCGGATTGCCTTCGAACACGGCGCGTCCGTCTTCCACCTCCACCAGGCGAAAGTCGAGCGTGGTGGCGATGGTCGCCGCTTCGACTTCGCCGCGGATAAGCGCCTGCATGACCTCCAGGCCGCTCATAGTCGCGCGGCGCTCCATCGCATTCATGCCGTCGCTCCGATCCAGCCGCCGCCCAGCACGCGCGACGATCCGCGTTCATAGAACACGGCTGCCTGCCCCGGCGCTACGCCCTCTTCCGGCGCGTCAAGCAAGACGCTCCAGCCCACGCCGATCGACAAACGCGCCGGAACGGGCGGGCGCGTCGAACGCACGCGCACCAGGATTTCGCGTCCGTCGAGCGCGTCTTCGCGCGAAACGGGCTCGCCGATCCAGTTCACCTCTTTCAACGCGATGCGTGCGACGCCGAGTGCTTCGCGCGGACCAACGATGACGCGCTTGTTCGGCGCATCCAGCTTTACCACGAACAGCGGCTCGCCTGCGGCGACGCCGATGCCGCGGCGCTGACCAACCGTGAAGTTGATCACGCCTTGATGTTGGCCGAGCACGCGGCCGTCGATATGCACGATCTCACCCGGTTCGATCGCGCCAGGCCGCAGCTTCTCGACGATCGACTGATACTTGCCTTGCGGCACGAAGCAGATGTCCTGACTGTCCGGCTTTTCCGCGACCTTCAGTCCGAACTCCGCCGCGAGAGCCCGAACCGCCGGCTTCGGCATGCCGCCCAGCGGAAAGCGCAGGTATTCGAGCTGCTCACGCGTCGTCGCGAACAGAAAGTAGGATTGGTCGCGATCGGGATCGGCGGCGCGATGCAATTCCGCCGCGCCCGCGACTTCGACGCGTCGGACATAGTGGCCGGTGGCGAGACAATCCGCGCCGAGATCGAGCGCGACGCGGCGCAAATCCGCAAACTTCACGGTTTGATTGCAGCGTACGCACGGGATCGGCGTCGCACCCGCGAGATAGGTGTCGGCGAAATCTTCCATCACCGCCTCGCGGAAACGGCTCTCGTAATCCAAGACGTAATGCGGGATGCCCAAGCCATCGGCGACACGGCGGGCGTCGTGAATATCCTGCCCCGCGCAGCAGGCGCCCGGCTTGTTCACCGCCGCGCCATGATCGTAGAGCTGCAGGGTGACGCCGACGACGTCATAGCCCTCGCGCGCCAGCATTGCGGCGACCACGGAGGAATCGACGCCGCCCGACATCGCCGCCACGACGCGCGTTTGCGCAGGCGGCTTGGCGAAGCCCAAGGAATTGACTGCGCGCGCGCCCGGCGGCGCGGCCAAAATCGTGGTCATCACCCTTCTCCCTCCGGATTCAAGGTCCGAAGCGACGGAACGGCCGTCCTATAGCCGAAGCCTTACAGGTAATCGAGCAGGCTGAGCTTTGAAAGGTCCGAGAAGGTCTTGGCCGCCGCCTGATACTGGGTGATCAGCGAACTGAGCTGCACCGAGACCATGGCGAGATCGGCGTCCTTCTGGCTGCTGATCTCCTTCACCAGCAGATTGGAGCGATCGGTGAGGCGTGTGGACTCCGCGCCAAAGCGTTGCTCCAGCTGGCCGGCGCGGCCTTCCTGGTTGGTGAAGGTGTTGGCCTCGGAATCAAGTTGGGCGGCCAGCGTCTGCAATTGGTCGCGCTGCGCGCCGGTAAGCGGCGAGCCCAGTTCGCCGCCGGCCGTGTCCAGCATCTGCTTGAGCTGTTTCAACGTATCGAACAGCGGCGTCGCCATGTCAGACGCCTTGCTCGCCAGTGAGATCGGCGGGCCGCTGCCGAGATCGAATGTCTGTTCGCGTGCAGCCTCATCGAAAATGTCGTCGGGCCCGGTCGTGGCGACCAATTGATCGAGCGAAGAGATCTTGATTGGTCCCTCGCCTGTCGTGCGATCGCCGGCGAACAGCGGCTGGCCGTTCCACTTCTCGTTCAAGCCGGATACGGCGCTCGAAAACGCCAGCGACAGGTCGACGCCGATGGCGCGCCCATCGTCGGAACTCACCGCGTCGCGGATCGAATTCGCCAACGTTGAGGCGCCCGTCGCCACCTGCTCCAGGGCGGACGATTGCACGCCGAAGCGCGAGACAAGCTGCGATATCGCCGAGCTGCGCGCATCGGCGTCGGCGCGCAAGCTTTGCACGTTGAGCAAACGGCTCGCGCCCGCGCCGAAGCCGCGCAAATCGTTCGCCTTCTGACTGGAGGCGACCTGTCGCTGCAGATCCGACAACTCGCTCGCCATACGGCGCAAATCGAGCTGGGCCTGCGTGGTGAAGCGAAGCGTAAGCGCGCCGCTCATGGCTCATACCCCGTCATCGCGTGACGCCCATCGTCATCAGCACGTCCAACATTTCTGTGGCCGCTTGGATCACCCTTGCCGCGGCGGCGTAGGCGTTCTGATACACCGTCATTTTCATCAGCTCGTCGTCGAGGCTCACGCCTTCAACCTGGGCGCGGCGGTCCGAGGCGGCCGTCGCCACCGCTTCCGAGCCATCCGAGTCGCGCTGCGCATCCGACGCCAAGCGCCCGGCTTCACCGCCGAGGCGCGCCGCGTAGAGCGTCAGCGACGTGTTCTGCCCGAGCAGGAAACCCGCGGCAGGAAATTGCCGCGGCTTATCCCGCGCATCGGCGAGCGCGTTCGCCCCGCGATTGTCGCCCGCTTCGATGAGCTGGTCTCCGATGGCGGTCGTCATGTCCGGACGCCCGACCGCCAAGCGCCCGGGATCGGCGGCGATGGCGCTGTTCACATCCACTTCGACGGCGCGCGCAGCGGTCGCAGTTTGCGAAAGGCCATTCAAGCTCGAGACCGAGACGCCGGTCGCGCCGCGCACGGTGGAGTCGTTCATCAGCGAGATGTGAAATCCGCTCGCATCGCTGATGGCGAGCTGCCCGGTGTTCGGATCAAGCGCGGCCGAGCCATAGCCGCCCAAACCCGTGCCGTTTGCATTGAGCGCCGTCACCAGATCGCCCCAGGTCGCGCTCGGGGCTGCAAGCGCGCCGGTGATGGCGATCGAGCGCGTGCCGACGACGCGGCCGGCCGAATCCTTCACCTGGAAATCGAGCTGACCGCCTGCATTGAGGCCGAGCGCATCGGTGGATTTTAGTCCGTTCTCGAAGAACATCGGCGTCGGGCGCGAGACGATGTCGTTCAAGCCGAAGAAGTGCGAGAAGCCGCGCCCGGCGCGCGCGCTGGGCGTCGTTGCGTCCTGCTGGACCACGATGCCGCCGCCATTGCCGACATTAAGCGACATCTGTCCGCCGCTGAACGACGCGCTTCCCGAAGGCGTCGCGGCCGACATCGCCGTGTTGAGCGCTGTGGTGAAGGCGCCGATCGTGTTGGCGAAATTGTAGGTCGCAGCCGGCGCCTCGCCGGTGATCGTGCCCGCATCGAAATCGATCGTCAGGCGCTGCTTCAATGCGCCATTGGAATCGGTGATCGCGACAATCGACTTGCCTGTGAAATTGAGAGAATCCGTCGAGAGCAATCCAGTCTGACGTCCGCTCAGACTGCCGACGGCTGGCGAAGACGCGTTGTCGTTATGAACTTCGTTGAGCGCATCGCCCAATGCGCCGGCGAAGCCGCCGAGCGCTTCGGCGAGTTGCGGCAAATCCTGATCGCGCACCTGCAGCAGGCCGCCCAGTTCGCCACCCGTGATGTACGGTTCGAGATTGGCCTGCGCGCCCTGGTCGGCGTTGAAGCTGATCGTGCCGTGGGAGCCGAACGGCGCGGTGTTCGGCGTGTAGCTGAGTTTCGCCGGCGCTTCGCCGACCAGCAGCGCGCCGCCACTGGTGCGCACATGCACCCCGCCTTCCGCCAGCGGCGAAGCGCGAACGTCGATAATGCCGGACAATTGATCGATCAGCGCCGACTGCGCGTTTTCCGCGCCGCTCGCGTCCGCCCCGGAGCGCTTGGTTAGCTGGATTTCATCATTCAGCTTCGAAATACGGTCGATCAAGTCCTGCACTTCGGAAACGGATTCGCCGATGCGCTGATCGGCTTCGGCGATCAGCGACTGCACGTCCGTGCCGACCTGATGAATCTGTGCGTAGGTTTCCTGCAACGCCCCGATGGCGTCGTCGCGCCGCAGCGTCGACGATGGATCGACATTGAGTTCGGAGAGCGCCGACCAGAAGCGGTCCAGATCGCCGAACATCGAGGTGTCGCTGGTCGGATCGCCGAACGATTGCTGCGCCCGCGCGAGAATATCGGCCCGCGCCGCAGCCGCGCCCTTGTTGCCTTCGGCAATATAGCTCGCGGTCGCCAGAAACCGGTCGGCGGCGCGCTTGATGCCGGTGACATCGACGCCGCTGCCGCCGCCGAGATTGGTCAGCGGCGAGAGCGTCATCTCGGTGCGGACGTAGCCGGGCGTATTCGCGTTGGCGATGTTCTGCGAAGCGACGCGAATGCCGCTCTGCGCCGCGTTCAGGGCCGAAAGGCCCGAGAGCATGACCGAGTTGAGACTCATGGCCGCCTACTCGGCAGAAAACGCCGCTCGCCCGGCAAAAAACGCCGAGCGCCCACGCGCGTAGAGAACGCGGTGGAAGTCCGTTTATGGCGCGTAAGGCGCTGTAAAACCAAAACTTTCTCCAAGCGGCGCGACGCGAGGCCGAACCCCGCGCCAACCCAATCATGCTTAAGCATCGCAAGCTCGGGGCCAGCCTCGGGGTCTCGGCAGAAGCTGCCGCTCAGGCGGCGGAATTTGCCTAATGGGGGCACCCTACCCCTCCGCGCCATTATGTTATCGTATTGTTTTCTTGTCATTTTTCTTGGTTATCGCAGTGGCCTGCGGCTTGCTGCGTGCGCCTGACGCCGCCGGAACATTCGGTTTCAGCGGCGCTCGGGGAATTGCATGGCTGTGGCCGCCAACGCCGTACCGGACATTGTCGCCCCGCCGCCGCGGCGCGCGCCGAGCAGCGATGGCGCCGCTCACCGCAGCGACGACGGCTTCGGCGCCGCGCTGGATCGCGCATCGGCGCAGCCGGAGGCGCAGAAGCCGCCCGAGACAAAGCACGCCGAGCTCAAGAACGAGGACGCGACGCAATCGTCGGCCGACCAACAGGATTCGACGAAGGATGATGCGGCCGCCAGTGCAAGCGGCGCGTCTACGCCGACGGACCAGCCGCAGCAGCAACCGCAATTCGTCGTGCAGATGATGGCGGCGGCGGCCGCGCAGACGGACGCAGCCGCTCGACCGGAAGCTCCGGCCCAGGACGCGAACGCGACCGCGCAAACGCCCGCAGCCGCGCCAACGCCTTCGTCCGGAACCCAGCAAGCGCCATCCAGACCGCAGCACGCGCAGCGGCACGCCAAATTCGCGGCCAATGCAAAACCTCAGGCGCCCAACGCCGAGATCGCGCCGCAAACCGCGGAAGCCGCGACCGCCGCCTCCGACGCACAGACTGTCGCCTCGCCCGTCGCGCAGGCCAGCGCCGTTCCCACACAGGCGCCGGTCGCCGCGCCGACAATCGCCGCCCCTGCGCAAAACACGCCGGCAAGTGATAAACCCGCCGACACGCCGGCCAGCGCAATTGAGAGCGCGACGTCCACGCCCAGTCGCGGTGACGCCAAAATACGGCCCGCGCGCGCGGACACGAAGCCGCAGGATTTCACGCCAACCCGTGAGGCCGCGCCGAAACAGCAAGACGCAACGTCCGCGCCTGCATCCAAATCGGCCGCGAAGAGCGCAGCGCCGATCCAAGCCGCGCCTGCGTCGGCAAGCGCAGCGCCAAACGCGACCGCCGCGCCCCAGGCCCCCTCAACGCCCACCGTCGATCAAGCGCGCCCGACCACAGACAGCGTGATTCAAACCGCCGTCCGCGCATCGCCGATTGCGGCGCAAGTCGGCCACGAGATCGTCCGGCGCTTCAACGGCGAAAACACACGCTTTTCGTTGCGGCTCGATCCGCCGGAATTGGGCCGCGTCGACGTGCGCCTCGATGTCTCGCGTGATCACCGCGTCACGGCAATCATCTCGGCCGACAATCCGCAAGCCCTGAGCGATCTTTCGCGCGCCACGCGCGATCTGCAGCAGGCGCTGCAATCGGCGGGTCTCGAACTCGCCGACAATGGCTTGAGCTTCGATCTCTCGAATCAGCGCGAAGGCTTCAGCGGTGCGAACGATCAAAGCAACGCCCCGCGTTCAACGCCGCAGACGACCGCGAGCAGCGAAGAACCCGCCCCAATCCCGCGCCCTGTCCGCTTCGAAAGCTGGCGCGGCGGGCGCATCGATCTGGTCGCATGAGGTAAACAGCCATGACGACGATCCCCAACATCGATCAGAACACGATCAACGCGCTCAATGCGGCGAACGCCGTCGGCAATTCCGCCAATGTCGCGGATACGCAGGACTCGCGCACGCGGCTCGCCGACAATTACAACACGTTTCTCACGCTGCTGACGGCGCAATTGCAGAACCAGGATCCGTTGTCGCCGATGGATTCGACGCAATTCACGCAGCAATTGGTGCAGTTCAGCCAAGTCGAGCAACAGATCCGCACCAACGAAGAGCTGAACACGCTGGTCACGCAATACCAGGCCGCGTCGGCGGGCTCCGCCCTCTCCTATCTCGGTCGCGACGCCATCCTGGCGAGTTCGGTCGCGACGCTGGGTTCAAGCGAAGGCGCCAAAGCGAATTGGGCCTATGCGTTCGACAAAACGCCTTCCACGGCGACGCTGAGCGTCAAAGACGCGGCGGGCCACATCGTCTACAGCCAAGACGGCGACCTCACGAGCGGCGATCACCTGTTCAGCTGGGACGGCAAGGAGACGAGCGGCGCGCAGGCGCCGGCCGGCGTCTACACTCTCGTCGTCACCGCCAAAGATAGTTCGGGGAACACGATCAACCCGACCATCACGACACGCGAAACCATCATGGGCGTCGATTTCACGTCGTCGACGCCAACCGTCATCACGCAATCCGGTTCGCATGGCATCGACGCCGTGCGCGCCATTCTGAACAACGCCAGTTGAGATAAAACCGCACGCCGAATGCGTGCGGTGAACCGCGCAGAAGCGCTCCTCACTACAAAACACTTGCAGCCCGCACGCGGGCCGTGAAGGAGCACGACCGATGAGTATCTATACCGCCTTGCGCGCGGGCGTTTCCGGGCTGGCCGCCAATTCGAGCGCCTTCGCGGTGATTTCCGACAACATCGCCAACGTGAACACGGTTGGTTATAAGCGCGGCACCGTCGACTTCAGCGCGCTCGTCAACGCGCAGAACTCCGCGACCACTTACAATGCGGGCGGCGTGCTGCCGACGACGCGTCAGCAGATTTCGTTGCAGGGTTCGCTCGAGCAATCGCGTTCGACCACCGACCTCGCGGTGTCCGGCGACGGCTTCTTCGTCGTCTCCACCAACAACCAGCCGCTCGCCAATGGCGGCCACGTGCTGTTCACACGCGCCGGCTCGTTCACGATCGACGCCAAGGGCTACATGGTCAACGCTCAGGGCCTTTATCTGCAGGGCTGGCCGGTCAACAGCGACGGCAGCGTGGTGTCGAGCCCGACCTCGCTCTCCGCCATCGAGCCGATCAACATCGCCGGCGTCGGCGGTCTCGCCGAACCAACGGCGCAAGTCGGCATCAACGCCAACCTGAATTCAGCTCAGGACGCCTATGCCGGCGGACAAGGCGCGTACGATCCGGGCGATCTCGCCGCCGGCACGATCACGCCGCAATTCGAGAGCTCCCTCGAAATCTTCGACAGCTTGGGCGCGGCGCGCACCATCGCGTTCGGCTTTCTCAAAACGGCGCCGAACACCTGGCAGGTCGAGGCTTACGCACGCCCGCAGACCAACGTCACCGGCGGGGCGGCCAATGGCGGCCTGCTCGCGGACGGCACCATCACCTTCAACACCGACGGCACGGTTGCCAATGTCACCGGATCGATCGCCAGCAACTTCACGATCAATTGGGCGAGCGGCACGGGCGCTGCGCCGCAAAGCGTCGATCTCGACCTCAAGACCGGCATGACGCAGTTCGCCAACAGCTTCGGCGTCACCAGCGTCACCGCTGACGGCGTGCCGCCGGGCGACCTCGTGGGCCTCGTCATCGAAGGCGACGGTTTCCTGACCGCGCAATTCTCCAACGGCCGCTCGCGCGCGCTGTATCAGATCCCGCTCGGAACGTTCCTCAACCCGAACGGTCTCGAGGCGGATGTCGGCGGCGCGTTCAAGCCGACGCTGGCCTCCGGACTCTATAATATCAACGCACCGAACGCGGGCGGCGCCGGCAAGATTCAATCGGGCGCGCTCGAAGCGTCAAACGTCGATCTCGCGGCGGAGTTCACAAATCTGATCACGACGCAGCGCGCATATTCGGCGTCATCGCGCATCATCACCACGGCGGACCAAATGCTCGAAGAACTTCTCAACATCAAGCGATAGAGAAATCGTGATGTGAGTAGGAATTCGATAAGAAGTTCCGTGTTCTAATTTGGTACAAGCGCCTAACCAGGATTAACCCCTGGTCTTAGTCGTTTCTTTAGCTGCATGGCTTATAACAAGCTGAAGAAAACGAGGAGCTTGGCGCTATGCAGAAGCAACGCCGGTATGACGGGGTGGTGATGGGTCCTGACGGGAACCCACTCACGATTGATGATTTGCCGCCGCCGAACACGACGCGCTGGGTGATCCGCCGCAAGGCTGAGGTCGTCGCCGCGGTGCGTGGCGGCCTGCTTTCGGTCGAAGACGCGTGCGCGCGTTACAGCCTGACGGTCGAAGAGTTCGACAGCTGGCGCAGGGCGATCGAGCGCCATGGCCTTCCGGGCCTGCGCACGACGCGGCTCCAGCACTACCGTCACGCGGACGCCTGACGCACGATAAGGGTAAAGCTCCTCGAAATACGCCCCCGCCCCTCCGGCGGGGGTTTTTGTTTGTTGCGCGGCGCTCCAGGCGCCAAGGCGCTGCGCACGTTCGCGAAGCGCAGCGTGCGCCGCCATTAACGCCTCCTTCACCGGAACCCGGAATTTTCTGCCGACCACCCGGCGAGATTTGCCCAGTGATTCTGGGCGCGTTCGCGCGGGGTGCGGGAGGCGGGATGAACGGGCTGACGCAGTTTCTGCTGAAGACGGGGCCGACGCGGCTGATCGCGGCGTTGGCGGCGACAGCCATTGTCGCCGCGCTGTTGTTCGCCGTCATCTTCCGAATGGGCGGCGAAGAGAAGTCCCTGCTATTCGCCGACGTGGACATGCGCGAGGCCGGCCAGATCACGCAAAAGCTCGAACAGGCCAACATCCCCTACGAGCTGCGCGGCGACGGCAGCACGATTTTCGTGGCTCGCTCGCGCGTGCTGGAAGCGCGGATGATGCTGTCGCAGGACGGCCTGCCCTCGCGCGGCTCGGTCGGCTACGAAATATTCGACAATCCCGACGCGCTTGGCCAAACCCAATTCCAGCAGAACATCAATCGCCTTCGAGCGCTGGAAGGCGAACTCGCACGGACCATCGCCTCGATCGACGGCATCGCCAGCGCGCGCGTGCACCTGGTTCTGCCTGAGCGGCAATTGTTCAGCGAACAAACCGAGCAGCCCTCCGCCTCCATCGTGCTTCAGCTCCGCCGCGATGCGCTGACGCCAGGCCAGGTGCGCGCGATCCGCAATCTCGTCGCCAGCGCGACGCCCGGGCTTTCCAGCAATCGCGTCACCATCCTCGATGAGACCGGGCGCCTGCTCGCTGCGGCCTCCGACAACGCCGGCGATGCGGCTGGCGATGGCATCGACGCTCGCCAGGCGGCGGAAGAGGAACGCATCCGCCACATCGTCAGCGATATCGTCGAAGGCGTGGTCGGTCCAGGCAACGCGCGGGTGCAAGTCTCCGCCGACATGGACTTCGACCGCGTCAGCGAAACCTCCGAGCGCTTCGACCCCGAGGGCCGCGTCGTTCGCTCTTCCACCACGACCGAAACCACGGGAAACTCGCAAGACCGGACGGCCGCGCAAGGCGCCACGTCGGCCGCGAACATCCCGGACGGCTCGGGCGGCAATGGCCCGCAAGCGGGTTCGACCACCGCTAACAACAGCAGTCAGGAAGTCACCAATTACGAAATTTCGCGCACGACGACGACGCGCGTCAGCGAAGGCGGGGCAATCAAGCGGCTGTCCGTCGCCGTCGCCGTCGATGGCGTGACGACGCCGGGTCAAGGCAATGGCCAGCCGCAATGGACCGCGCGCACGCCGGAAGAAATGCAGCGCCTGACTCAATTGGTGCGCTCTGCCGTCGGCTTCAGCGAACAGCGCGGCGACGTTGTCGAGGTGGTGAATGTGCGCTTCGCCCGCGCGCCAAGCGAAGGCGCCGAAGCAAAGCCGCCGGGCCTGCTCGACAATCTGAGCGTCATGCGCCTGGTCGAAGTTGGCGCCGGCTTGATCGCGGCGCTCGCACTTATCTTCTTCGTGTTGCGGCCGCTGATCGGCGGCCTCGTGCGCGGCGGCGCGCGCGACGCCGCCCTGGGCGCGCCCGGCGCACTGCCAGGACCACCCGGCGCGCCGCCCTTCGCCGCCGCCCTTCCCGCGCCGGACGGCGCAGTGGCGACGGCGGAATTGGAACCCTCGATCGACATCGCGCAGATTCAGGGCCGCGTACGCGCATCGTCGGTCAAGAAGGTCGCCGAAGTCGTGGACCAGCATCCGGATGAATCGATTCAGATCATCCGCGGCTGGCTCAACAACGCGCTCTGACGTCCATGAACGCTCTGACCAAACCCCGCGCCGGCGACGATCCCAAGCCTGAGAAGGCGGACGGACGCGTCGACCTCTCGCGCTATTCGGGCGCCGAGAAGGCGGCGATCATCCTGCTCTGCCTCGGCGAAGAGGCCAAACGCATCTGGCCGATGCTCGATGAGGAAGAGATCAAGGAAATCTCTCAAGCCATGGCCTCGCTCGGCGTCGTGCCGGCGCAGCACGTGGAAGCGCTGGTCGTCGAGTTCGTGCAGAAGATGTCCGGCTCCGGCGCGTTGATGGGTTCGTTCGAGCAGACGCAGCGCCTGCTCGGCGCTTTCCTGCCGAAGGACAAAGTCGAAGCGCTGATGGAGGAAATTCGCGGACCTGCTGGCCGCAACATCTGGGACAAGCTCGCCAACGTCAACGAGTCCGTGCTCGCGAGCTACCTGAAGAACGAATATCCGCAGACCGTCGCAGTCGTGCTCGCCAAAGTGCGTCCCGAACACGCCGCCAAGGTGCTGGCCGAGTTGCCGGAGGATTTCGCAGCCGAGTGCGTGATGCGCATGCTGGCCATGGAGCCGGTGCAGCGCGAAATCCTCGAGAAGATCGAAACGACGCTGCGCACGGAGTTCATGTCCAATCTCGCGCGCACATCCAAGCGCGACAGCCACGAAATGATGGCCGAGATTTTCAACAATTTCGATCGCCAGACCGAGGGGCGCTTCATTGGCGCTCTGGAAGAGAAGAGCCGCGACAGCGCCGACCGCATACGCGCCCTGATGTTCGTGTTCGAGGATCTCGGCAAACTTGACGCCGGCGGCGTGCAGACCCTGCTGCGCGTCGTCGACAAGACCGATCTCGCGCTCGCGCTCAAGGGCGCTTCGGACTCGCTGCGCGATCTGTTCATGAACAACATGTCCGAGCGCGGTCGCAAGATTCTCAAGGACGACATGGCGGCGATGGGCCCCGTGCGTCTGCGCGACGTCGACGCAGCACAGACCCGCATGGTTTCGATGGCGAAGGATCTGGCCGCCAGAGGCGAGATCGTGCTCTCCGACGGCAAAGCCGAAGACGAACTGATTTACTGAGGTCGATGTTGGCGCAGATCCGCAAATACGCGTTCGATACGGAATTCGCGCCGGACGGCGAAATCATGCGCGCCGCCAACGCGCCGAAGCGGCTTACGGCCGAGGAGATCGCGGCGGAACGCAACAGCGCATACGAACAAGGCAAGAAGGACGGTCTCGTTCAAGCCGAACAGGAAACAGCCGCGGCGCTGCAGGCCCTCGCCTCCGCTGCGGCCGCGATCTTGAACAGACTCGATGCGGAGTCGCGCGCCGTGCGCGCTGAAGCGACTCGCGTCGCGTTGGCGTCTGCGCGCAAGATCGCCGGCGAAGCGCTCGACGCGTTTGGCGCCGACCGCGTCGCCGCCGCCGTCGAAGCGGCCATGGATGCGCTTCGCCACCAGCCCAGACTTCTGGTGAAACTGGCGCCCAATGACGCCGACAAGCTTCGCGCCCGCATCGAAGAATTGTGCGAAACCCACGCTTACGCCGGCGCCGTGCTGGTGCGCGCCGAGCCCAACATGAAGCCCGGGCAGATTTCGATCGATTGGTCCGACGGCGTAATCATGCTCGACCCCGCCGACATCGCGCTACGAATTGAGTCCCTGATCGAGGCGGCGCTGGCCGCCGACGCGACGCATTGAGGAGAAGTCCATGAGTTCCGGCGATGGCAAGGAAATGCAGTTCGACGAACTCTCGCCGACGACGCGCGACGATCTCGCGCCGGACGGCGGCGAACGCAGCGCCGCCGATCTGGCCGCCGTATACGACGTGCCGGTGAACATCCAAGCCGTGCTTGGCCGCGCGCATCTCGAAGTCGCGTCCCTGCTCCGCCTTTCACGCGGTTCGGTGATCGAGCTCGATCGCAAGGTCGGCGAAGCGATCGATATTTACGTGAACAACCGCCTCGTCGCCCGCGGCGAAGTCGTCGTCGTCGACGATCGGCTGGGCGTGACCATGACGGAAATCATCAAGGACGGCGACGCCTGAAGCGGGCGGGGAGAAACAAGAATGCGTTTGCTGATCGTCGGCGCCCTGGGCGGACAGATTTCGGAAGCCACCCGCATCGCCATGAGCCATGGCGCGAAGGTCAGCCATGTCGACACCATCGAACAGGCGACCAACACCTTGCGCGTGCGCGGCGCCGATCTTCTGATGGTGGATGCGCGTCTCGACATCGCCGCTTTGATCGCCGCCAATGAAGCCGAGCGCATCGTCGTGCCGGTGGTCGCCGCCGGCGTCGGCGTCGATCCGATGCTGGCCGCGAAGGCGATCCGCGCCGGCGCGCGCGAATATATCTCACTGCCGCCGGAGCCCGAGCTGATCGCGGCGGTCCTCGCCGCCGTCTGCGACGACGAGCGGCCGATGATCGCCGAAGACGCTTCGATGAAGCAGGTCATCGCGCTGGCCGACCAAGTTTCCTCCTCCGACGCCTCGATCCTCATCACCGGCGAAAGCGGCGTCGGCAAGGAAGTGCTGGCGCGCTACGTCCACAAGAAGTCCAAGCGCAAGGATGCGCCCTTTATCGCCGTGAACTGCGCGGCGATCCCCGAGAACCTGCTTGAGAGCGAATTGTTCGGTCACGAGAAAGGCGCTTTCACGGGCGCTGTGGCGCGGCGCATCGGCAAGTTCGAAGAGGCCAATGGCGGCACGCTGCTTCTCGACGAAATCTCGGAAATGGACCTGCGGCTGCAATCCAAATTGCTCCGCGCCATTCAGGAGCGTGTGATCGATCGCGTTGGCGGCGGCAAACCCGTGCCGGTGAACATCCGCATCCTCGCCACATCGAACCGCGACCTCATGCAATGCGTGCGCGACGGCGAGTTTCGCGAGGATCTGCTCTATCGCCTGAACGTGGTGAACCTGCGCATTCCAGCGCTGCGGGAGCGCAAGGACGATCTCTCCGCGCTCGCGCGCTTCTTCATCGAGAAATACGCACGCGCCAATGATCGCCCGGCGCGCCGCCTGTCGGACGACGCGATGAAGCAAGTGCTGGCGCATTCCTGGCCGGGGAATGTGCGTGAACTGGAAAACGCCATGCACCGCGCCGTGCTGCTCGCCAATGGCGAAGAAATCGGCCCCGGCGCAATCCGCGCACCCGATGGCGCGCCCGTGGGCGTGCGTGACAACACCGGCGTCGCCATTGCCGCGGCGCAGGCCGCTGCGCGCGACATGGTCGGCCGCACGGTCGCGGAGGTCGAACAGGATCTCATCCTCGAAACGCTGACGCATTGCCTCGGCAATCGCACGCACGCAGCGCATATCCTCGGCATTTCGATCCGCACGCTCCGCAACAAGCTGAAACTTTACTCCGATGGCGGCGTCGCGGTGCCGCCGCCGCCGACCGGTCAGGCGGCTTAATCCATGGTCGACGCCGCACAGCCACAGCGCCCTTCGTTCGCGATCGGCGATCTTCGCAGCATGGTCATGCGCGGTGAGATCGCGCTCGCCATTGGCGTGCTGGCGATCTTGTGCATCATGCTGGTGCCGTTGCCGTCGTTTCTGCTCGACATGCTGCTGGCGTTGTCGATCACGACGGCCATCCTGGTGCTGATGACGGCGCTGTTGATCAAGAAGCCGCTCGAATTCACATCCTTCCCCGCCGTGCTGCTGCTGACGACGCTGATGCGGCTGGCGCTCAACATCGCCACCACGCGGCTCATTCTTTCAAACGGCCAGAGCGGCGAGGAAGCAGCTGGCCAGGTGATCCACGCCTTCGCCCAGTTCGTCATGGGCGGCCAATTCGTTATTGGGCTCATCGTCTTCGCGATCCTGGTGATCGTGAATTTCGTCGTCATCACCCGCGGTTCGACGCGCATCGCCGAAGTCGCCGCGCGCTTCACCTTGGACGCCATGCCCGGCAAGCAGATGGCGATCGACGCCGATCTCTCGTCGGGCCTCATCAACGAACAGCAAGCGCGCGAGCGGCGTAAAGCGCTCGAAGACGAAAGCGCCTTCTTCGGCGCCATGGACGGCGCGAGCAAGTTCGTGCGCGGCGACGCCATCGCCGGTTTGCTGATCGTCGGCATCAACATGGTCGGCGGCATCATCATCGGCGTCGTCTCGCACGGCATGCCGATCGAGCAGGCCGGCAAGACCTACACGCTGCTCACGGTCGGCGACGGCCTCGTCACGCAAATCCCCGCGCTGATCATCTCGGTCGCGGCCGGTTTGCTCGTCACCAAGGCCGGCATCGACGGCTCCGCCGACAAGGCGCTCGCCAAGCAATTCGCCGCCTACCCGATGGCGCTCGGCATCGTTTCGGCGTGCGCGCTCGGCGTAGGCGTGCTGCCGGGCATGCCGCTCATTCCGTTCTGGACCCTGGGCGGCGCCGCAGGTTTGCTCGCGTGGCGCCTGCATCAGGCGAGCAAAGCGTCCGCGCTCAAAGCTGCTGAACCCGTCGCCGCGACCGCGCCGATCGAAGAGACACCAGCGCAATCGCTCGCCATGGACGAGGTGCGCATCGAACTCGGCTTTGGCCTGCTGCCGCTGATCAACGACGTGCAAGGCCGGCGCCTCACCGATCAGATCAAGGCGTTGCGCAAGACGCTCGCCCAGGATCTGGGCTTCGTCATGCCGAGCGTGCGCATCTTGGACAATGTGCAGCTGCCGCCCGACAATTATTCCGTGCGCGTGCGCGAAATGGATGCGGGCGCCGGCAAGCTCAAAATGGGGGCCCTGCTGGCGATGGACCCGACCGGCATGGGCGTCGCCCTGCCCGGCGAGCACGTGAAGGAGCCCGCTTTCGGGCTCGACGCCGTTTGGGTCGATGAGCGCGCGCGCGAAGAAGCGAGCTTCCGCGGCTACACCGTGGTCGATCCTGCGACTGTCTTATCCACCCACCTCACCGAAATCATCAAAGAGCACATGGCTGAGCTTCTCACCTTCGCCGAGGTGAAGAAGCTCATCAAGGAGCTGCCGAAAGAGACGCAGACACTGCTCGACGATGTGGCGCCTGCGCATATTTCCTGGTCCGGCGTGCAGCGCGTGTTGCAGAATCTGCTGAAAGAGCGCGTCTCTATTCGCGACCTGACGACGATCATCGAATCCATCGCGGAGGCCGCGCCTGGCATGCACGATCTGGTGCAGATCACCGAGCATGTGCGCGGCCGGCTGGCCCGCCAGATCTGCTATCAGCATCGCAACGCCGACGGTTTCCTGCCGATCGTCACCCTCTCCCCCGCTTGGGAGCAGGCGTTTGCCGAAGCCTTGATCGGCGACGGCGCCAATCGTCAGCTCGCCCTTGCGCCTTCCAAGCTGCACGAGTTCGTGGCCGACGTTCGCGCCGCCTTCGAGCGCGCGGCGCAGGCCGGCGAAACGCCGGTGCTGCTCACCTCGCCGCTGATCCGCCCGTATGTACGCTCGCTAATCGAGCGCTTCCGCCCCTCCACCGCGGTGATGAGCCAGGCTGAGGTGCATTCCAAAGTGCGGCTCAAGGCGATGGGGCAAGTGTGACGATTTTGTTGCCCGCTAACGCTCCTTTAACCAAGTGGCGCATCGGCGCTAACGCGCCGGCAATAGGTGGCGGCGCTATATCGAGTTGGAATGGAGCGGGTGCATGAGCGCCGCGAACGCCAACATCAGTCAGCCTCTCCCGCGCACACGCGCGGCGCCGATCTTTGCTGTCGCCTCCGGCAAGGGCGGCGTCGGCAAGACCTGGCTATCGACCATGCTCGCCTGCGCCTACGGCCGCGCGGGCCAGCGCGCGCTTCTGGTGGATTGCGACCTCGGCCTCGCCAATGTCGACGTGCAGCTCGGCGTTCGCCCGCAGGCCGATGTGCATTCCGTCGTGCGCGGCTTTCTCGAACTCGACGCCGCTGTGACGCCGGTTCTTGGCGGCCCCGGCCGCAATGGCGGCTTCGACCTGATCGCCGGGCATTCCGGCTCCGGCGCGCTTTCTTCGGTGAAGATCGAGGAAGTGTCGCGCATCGCCCAGGAGCTCACGAAGCTCTCGCCGCACTATGACCGCATCATTCTCGACTGCGCCGCCGGCATCGATCCGAACGTGCTGCGCTTCGCCCGCGCCGCCGACCGCCTCGTGTTGGTGACCACCGAAGAGCCGACGGCGCTGACCGACGCCTATGCGCTGGTAAAGCTGCTCAGGCTGCAGGGCGCCAATGTCACGCCCTGGATGATCGTCAACATGGCCGAGAACCGCATCAAGGGCCGGCGCGTGTTCGATCAGTTCGCGCTCGCCTGTAATGAATATCTGGGCTTCAAGCCGAAATTCGCCGGCGTCGTCTGCCGCGACGCGCGCGTGCCGGATTCAATCCGCGCGCAAACGCCCCTGCCCGTCCGCCATCCGCAGAGCCAGGCGTTCGAAGACGTGATCCGCATCGTCGAAACGCTGAACGCGAACTGACAAGCGCTTTCGCCGCGCAGTCAGCGCTGCCGCCGTCCCGCCTGCAGTGTGGCGATTTCATCGAGGTCGGCGGCGTCGCGCTTTTCCTCCGCCTTGCGCGCCCGCTCCGCTTCCAGCTCCAACAGACGCTCGAACTTGCGCATTTCGACATGCGCTTCGGAAATCAGCACGCGCAGCCGCTCGGCTTCCGCATCGACCGCGACCAGCTCGGCCTCCAGCGCCCGCTTGCCTGAAACGGCGAGCGCTGCGTAGCCGCCGTACGCGCGATGCGAGTCATAGTCCCTCAAAGCAGCCTGCTGCTCGGCCAACACGGTCTGCTCGTGCGTCTTGATGCGCTCCTCGAGCGCGGCGCGTTTGGCGATCTGATCGGCCAGCGCGCGGCGCAGCACATCGAGATCGCGGCGCGCGAGTTTCAACAGCGTGATGAGCGATTTCATGTCTTACCCCAAAGCCTGCGCCAACAGACCGAAACTTTGCCGGAACGTCGATTTTTCGTCGCGCCCCTGCGTCAGCAGCGCTTCGAGCGCGGGCCTGACGCGAATAGCGTTGTCGACCGACGCATCCGCGCCGGCCTTATAGGCGCCGATGCGGATCAGCTCCTCCATCTCGCCATAGAGCGACAGAACTTCGCGCGCGCGCCGCACCAACGCGTTCTCTTCCTCCGAGTGGCACATCGGCATAAGGCGCGAGATCGACTTCAGCACATTGATCGCAGGATAGCGTCCGCGCTCGGCGATCGCGCGCTCCATGACGATATGTCCGTCCAGGATGCCGCGCACGGCGTCGGCGATCGGCTCGTTGTGATCGTCGCCGTCGACAAGCACGGTGAAGAGTCCGGTGATCGACCCCTTCTCGCCTTCGAGACCGGGACCGGCGCGTTCGAGCAGCTTCGGCAACTCCGCGAACACCGATGGCGTGTAGCCCTTGGTGGTGGGCGGCTCGCCAACGGAGAGGCCGATCTCACGCTGCGCCATCGCCAGACGCGTCACGCTGTCGACCAGCAGCAGCACGTCCAAGCCTTCGTCGCGAAAATGCTCGGCGATCGCCGAGGCCATGTGCGGGGCAAGCCGGCGGCGCGCGGCCGGTTCGTCCGAGGTAGCGACGACGACGACAGAGCGGCGTCGGCCTTCTTCACCCAACGTGTCCTCGAGAAACTCCTTCACCTCGCGGCCGCGCTCGCCGACGAGGCCGATAACGATGACGTCCGCCGCAGCGCCGCGCGCCAGCATCGAGAGCAGCACCGACTTACCCACGCCGGAGCCGGCGAACACGCCCATGCGCTGCCCACGGCAGATCGCGGCGAAGATGTTGAGCGCGCGCACGCCGCTGTCCAGCCGCGCGCCCACCCGGCCGCGATCGTGCGCCGCTGGCGGCGGCGCACGCACGGGGCGCGGCGCCAAACCTTGCGGCAGCGGCCCCTGCCCGTCCACGGGCTGGCCGAAGCAATCGATGACGCGTCCGAGCCAGGCGCGCGACGGGCGCACCATTGGCGAGGCGCCGTCGAGCGAAACGCGCGCGCCCGGCCGGATCGCTTCGATCGAGTCGTACGGCGCGAGCAAAGCGCGATCGCCGCGGAAGCCGACGATCTCGGCGCGCACGGGCTGCGCAACCTTGATGGTCGCGCGCGCGCCGAGCGCCAAAGCCTCAATCGGCCCCGACGCTTCGATCACCGAACCGGACAAACCGGTGACGCGCCCCTCATAGCGATGCGGATCGAGCGCTTCGATGTCAGCGGCGAGACGTGAAAGGTGTGAAGGCATCAACTCGTTGGTCCGCACACTTTGATAATTCGATTTGCACGGAAGTTATCGCGATACCCACAGCAAATGCACGAAGGTGGTTAACGCCGATTAAGCATGAGCGCCAAGAATGATTCCGAAACCGGAATCAAATCCAGGCGTAGCGTCGATGGAATAGAGCTGCACGAGCGCTAGACAGGATTCACGAAGCGACTCATTAAATCGAATCTGTGGCGAGGGGCTCGCCGCATGAGCAAAGTGTTAACCTGTGCATTGGATTAATGCAGGGACAGGTTAACCCATCAGGGGCGCGTCGATGCGAGTTCTGCTGATCGAGGACGATAGCGCTACGGCGCAGGGCATCGAGCTGATGCTGAAGTCCGAAGGCTTCAACGTCTATTCGACGGACCTTGGCGAAGAGGGTGTCGATCTCGGCAAGCTCTACGATTACGACATCATCGTTCTCGATCTCACGCTGCCCGACATGAACGGCTTTGATGTGCTGAAGCAGCTCCGGGTCGCGCGCGTGAACACGCCGATCCTGATCCTATCGGGCACCGCCGACATCGACACTAAGGTGCGCGGCCTAGGCTACGGCGCCGACGATTACATGACCAAGCCCTTTAACAAGGACGAGTTGATCGCCCGGATCAACGCCATCGTCCGTCGCTCGAAGGGTCATGCGCATTCGGTGATCAAGACCGGCGACGTCGTTGTGAATCTCGACGCCAAGACGGTGGAAGTCAGCGGCCAGCGCGTCCACCTGACGGGCAAGGAATACCAGATGCTGGAGCTGCTCTCGCTCCGCAAAGGCACCACGCTCACCAAGGAAATGGTCCTCAACCACCTCTAGGGCGGCATGGACGAGCCGGAACTGAAGCTCATCGACGTCTTCATCTGCAAGCTTCGCAAGAAGCTGGCGGCGGCCACCGGCGGCGAACATTACATCGAAACTGTGTGGGGCCGCGGCTACGTGCTGCGCGATCCGCAGGAAGCCGGCGCCACCGGCGCGGCGAACATCGCCGCCGCCTAAAAGCGCCTCCGTCACAAGAACTTGAGCAGTCTTTCGCGCGCCTTCTTGCCGGCCCGTCATGTCTAGCGCTGGACAAGCGCCGCGCTAGACCCAACAATCCCTCCCACAACAAGCGGCGCGCCTAAAGCGCCGGCGACCTCGATGGGGAGGGACCATGTCAAACGCAGGCCGGGCGCTGGACCGGCGTGAACTCTTGCAGCGGGCGGTCTTGCTCGTCGGCGGCGCGGCCGCGCTGGCAAGCCTCGAAGCCTGCGATCTCAGCCACGCACGCTTTTTCAACGCCGACCAGCGGGCGCGGCTCGACCGCATCACCGACATCATGATCCCAGCAACCGACACGCCGGGCGCGATCGGCGCGGGCGTTCCCGCATTCATGGACGCGATGATGACGCACTGGGCCTCGCGCGCATCGCGCGAGCAAATGGTCAGCGTGCTCGACGACGTCGATGCACGCGCACGCGCAACGCACAACAAGGCGTTCCTCGAGCTCGACGCGCGGCAACAGGAAGACATCGTCCGCGGCTACGACGCCGAACAGATGCGCGGGCCGGGGAAAGCCTATCGCGCGTTCAAGGATCTTGTCCTGCTCGGCTACTACCATTCCGAAATCGGCGCGACGAAGGAGCTGCACTACGAACTCGTGCCCGGCCACTGGATCGCCGACGCGCCATTGGCCGACATCGGCCGCACCTGGGCTTGAGGGGGACGACGATGGATTTCGATGCGATCGTCATCGGCTCCGGCATGAGCGGCGGCTGGGCGGCCAAGGAATTATGCGAGCGCGGCTTGAAGACGCTCGTCATCGAGCGCGGCGCACACGTCACCCATGGCGAGGACTATCTCGACTACAAGGAGCCGTGGGAGCTCGAGAATTTCGGCAAGGTGCCCGAAGACGAACTCGATCGCGACTACCCGATCCAGCGCGCCTGCTACGCCTTCACCACCGCCAACAAACGCTTCTGGGTGAAGGACAGCGACCATCCCTACGTCACGCCGGAAGGCAAGCCGTTCCATTGGCTGCGCGGCTATCATCTGGGCGGACGCTCGCTTCTCTGGGCCCGGCACTCCTATCGCTGGAGCGATCTCGACTACGAAGCCAACGCGAAAGACGGCCACGGCGTCGATTGGCCGATCCGCTATGCCGACATGCAGCCCTGGTACGACCATGTCGAGAAATTCGCCGGCATCTCTGGTTCAGCCGAAGGCTTGGCGCATCTGCCGGATGGGCAATTCCTCCCGGCGATGGATCTCAACATCGTCGAGAAAACCGCAAAACAGCGCATCGAAGCAACGTTTCCGGGGCGCAAGCTGATCATGGGGCGCGTCGCGCACCTCACGCAGCCGACGGAAGAACAGGACGCGCTTGGGCGCGGCCAGTGCCAGTACCGCGACTTCTGCTATCGCGGCTGTTCGTTCGGCGCGTACTTTTCGAGCCTGTCGGCGACGCTGCCCGCGGCGCAGCGCACCAACAATCTCACCATTGTCACCGACGCCATCGGCCACAGCGTGCTCTACGATCCGGCCACCGGGCGCGCAAGCGGCGTGCGCATCATCGACGCCAACACCAAGCAAGGCCGCACCTACACTGGGCGCGTTGTCTTCGTCTGCGCCTCCGCCATCGGCACGGCGCAAGTGCTCCTGAACTCGACGTCGGAGCACTTCCCCACCGGCATCGCCAATCGAAGCGATCAAGTCGGGCGCAATCTGATGGACCATGTCAGCGGCATCCGCGCTTCGGGCACGATGCCGGGGTTCGAGGACCGGTATTATGCGGGGCGCCGGCCGGCGGGCTTTTACATTCCGCGCTATCGCAACGTGAATTCCGCCGAGCCGGACTTCGTGCGCGGCTTCGGCTGGCAAGGCAGCGCCTCGCGCGAAGACTGGACGCGCGGCGGCTGGCAACCGGGCGTCGGCGCGGAATTCAAGAACAGCCTGCGCACGCCAGGCAAGTGGACGCTGAGCCTCGGCGGCTTTGGCGAAATGCTGCCCGATCCCAACAACCGCGTGACGCTGCATTCGTGGCGGAAAGACAAATGGGGCGTTCCCCTGCCCGTGATCGATTGCGCGTACGGGCCGAACGAAATGAAGATCGTCTCGCGCGCCTATCAAGACGCGCGCGAAATGCTTGAGGCCGTCGGTTGCACCGACATCAACGTCCATTCAGCGGAAGGACCGGCCGGCCCAGGCTTCGGCATTCATGAAATGGGCACCGCGCGCATGGGCCGCGATCCGCGCACCTCGGTGCTCAATGGCTGGAATCAGGCGCACGACGTGCCCAATCTGTTCGTCACCGACGGCGCGTGCATGGCCTCCTCGGCCTGCCAGAATCCGTCGCTGAGCTACATGGCGCTCTCGGCGCGCGCCGCGAACCACGCAGCCGACCTCGTGCAACAAGGAGCGCTTTGATGATCACCTCGTTCACGCCATCTCGCCGCTCGCTTCTGACCGGCGCCGGCGCCTTGACGCTCGCGGCCTGCACGCCCAACCAGACGGCGATGGGCCATTCCCGCAAAGTCGGTATTCAGCTCTACACGGTGCGCGCGGCGATGGCGCAGGATCTGCCGGGCACGCTGCGGCGCATTCGCGGCATCGGCTATGACGAAGTTGAGTTCGCGGGATATTTCAACACGCCGCCGGCGGACATCAAGCGTTTGCTCGACGACATCGGCCTAGCCGCGCCGAGCGCGCACGTGCCGGCCGCGCAGATGCGCGATGCGCCGGGACCGCTGATCGAAACCGCGCACGCGATGGGGCATGAATATCTGGTGATGCCGTGGCTGCCGCCAGAAGCGCGAACCACGCTGGATCAATGGCGCGGCTGGGCTGAGGTCTGCAATCGCTTCGCCGCCCAGTGCCGCGACGCCGGCTTGAAGTTCGCCTACCACAATCACGATTTCGAGTTTCAACCGATCGACGGCGTGCTGCCGTACGACGTT
The DNA here is from genome assembly GCA_035548735.1 of Caulobacterales bacterium. Taxonomy (GTDB): domain Bacteria; phylum Pseudomonadota; class Alphaproteobacteria; order Caulobacterales; family Aquidulcibacteraceae; genus Vitreimonas. The sequence goes on along the minus strand of DASZSK010000019.1, from coordinate 65,744 downwards.
CTGCTTCAGAACACCGACCCGCAGCTCGTGCACTTCGAGACCGACATCTATTGGCTGAAGAAGGGCGGTCGCGATCTGCTGCCGTTCCTCAATCAGCACAAGGCGCGCGTCACCATGTGCCACGCCAAGGACTGGCGGCCCGATGGCAGCATGACCGATGTCGGTCAAGGCCAGATCGATTTCGCCGCGATCTTCGCGCAGATCCCGTTCGAGCACTATTTCGTCGAAAACGACGACACGACGACGCCATTCGAATCCGCGCAGACCAGCTATACCGCGATGCGCCGCCTGCTGGCTTAGCGCGTCGTTTCCAAAGCCGGGCCACCGCCGAAGGCGCGGTACACCGCGATCGCCGCGCTCGCCTGCTGATGCTCGGCGTCGATGCGCGACAGCGTGGCGTCGATGAGTTGTTGCTGCACCTGCAGCCGATCGGCGAGGCTCTGAATGCCCGCCTCGTACGAAGCGCGCGAACCGCGATCGCTTGCCTGCGCCGCCGTCTCCGCAGCGCGCGACGATTCGAGTCTGCGCTCGCCGGCGGTCAATGAGATGAGCGCATTCGATCCTTCGGCCACCGCCTCCGTGACGGTCTGTTTGTAGGAAATCAGCGCCTGCGCGAATTGTTCGTGCCGGACGCCGACTTGCGCGAACCGCTGGCCCCAATCGAACAGCGGAATGGAGATGAGCGGCGCAGCCGTGACTTCGCGCGCCTCCCCGCTCGGCAACGGCGTGCCGACCAGGTTGCTGCTCGCGCTCAGCATGCCCGTCAGATTGAGCTGCGGCAGCAAGTCCGAGCGCGCCGCGCCGAGCGCCGCCGCCGCGAGCAAGGCTTGCGCCTCCGCGCGCGCGACATCTGGTCGAAGGCGCAGCATGTCCGCAGGCGCAGCGGGCGCGGCGTTGAGGGGAATCGACGGAACATCATTGCTCGCGTCGAAGGCTTCGCGCACGTCCTGCGGCTCCGTGCCCGGCGCCACGCCGCGCAACACCGCGAGCACGTTTTCAGCCCGGCGCGCCTCGATCTCGAGACCCGGCAAACGCGCGCGCGCGGTTTCGGCGAGCCGCCGCGCGTTTGCCGCGTCAGCGGGCGCAGTGATCCCCGCACGCGCACTGGTGTCCAATATGCGCGCGAGCTGATCGGCGCTGTCGACTTGCTGACTGAGCGCGACATAACTCGCGCGCGCCGCGCGCAGATCGACGTAAGCTTGCGCGACATCGGCCGCGACCGCGACGCGTGCCGCGCGCACGTCGGCGATCGCACCGCGGCTGTTCGCGCGCGCACCAGCAAGCGCCGAACCGAACCGCCCGAACAGCGGCACTTCCCAGGACACCTGCGGCCCCCAGGAGCCGATCATTTGTTCTGTTTCGCTGCCGCCGCTGTCGCTCGGAAGCGACGCGCCATCAAGCGCGCGCGTGTATTGGCCCTGCCCCGTCAGCGTGAGCTGCGGCAGGTATTGCGCCACCGTGCTGCGTGACTGCGCTCGGGCCTCCTTCAGCCGCGACAGCGCCAGCTGGACGTCCGGGCCGCTCGTGAGTGCTTCGGTTTCCAGCCGGTTGAGCATCGGGTCATTGAAATGGGTCCACCAATCCGTGACCGGCAGATCCGCGCCCAGCGGCGCATCCTGCCAGGCCGTCGGGAGCGGCGGCGGCTCGGGGCGCTGGTGCGGCATGGTTGAGCAGGCGCACACAAGGAGGCCCGCAACCAGCGGTGTTCCCCAGCGCGACACCCCCATTCTGGCGGTTCGACCAAACATCCAACCTCACAAAGAGTTAAACCGCTTCACCAAGGCTTGACGTAAGCCGGCCCGTTTAACATTTGTAGAACGAACGCTCGCTTTATATGCAACGCACCTAAGTTCGTTCAAGACAAGGAACGCTGATGGCCCGCCTGGCCGATCCCCTGCTCGCCGAGCGCCGGCGACGCCAAATCCTGGAAGCGGCCATCGGCTGCTTCCGGCGGCGTGGGTTCCACCAGGCGACCATGCAGGAGATCTGCGCCGAGGCCGGGATCAGTCCAGGCGCCCTCTACCGTTATTTCGACTCCAAGGCCGACATCATCGCCGCCATCGGCGAGGATGAATGCACAGGCTTTAACGAGCTGCTGCGGCGGGCCCAGTCAAAGGGCGATCTGATGCATGCGCTCTGCGCCCTGGCGCGGAGCTTCTTCGAACACGCCGCGACGGATGGGGCGCTGGTGGCCGATCTCTTCGCGGAAGCGGCGCGCGATCCGCTGCTCAGCCGCTCGCTTGGCCGTTCCGACGCGATCAGCATCTCGCAATGCGCCGAGGCGATCCGCGCCGCGCAAGCGCGCGGCGACGCTGATCCAAGCCTCGATCCGACCGAAGCAGCGCAGACCTTGTTCGCGTCCATGTGCGGCATCGGCCTACGCAGCGCGATGCTGCAGCGGGTCGACGTCGACCACGCAACGACCCAATTCCAAGAACTGGCCAAACGCTATCTGAGGCTCGCGGCATGAAGCCCGAACTGTTCATCAAACGCCTGTTTCAGCGTGGCGAAGCACAGCCTGCGCCGAATCCGCTGACGCCGGACGATCCCGAAGCAAAGAAGCGCCGCCAGCGCATCATACGCCTGAGCGTGATCGGGGTGGTGGCCGTCATCGCCGTCATCTTCACCATCAGCCATTGGCCGCGTCCTGGCTCCAAGGCGCCGCCGGTCGATTCCGCCTTGGCGGTGTCGGCCGTCGCTGTCGGCACACATGAATTCCATCCGGTGATCACGCTGACGGGCGAAGCGCGCCCCGTGCGCGACATCCACGTGTTCGCGCCGGCGTCGGGCGTGCGCGTGCTGCAATTGCTGGCCGACGAAGGCGATCAGGTGCGCGCGGGCCAACCCTTGGCGCGGCTCGACACCGCGCTCTCGACAGCGCAAGTGCGCGCGGCGGAGGCGCAAGTCGCCAACGCGCAGGCCGCCGCCATCCGCGCGCGCGATGAATACAATCGCGCGGAATCGATCCGCGACTCCGGCGCGCTTTCGACCGAGGCGATCGAACAGCGCCGCGCGGCCGCCACCGCCGCCGACGCTCAGCTCGCTGCGGCGCGCGCCGCGCTGGCGGAAACCAATGCGCGCCTGCAAGGCGGCTATGTTCGCGCGCCGATCGCCGGGCTCGTGATCTCGCGTTCAGTGACGCTGGGCGCCATGGTCGATCAGCAGGAGATGTTCCGCATCGCCGGCGGCGACGCGCTCGAAGTCGCCGCCGATATCGCCGAAGCGGACGTGCTCGCGCTTCACGACGGACAAGTCGCCACCTTCGCGTTGGTCGACGGTTCGCAAGTGAACGGCACGCTCAGCCGCAAGCCCGCTTCGATCGACTCGCGCACGCGCACTGGCCAGGCGCTGTTCGCGCTGCCGCGCAACACCGAGGTCCGCGCCGGCATGCATTTGAGCGGCGAACTCCAACTCGCGCCGCGCGCCGTCCTCGCCGTGCCGCAGACCTCCCTGCTCTACGAAAACGGCCAGTCGTTCGTGTTCGTGATCGGCCCGCAAGACCGCGCTGTCAAAACCGCGGTGACGCTCGGGCAGCGCGATCAGGATTGGGTCGAGGTCGTCTCCGGCCTCAATCTCAACGACCGCATCGTCGGCGCCGGCGCGGCCTTCCTGCGCAACGGCGATCGCGTGCGGCCGATCTCGCGCAACAACGGCGGCGGGGCGCAACTCGAACTGCGCGGCACCAGCGCGGGATAAAGCTCATGGCTTGGAATATTTCGGCCGGCGCGATCCGCAATCCGATCCCGCCCATCGTCTTGATCTTGGCGCTCGTGTTCGGCGGGCTGATGGCTTATTTCAGCCTGCCCGTCACGCAATTTCCCAACATCGAAGTGCCGATGTTCACGGTGACGGTCGCCGAGCCCGGCGCCGCGCCCGCGGAAATGGAAACGCAGATCACGCAGCGCATCGAATCCGCGCTGACCGGCGTGCAAGGCGTGCGGCGCGTCACCAGCACGGTTACGCCCGGCGTTTCGCAAACCCAGGTCGAGTTGCAGATCGGCGCCGATCTCTCGCGCGCCGTGGAAGACGCACGCGACGCCGTGACGCGCGTGCGCCCGGATCTTCCCGGCGGCATCACCGAACCGCAGATCGCCCGCGTCGACTTCTCGGCGCAGCCGATCGCCTATTATGCTATCGAAGCGCAAGGCATGAGCGATCAGGAGCGCTCCTGGTTTATCGATAACGATCTATCGCGCGAATTGTTGTCGGTGCGGGGCGTCAGCCAGATCACCCGCACCGGCGGCGTCGATCGCGAGGTGCGCGTCGAAATCGATCCCGAACGCCTCACGGCTTACGGCATTTCTGCCGACGCCGTCAGCCAGCAATTGCGTCAGCAGAACGCCGATCTTCCCGGCGGACAGGCCGAAATCGGCGGCCAGGCGCAATCGATCCGCACGCTCGGCAGCGCGCAAAGCATCGCCCAGCTCAACGAAACCCGCATCACCGCAGCCGATGGCCGCAGCGTGCGCCTCGCCGATCTGGGCGCGGTCACGGATGCTTCGAGCGAACTCTCGGAAGTCTCGCGCTATAACGGCCAGCCGGTCGTCTCGTTCATGGTGCAGCGCGCCAAGGGCTCGAGCGAGATCGAGGTGTTCGACGCGGTGAAGGCGAAGCTCGATGGAATCGAGAAATCGCATCCCGGCATGCACTTCCGGCTCATTTTCACGCCGGTCGATTTCATCCGCGGCATGCACGAAAGCTCGATCAGCGCGCTCTGGGAAGGCGCCCTGCTCGCGTGCCTTGTGGTGCTCTTCATCCTGCGCGACTGGCGCTCCACTTTGATCGCCGCCGCCGCCATCCCGCTCGCCGTCATCCCGACCTTCATGGCGCTGCAGGCGCTGGGCTTTTCGCTCAACATGATGACGCTGATCGCGCTGGCGCTGGTCGCGGGCGTGCTCGTGGACGACGCCATCGTCGAGATCGAGAACATCGTGCGGCACATGCGCATGGGCAAGGATCCCTACCATGCCGCCATGGAGGCCGCCGACGAGATCGGCCTCGCCGTCGTCGCCACCAGCGCTTCGATCATCGCAGTCTTTTTGCCGGTCGGCTTCATGACCGGTCAGACCGGGCAATGGTTCAAGGAATTCGGCCTCACCGTCGCAATCGCCACCTTCTTCTCGCTCGTCGTGGCGCGTCTCATCACGCCGCTGATGGCGGCGCACTTCCTGAAAGACAAAGGCGAGACCGAGCGTCACGGCGATGTGAGCGAAATTTATCACCGCGCGCTCGGCTTCTCGATCCGGCATCCGGCCTGGACCGCCTTTGGCGGTTTCCTCTTCTTCGTGTTCTCGCTGTTCGTGCTGGCGCCGCTTGTGCCGTTCACGTTCATTCCGCGCTTCGACAACGGCATCGTCCAGGCGAGCGCGGAAATCCCGCCCGGCACGCCGCTCGTTGACGCCGACCGCGAACTTCAGACCATCGCCGACGCCGCGCGCGCCCTTCCAGAGGTGCGCAACGTCTTCACCTCGATCAGCGGCACGGACGGATCGGCGAGCACAGGGCAAATCTTCTTCCTGCTCTCGGATCGCCACGAACGCGCGCGCAACTCCTACGAGGTGCAGCTGGCGCTGCGGCCCATCTTCGCCCGCTTCCCGGACTATCGCGTTTCGCTGGTCAATGATTCCGGCCCCAGCAATGGCGCCGACGTCACCGTTCAATTCGTCGGGCAGGATCCGCGCCAGGTGATCGCCGCCGGCGACCGGCTGGTGACCGCCATGAAGCGCCTGCCGGAACTGGCTGACGTGAAGTCGTCGGCGGCGCTGCAGCGGCCCGAACTGCAAATCCATCCGCGCATGGATGATCTGACGCGGCTGGGCGTGACCTCCGCGAGCCTCGCCTCCGCCGTCCGCATCGCCACCAGCGGCGACGTGGAACAGAATCTACCGCGCTACAATCTGGCCGACCGGCAAATTCCGATCCGCGTGCTGCTGCGCCCCGACCAACGCGGCAATCTCGACGTGATCCGCGCGTTGCCCGTGCAATCGACGACGGGCGCGCCGGTGCGGCTCGACGCGGTGGCCGACGTCTCGTTCGGCCTTGGCGAAGCCTCCGTGGAGCGGCGTGACCGCCAGCGCTCCGTCACCGTATCCGCCAACGTCGTGCGCGGTCAGATCGGCGACGCTCAGAACAAGGTGTTCCACCTGCCTGAGGCGCATCCTGGCGGCGGGGTTGAACTCGTGACCTCCGGCGACACCGAGCAGACCGTCGATATGTTCACGTCATTTGGAACCGCCCTGCTCTGGGGCGTCCTGCTGATTTATGGCGTGCTGGTGCTGCTGTTCCGTGACTTCTTCCAGCCGCTGACGATCATGTTCGCCTTCCCCTTGGCGCTTGGCGGCGTGTTCGGCGCGCTTTTGATCGCCAATCAGCCCCTCTCCCTCTTCGTCCTTATCGGCATCATCATGCTGATGGGCATCGTGACGAAAAACTCCATCCTTCTCGTGGACTTCGCCATCGAGCAAATTCACCGCGGCATGCCGCGCGATCAGGCGCTGATGGAGGCCGGAGAAAAGCGGGCGCGGCCGATCGTCATGACCACGTTCGCGATGGCGGCGGGCATGCTGCCCGCGGCGGCCGGCCTGAGCGTCGACGGCACGCTGCGGCAGGGCATGGGGGTGGCGGTGATCGGCGGGCTGTTCGTCTCGACCATGCTCAGCCTCGTCTTTGTTCCCGCGCTTTTCGTGCTCATCGACCGGCTTGAGCGTGTTGTGCGACGCGTGTTCCGTCGTCGTGGCCAAGGCCACGCACCGGCGCCCGCCGCAGCCGAGTGATGCTCGCATTTCGCGCGCGGCGCGAACGCTCTGATCATTTGCTGCGCCTTACCGCGTCGTAGTTTCTCATTTCGGAACATGCGCGACGCGCGAACGTTTCGCCGACCAGATGTGCGCCGTTTCGCGCGCTCGTGGATCAGCGGCATGCGGGTTTCGAAATCCAAGCGCAAGCGCCCAGCGGTGTTTCCCGACGGACGTTTGGGATTCGCCGTCGGCGACGTGCACGGTCGCGCCGACCTGCTCGAGCGTCTGCTCAGCGACCTGGAACGGCTGGCCGATAGCGAGGCCAGGGAAAAGCCGATGGTTGTGTTCGCGGGCGACTATATCGACCGCGGCCCCGACAGCAGAGACGTGCTCGATCTCTTGTTAGAAGGCCGGCCGTATGGCTTCGAGCGCCGGTTCCTGAAGGGGAACCATGAGCAATTGATGCTCGACTTTTGCGTCAACCCCGTGCGCGCCCGCTCATGGCTCTCCTATGGCGGCGCGAACACTCTTGCCTCTTACGGCGTGCGCCCTCCGCCCGCTTCCGCGAGCAATCCGGCGATCTACGCCGATGCGCTGCAAGCGCTGCGCGAAGGCATGCCGAAAGCGCACGCCGACTTTCTCAACAACAATCTCGAACGTTACGTGGAAGCTGGGGACTATCTGTTTGTTCATGCCGGCATTGATCCCGCCAAGCCGCTGAAGGACCAAGCCGACAGCGATCTCTATTGGATACGCGACCGTTTTTTGCAGCATTCCAAACCTTTGAGCCATTGCGTGGTGCACGGCCATACGCCGGTGCGCGCGCCAACATTAGAAGGCTCGCGCATTGCGATCGACACCGGCGCCTACGCGACCGGCGTGCTGACCGCAGCGCGGCTCGAGGGAACGTCCGTTTCGTTTCTCACGGCAAGAACGGCCGGATACTCGCGAGCTTAAGAAGGGGACGAGAATGCCAGTCGACACTGAAGTTGGCCGCGCGCCGCTCGCCGCGCCCAAAGCCGTGCGTTTGCTCAGCGCCCTCCGGGGAGATCAAGGATGAACATCGCCGCCTACGAACCGATGCCGATTGCGCGCCAGCCGGTCGCGACGGCGCCGCAGGACGAGATGTCGCTTTCCGGCATTGTCGACCTGTTGCGGCGCCGCGCCGGAATCATTCTGAGCGTCGCCGGCGTGGTCGCGCTGTGCGTCGCTGGTTATCTGTTGCTTCAGCCAGCGAAATACGAGGCTACGGCGCAGATCATGATCGATCCGGGCCAGGAGCGCGTCGTCGCCCAGCAGCAGCAGCTTTCCGACATCGCGCCGGATTCCACGTTCATCGATTCTCAGGCGGAGGTGCTGAACTCTCGCCACATGGCGGAGCGGCTCGCCGCGGCGCTTCATCTCGCCAACGACCCGGAATGGAACACGCACGCACGGCGCGGTGCGAACAATCCGCTCACGCCGAGCGTAATCGATCGCGTGCACGGCGCCATCGATGCGCGCCGCAGCGGCCTCACCCATGTTATCGACCTCACGGTTTCGGCCCGCGATCCGGAAAAGGCCGCGCTAATGGCCAACACACTGCTCAGCCTCTACCAGCAGGAACAGGTGGAGCAAGGTCAGCAGGCTTCTCAGCAAGCGAGCGCCTGGTTGTCGCAACGGCTTGATGAGCTGCGCACGGAACTCAACGCAAAGGAAGCGGCCGCGGAGACCTATCGCGCTCAGCACGGCCTCCTGACCGCCGAAGGCGCCACGCTGACCGAACAGCAAATCCGCGACGCGCAAATCGCCGTCACCAGCGCGCAGACCGACCTCGCCGAAAAGCAGGCCCGCTATCAGCAGGTGCAGTCCATGATCGCCTCCGGCAGCTCCCCCGATACGATCGCCGGCGCCATCAATTCCGAGACCATCCGCGACCTGCGCGCGCGCGAAGCCGACGTCGCACGCCGTCAAGCCGACATGGAATCCCGTTACAGCGACGCCCACCCTGCCTTGCAGAACGTGCGCGCCGAACGCGCCGACATCGAACGGCAGATTAACAACGAAATCACGCGCATCTCTTCCAGCCTGAAGAGCGAAGAGGAAGTCGCGCGCGCGAGGCTCGCCTCTCTGCAAGGCCATCTGGGTTCGGTGCAAGGACGCCTGCTCAACAACAGTTCAGATCAAGTGCAGCTCAACCAGCTCGATCGCGAAGCCGCCGCGGCGCGCGCCGTGTACGAAAGTTTCCTGCAGCGCGCGCACGAGATTTCCGACCAGGGCGTGCTCACCTCGACCTCGCGCATGCTCTCCCCGGCGACCCCGCCCGCGGCGCCCGCCTCACCCAAACTCACGCTATCGCTTGCGATCGCCATCGTTGTCGGTCTGATCATGGGGGTGATCGCCGGGATGCTCGTCCACCAATTCGACGACACGCTTGGCAGCGCCGACGACGTCGAGCGCGAAGTCGGTCTGCCGGCGGTGGCCTCGATCCCGGTGATGCCGAAAAAGGCGTTGCGGAACTTGCCGCTTCGCGACCGTCATCCCGCCGGATTTCTCGTCGCGAACCCGCTGTCGGGCTTCGCTGAAGCGTTCCGTGTTCTGCGCGCCTCGATCATCTATTCGCAGGATCGCCAACGCCACAAGATCGTCGCGGTCACCTCGGCGCTGCCCGGCGAAGGCAAGACGACGGCGGCGCTCTGCCTCGCGCGGGTCGCGGCCATGTCCGGCGAAAAGGCAATTCTGATCGATTGCGACGTTCGCCGCCGCTCGCTCAACGACCTTTTGGACATCGCCCCGCGCGCGGGCCTGCTCGAAGTCCTTTCCGGACAGGTAAATTGGCGCAGCGTGATTGGTCGCGACGAAGGCGCCGGCACGCACGTGCTTCCCCTCTCCACCACCGAGACGCCATTGCAGGACGTATTTGGCTCGGCGGCGATGAAGAAGCTGATGGACGAACTCGCCGCCGAGTATGATCTTGTCGTGCTCGATTGCGCGCCGGTGCTCGCCGTGGCGGAGACACGCGCGCTTGTTGCGCTGTCGGATATGGTGATCCTGCTCGGCCGCTGGCGGAAGACGCGCTGTCGCGCGCTCGCCGCGGCGATCGCGCAGATCGAGGCTACCGGTGCGAGCGTCACCGGCGTCGCGCTCAATTGCATCGACCCGAAGGCGCCAGGGCGCTACTCGCATTCGGACTCGCTCTATTACGTCGACGCGGGCAAAGGCTATTACAATGCCTGACGGCGCTGCGCGCGCAGCGCAAAGCGCCGAGGACAGTGATCGCGACAGGCTCGCGCAATGGCTCGGCCGCGCGCGGCGCGTCGCCGGTCTCGTGCGACGCAGCCCGCGCTCGCTGCCACGCATGGTCAAGGGCGCATACCTTCTGTCTCAGGTGGAGCGCAGCTGGCCGCAACGCCGGCCGCCGCAACAGCCACATGGCCTCCCAGGGCGCCTCATCGTTTCTCTGACGTCGTTTCCGCCCCGCTACATGACGCTTGCAGCGACGCTCAAATGCCTCCTATCGCAAACGGTCGCGGCGGACGAGATCATCCTATGGGTTGCGCACGATGACGCTTCGTCCTTGCCCAATGAGGTGCGCGCGCTTCAGAGACACGGCCTGACGATCGCGACAACAACGGACCTGCGGTCGTTCAAGAAGATTATCCCAACTTTGCGGGAGCGCCCGGGCGCCTTCATCGCCATCGCGGACGATGACGTATTCTACGCTAGGACATGGCTGGAGGAATTGGTTCGCGGTTACGACCCGTCACGCCGCGCCGTGCTTTGCCACCGCGCTCACCTGATCCGCATGCAAGCGGATGGCGCGCCAGCGCCCTATCGTTCATGGGCCTACGACGTCGATACGCACGCACCTTCGCACTTGTTGTTTCCCACGGGCGTCGGCGGCGTGCTCTATCCGCCGGGCAGCCTCCATAACGACGTCGCCGATGTGGCGATGTTTCGACGGCTGTGCCCTCAGGCCGACGACATATGGCTCTATTGGATGGCGCGCCGCGCGGGCTCCGCCATTCAGCGCGTCGGTCCGCGCCGCGACATGATCACGTGGCCCCAAAGCCAAAGCTTCTCCCTGCAGAAGACCAACGCATCGCCCGGCGGCGCAAACGACGCGCAAATCCGCAGCATGCTTCTGCATTACGGCTTCCCGACATAGACGGTCGTCTTCCGTAGCCCGCGCGCGGCTCGCCTCAGCAGCGCCGAACGACATCGCGATAGAGCGCGTCCCAATCGCCGGCGATCTTGTCCCAGCTCAGATCCTCGCTCATGCGCCGGCGCGCCGCCTGACGCAGACGTTGCACCTCAGCCTGATCGCACAACGCGATGTCCAGTTTCGCGCTGAGATCGCCAACGTCACCGCCGCGGAATGGCAAACCCGCATCGGCGATCACTTCGAGATTCGCCGGAATGTCGCTGCAAATGTTGCAAGCGCCGAAGGCTAGTCCATCGAGCAGAGAAAGCGACATGCCCTCCACTTCCGAGGGAAGTACGTAGGCGCGGCAATTGGCGTACAACTCCTCAAGCATCGCCTCGTCGACTGCGCCCAAAAAATGGATGTCGGGGTCTTGGGCCGCCAACGCGCGCACGTGCGCCGCATAGTCCTTCGAATGCCAATCCGCGCCCGCGATGACCAACTTCACGCCGCGCCGATCCTTCAGCGCGCCATACGCTTCGATCAACAAGTGCGGCTGCTTCTCCGGCACAATGCGTGCGAGATAGAGGAAGTAGTCGTCGCCCTTCAGGCCGAGCGCGCCGATGCGTTCCGGCGCGCGTCCTTTGCGCGCCTCCGCCCCGTTGGGAATGACTTGCGGATCGGCGCCGTAGCGCGCCCTCAATTCCTGCCGCAAGCCTTCACCGACCACGATGGTGCGATGCGGCGCACGCACAGCGGCCCATTCGCCCGCCTGCAGGAACAGCCGCGCGGCCGCATTCCATTTGCGCCGCTGCCAATCCAGGCCGTGCACGGTGACGATCACCTTCTTGCCGAACAAACGCGCCAGCAACGCCAGCGGCGCGGAGCCGCTGCCATGATAGTGCACGACATCCGATTTGCTGGCGATCTCGCGAAACGTCGCCAGCGCCGAGCGCCCGATCGTATCGAAATATTGGTGGCGGATGCTCGGCACGCGCCGCAGCTGGACGCCCTGATAGCTCGACAAGCGCTCTTCCGCCCAATCCGCGCAATACACAGTGACATCATGGCCGCGCGCGACAAGCCGCGGCGCCACCGCCTCAATGACGCGCTCGACGCCTCCCATTTGTCCGGGTATGCCGCGACTACCCAATTGCGCGATCCGCATTGCCGCTCCAGCTTTAAGGCTTTGCGATTTCAATGCGGCGTTCGCGCGATGGTTCCGCTCAAGCTTGTTGCTGTGCAGCGATTGGCGCGACGGGCCGCGGGTTGGGATGGCGCTGCGGTGCTTCCGCCCACACATCGCGCAATGCGTCGCGCAAATCATGCTCAGGCGCCCAATCGAAATGCGTGCGCATACGCGTATTGTCGGCAAGCAGGTGCGGACGATCGACGTTGCGCACCTTTGCTGGATCGACCTCGATCGCGATTCGTTCGCCGACCACGCTCTCAAGCGCTTCGATCATCTCCTGCACCGAATAGGCGACGCCGGAGCCAAGATTGACCACCGGCACGGCGCCGAGTTCCGACGGAAACGGCTGCGTCGCCGCCGCAATGAAGCCGTGCGCGGCATCGCTCACATGGATGTAGTCACGCTTGGGGTGGATGTTGCCGAGCCTGAGGCGCCGCTCGCCGCGGCGCAGCTGGCCGACGATCTCCGGTAGAACGTGCGGATTGGTCTCGCCACGGCCGACGACATTGAACAAACGCACAATGACGGCGTCCAGCCCTCGAGCCGCTGCGAAGTATTGAGCGAAATTCTCGGCAGCCAGCTTGCTGTGACCATACACGTCCATCGGCCCGATCACGTCGGTCTCACGATGCGCATCGTCGTTGGGCGCATACACGGCCGCCGTTGAAGCGAGGACGAACCGGCAGCCGCGCGGTGCGGTATAGAGCAAATTGTTGGTCGCCGCGATATTGGTGGACACGGCGTCGTCCGGCTTGCGCTCGCACTCCGGAATGAAATGGATCGCCGCCAGATGTATGATCGCTTCCGGCTGGAACGCCGCCATCAACGTCTCCACCTGCGCACGATCGCGAAGATCCGTCGTGTCGAGATCGAAGCCGAGCCGCTCTTCGTCGAAACGCCACGGCCCGTAGCGCAGGCAATCCACGGCCACCACCTCGTGATCGCGCCACAACTGGCGCACTGTTTCCATGCCGACAAAGCCGTTCGCGCCTGTGACCATAATCTTCATGACAATTCTCCAATCGAAGGGGCGGCTGGCGCGAGCCCGTAGGTCGTAGAAGCCCGCGGCGCGCCGACCGCAGCAAAGAGGTTGAGCAATTGCGCGACATGCGCGGCGCCGGAGAAACGCGTCAGCGCCGCTTGGCGCGCGCCCGCCCCGAGGCGGCGGCGCAACGCGTCGTCGCCGATCAGGCGGTCGAGCTTTGCGGCGAAGTCCGCTGCGTCGCCGGGCGCCGCCAACAATCCGTCGACATCGTCGCGCACCGAGGCCGCGAGCGAGCCGATGTTGGAAGCGATCACGGGCGTGCCGCACGCCATGCTTTCGATCAGAGAATTGGGTAGGTTCTCGAACCAAAGCGCCGGGATGATTGTCGCCATGGCGCCGCGGAACAGGTCGGCCGTCTCATCCGCCCGCGCCTCGCCATGAAAATACACAACGTCGCTCAGACCGCGCTCAACGACGGCGGCGTGTAGACGCTCTACATAGCGCCGCTGATGCCCCGCCCCGACGATCTTGAGCTGCGGCGTACGCCCCCCAAGCCGCCCCTTGAGCAAAGCCATCGCGTCGATCAGCACGTCGATCCCCTTCGGCGGATCAAGACGTCCAAGGCAAAGCAGATAATTTTGTTTGAGTTCGGTCGCCGGCGGCGCGAACGCATCCGTATCGGTGAACGTCGGGATGCAATGTAACCGCGCGGCCGCCACGCCGGCTCTGATCATCATCTCGCGCATGAAGCTGTTGGTGACGACGAAGGCGTCGATCAGATCGAAATATCCGCGCCAATGGTGAAAGGCTGTCGCGGCGGCATCGAGCGTCGAGATGGCTCTACTCCCCTTCACGCAGCCGTAGCGAACACTCGCGCTGCGATCGTCGAGGCAGGCGGTGCAGGGCGCGCTATCGCGCAGACAATGATGCTCGGGGCAGAACATGCCGTAATCGGAAAGCCGCACGACGATCGGTACACCGCGCTTCTTCAGCCCCACAAGCAAAGCGGGCGAGAGCTTTCGCAGGTAATACAGAATGTAGGCGACGTCGGGGCGAAACGCGTCCGCCATCCGCCCAATCGCGCGCTCGACCTCGTGTGAGTAAAAGAGCCGCGCCAGCGTTCTGCCGAGAGCGCCCGGAGACGATTTGTGCTGATCGAAATAGACATCGTCTTCGCCGCCGAGGGGCGAAACGAAGAAGCGATCGTACGGGGTTGCTTCATTGCGCGCGTAACGCACCGAAAAGGGCGCAACGTCGTGTCCTGCTTCGTCCAGGCGCCGCTTCAGGTTGAACAGGTAGCGCTCCGGCCCGCTCGATACGAAGTAGCGGTAGTTGGCGATCAGCACTCTCATCCGCTGATCCCCGATGCAGCCGTATAGCGCCCGCTGCGCACCTGACCGTTGACCGCGACGTTCTGCAGCTCAACGCCGCCCTGCGGATCGCCGATGACGAGTTGCGCGCCGTTGTCTAGGCGGATGGAGCCGCCCACCATGCGCAGAGCCGGCGCTGCTTCGCCGCCATTCGTTAAACGAAAGATGGCGGCGCCGGCGCCCGCCTGGAACTGGCAGTCAACGAAATCCGCGCGACCATGCGCCTCGACGCATGCGCCGCTTTGCGCACCGTACCGTCGCGGATCGCGGATCACGCAACGTCGAACCACGTTGCGCCCCATCGACCAGATGCGCAGCCCGTACTTGCATGCCGAGGCGGAGCAATCCTCCACGGTGACGTCCGTCGTCTTCAGGTCGAAGCCGCCATCGCCCATACCGTCCGCGCGGCAGTTGCGCACTGTGAAGCGCCGGGTGCCGCGCTCGCAAACAAGCCCGTCGCCCTGCACATAGTCGCGGACGTTGACGGCGTTGCGGAGCTGGATGTTCTCGAACGTGACGTCGCTCCCCGACGTGACCGCGATCAGCTGCGTAACGTTCGGGCCGCCCAGATCGACATGGTTGGCGTCGAGCGTCAGATTGCGCAGTGTCGATTGCTCAAGCCGCCAGAACCGCGCGAAGCCGCGGGCGATGGCGAACGCGTCGCAACTCTCCACCGTGAGGTTGCGTACGACCGCCGCGCGGTCTGTCTCGATCACGCGGCCCACATTGCGCGCGCTGAAGCCCTGGATCGAGACGTCAGAGGAAAGTCCAGGCCCGAACTTGACGACGCCGTCCGCTGAGGCGCCGTCAACGCGAAATCCAGCCAGTTGAAGATAGGACGCGCCATTGATGCGCAGCGGCGCGCCCACGCGCCCGCGCATCGCATTCGACGCCGTAAAGAAGCGGCCGCCGCCGCCCGGGCGCATGTCAGTCTGCCCGACGCCATAACCAGCCTCGATGCGAACGGGCCTGCTCGGCGCGCCGGATGCGGTGAGTACAAGGCTGGCGCCTGTCCATTCTACGGGGTTCTCGCCCATGCTCGGGAATCCGATCGAGAAGCGATCGCCGGCACGCGCGCTGCGCAAATCGCCTCCGAGCTGTGCGAACGGCCGAGAGTCGCGCCAGCCGACGCCGCGCCGTTGGCCCTCGCCGTACTTCGTGTAGAAATATTGCGTCATCGCTCAGATCCGTGGGCGCACGCGCGCATGCGCGTATCGGCGCGCCGGCATAGGCGCGGGCTGGGGCCGAATCTCGTAGGCATCGACAGGAATGCGCGCACGCGCTTGAACCAGCGTCATGCCGCAAACGAAGGCGTAGAGGATAAGCCCTTCCAGCATCCACTGGCCCATCGTCGCCATGTTGACGAGGATGAAGGTCGCGTGCGCCGCCATCAGCTTCATGCGCGCGAGATTGTCCTCGACGCGCAACGTCGCCATCGCCATCGCGCCCCACAGATAGAGCAACGCGCCGGCGCCCAAGACGCCGGTCTCATAGAGCGCCGAGATGAACGTGTTGTGCGCGTAGAGCGGAAACGCATTACGCCACGCGTCCGGTCCGAATCCGAAGAATTGGTGCGCCAACCCGCCGTGCGAGAAGGCGTCGAGATACTGGCTCCAGAGATAAAGACGCGACGAGAAAAGCGCGCGCTCGGAGGCCGTGAAGTCCTGCGGCGACTGAAAGATCGGGGCGCCTTGCACGATCGTTGCGAAGTCGGCGAAGCGCTCACGCATGAGAAATCCGACCGCGGCGACGCCGAGCGCCGCGAAACCGAGCATCACGCCGCCGACAATCACGCGCTCGCGCGAACGGAACCAGCTCGCCGATTGCGCGGTGAAATAGGCGACGGCAATCGGCGCGACAGCGAGAATCGCGGTGCGATAGTTGGCGAGATAGAGCCCAAGCAGGAACGCCACGACCAATGCGTTGCGCACCCAGGCGTTGAGACGTGTCGCGAAGGCCGCCACGCAGATCCCGGTGATCATGACGATCGAAAACGCGGACTCGTGGTTGTAACCGCCGATGAAGCTGAGCGAGCCGTCGCCCTCGCTGTGCTTGGCGATGCCAAGGACGAAAGACACGGCCTGGAAAACCAGCGGCGGCAACAGCGCCCAAAGCAGAAAGGCGGATATCTTGTCCGGCCCGAGCCGGCGCACGGCTTCGTAGACGCCAAGCAAAATGACCAGAAAGAAACCCCATTTGATAAGTGTGTTCACGAGACCCGCGAATTGCGCGTTCAGGAGGCCGCTCAGCGTTGTGACCGCGAGCAGCACATAGACGGGTCCGAGCGCCTTCAGCATCCAGCGGCGCGGCGGGATAATCAGGCAACCGATTGCGAATAGGCCCGTCGTCACAAGCGCAATCAGAGAGAAGTCGCCGATGATCGGTCTGAACGTCACGTCGTGATAGAGCGGCATGACATAGCGTAGCCACATCGCCGCAATCACGAAGCGCGCCGCATTGCCCTCGACGCGCCGCAGCACGAACCAGAGCATGACGGCGAGCGCCGCCGTGATCGGATAAAGCAGCGCGGCCGGCAATTCCGGAGAGAAGGCGTCCAACATTCGCTTCGCGTCCCCGCGCGCGCTACAGCGCAAATCTTCCCGCCCGCAGTCCCATAACAACACAACGTCGGAACTAGTTCCGGAGGCGCACGTTTCCGCTCGCGTGGGACGGGGCGCATTTTACGTGTGGCATTTCATGTCTTCATCTCAAGCGCATGTTCCACAGCTCAGTTATGCGGCGGGCGCTCCCAGTCTCAGCGACGTCGCGCCGCTTCATGGCCTTTATCCGCGCGCCGGCATGGAATATCGGCTGGCGATGGATCCTGTCGGAGGCGCGCTCAAGCGCTCATTTGACATCATCGCCTCTGCGCTCGCTCTGTTCGCGCTGTCGCCGCTGCTGCTCTACATCGCGCTTTGCATCAAGCTCGACTCGCGCGGGCCGGTTTTCTTCAAGCAGCGGCGGGCTGGTTTTCGTGGCCGCGTATTCCGCATCTACAAGTTCCGCACCATGACGACGCTGGAGGATGGCCGCAACGTCGCCCAGGCCGTCGCCGATGATGCGCGCGTCACCCGGATTGGCCGTGTCCTGCGCAGGCTGAGCATCGATGAACTGCCGCAGCTCATCAATGTGTTGAAGGGTGAGATGTCCCTTGTCGGCCCGCGCCCGCACGCCATCCTGCACGAACACGAGTTCCGCCGCTTCGACCTCGCCTACACCCGGCGTCGATTCGCCCGTCCGGGCATCACCGGGCTGGCTCAGGTGTCCGGCGCACGCGGCGTCACGGATACATCGGACAAGGTGGCGCGGCGGATCGCTCTCGACCTCGCCTACATCAATCATTGGTCGATCTGGCTGGACCTGCTGATCATTCTTCGCACGGTGGCGGTTTTTCTACGCGACCCAGCGGCCTTCTAGTCCCGGTTCGCGTTCAAGCGGACGCGTCGAGGCGCGCAGCGCGCGTTTGAGCCGCGCCGCTTCGATATAGGCCTTGCCGGCGAAGCTGTGCGCGAGATGCGCGCGCCACAATCTCGAACGTGTCTGATCCAGCCGCTCTTTCCATTGCGCGTCGCCGATGCCGAGATCGAACGTGCTCAAGCCGGCGCGATAGCACCAGGCGATCAGCTCTTCGACCAGGATTTGGCCGGGCGAATACTGCGCCCACGGCCCATGCGCATGCGACAGCATGAGGCAATAGAAGCGCTCGGCCGCCACAAGCCCCCAATGCGCGGCGATCATCTCGCCATTCAACTCAAGGCCCGAGAGATGGGCCTCGCCGGTTTCGCCGAAACGGCGCGTGAGCGCATGGAAATAGGCCCGGTAGCCTGGACGGTTGAAACCATCCACGCCGCGTGTCTCCAAATAACGGCGCGTCTTTTGTTGGATCAGCGCATCCAGCAGACGCTCCCGCTCCGCGGCGCTGTCCGCAACCACGAACCGGAGCACTCCCAACTCGCCGAGCCGACGCCGTTTGCGGCGGCTGTCCTTCGGACGATGCAGGCGCGTCGCCGCGAACGCTTCCCAGTCGCCGTCGAGCTCCAGCACATGGCCGCTCTCGCTGTACGGCTCTTGCGCCAGCAAGCGCATGGGATTGGCGACGCCGCCAACGCTTTCGGGAACCTTGTCGAACAGCGCCGCATCGAAATGCGGAAGCAGCCCGCCGACCCGCCGCCAGACCGCGCTCATTTCCGCTACGCTCAGCGCGCCGGCGCGCGGGAACAGAACCGGCGCGTTGTAGTCGGCGACGCCGCCGTCCGGGAAGCACGCAACGCGCACGCCGCGGCGGCGTTCGAGCGCCAACGCGAACAGCATCAGCGGGCCGCGCTCATCGCCGACGCGGACGAACACAAGCTTGGCGCCGCGCGCGCGGCCGATGCTGCGCTCCCATTCCTGCAGATAGTCGCGCGCTTGGAACACATGGAACGCCGGCGGCGCGCGATCGGCCATGTTCGGCCATTCCGCGGCGAAATCGGCGATGTCGGAAGAGGTCTTCACCTGCATCGCCCCGCCGCGCCTCCCGTTCTTGTTCCCATGTTAACGACGCGAAAGCCGTCTGGTTCGCTTTGTGTCCGCGTAGGGGCGGAATATTTTGCGAAATGCGGCCGGCGCGAAGCCTGAGCCCCGCTCGGCCCGCGCGCATCTCCGCTAGCGTAGACGCTTGCGCCTCGCGCGCCGACCGCGCATCAAAGCCGCACGCGGGGAGCGAAACGTGGCGAAGGCGATCTACAAGGCGCCGGCCCTGGATAAGGGCCTGGAGATTATTGAGTTGCTGGCCGGTCAGCCGGCGCCGATGGCGATGCCGGAGATCGCCCAGCGGCTCGGCCGCTCCAAGACCGAGATCTACCGCATGCTGGTGGTGCTCGAAGGGCGCGGCTACATCCGCCGCGGAGAGCACGACGACCGCTATCGCATCACCAGCCGACTGTTCGAACTCGGCATGCGCAATCCGCCGATGCGCAATCTGCACGACGCGGCGTTGCCTGTGATGCTCAAGCTTGCCGAACAGAGCCAGCAATCCTGCCATCTCGGCGTCATCGTCGGCGACGACGACCAGGTCGTGATCGTCGCCCGTGTCGAAAGCCCCGCAGCTGTCGGGTTTTCGGTGCGTGTCGGCTATCGGGTCTCTGTCGTCAATTCGGCGTCGGCGCGCGTCATCTTCGGTGCGCAGCCGGACGCGCGCCAAGCCGAACTCATGCGCATCTGGCGCGCCCGCAAGCTGGACCACGCGGCGCTCGACGACTTCACCGCGGGGTCCGCCGAAGCGGCGAAGCGGGGCTATTTGCTCGAACCCAGCCGCATGGCGGGCGGCATTCGCGATATCGGCGCGCCTGTCTATGATGGAGAGGCGCTCGGCGCCGTGGCCGGCCTCATTACCCCCTACATCGCGCGCGCGGCGTCCGGCCCTTCAATCGATGACGTCGTTACATTGACGGTCGAGGCCGCGCAAAGCATCAGCGATCGGCTGAAGCACGGCTGATCTCAAGCCGGCGTCGGCGCATCCGAAACGATCAGTCCCGCGCGCTTCAGCGCCGCCCAGAGCTCGCCGGGAATGCGCGTTGTGCTCCAACGCACGGCGTCTTCGATTTCGCCGCGAGCGCGCGCGCCAACGATCACGTGACCGACCGCGGGATGCGCGCCGGCGAATTGCAGAGCCACGGCCTGCGGCGGCGCGTCGAACTGCTCGCACAGCGCCCAGATTTGCCGCGCCCGCTCCAGGACAAGGTTTGGCGCCGGCGCATAATTGTAAGTGCTTTCGGGTCTTGGCCGCGTCGCCAGCAAACCGGAATTGAACACGCCCGCCGCCATCACGCGTACGCCCCGCGTGGCGCAGAGATCGAGCAAACCGCTCGTCAACGCCGGTTGCTCCAGCACCGTGTAGCGCCCAGCCAGCAAGATCACGTCGAGCGGTGCGCGCTCTAAGATCTCGAAGCAAACCTCGCCTTCGTTGACGCCAATGCCGATCGCGCCGACTTCGCCGCGCGCTTGGGCGTCCGCCAGTTCGGGCAACGTCTCATCCAGCACTTGGCGCAGCACGCGCGAATGCGCGTCGCCATGCGTCGCGGCGCCGACATCATGCACGAGTGCGATGTCGAGGCGTTCGACGCCCAGGCGTTCGAAGCTTCCCTCAAGGCTCCGCCGCACGCCGTCGCGCGAGTAGTCGAAGCGCGGCCGATACGGCAACGGATCAGCGAAACCGAAATCACCTTCTTCGCCGGCCTCCGCGGCGTCGAGCACGCGGCCGACCTTGCTGCTGATGCCGGGGCGCGCGCCGCGCCAGCGCGCCAGCGCCGTCCCGATCCGCCGTTCGCTGCGCCCGTGCCCGTAATAGGGCGCAGTGTCGATCACAGCGAAACCTGCGCCGAGTGCGGCGTCGACGGTCGCGATTGCGTCAGCGTCGCTGACCGGCCTGTAGAGATTTCCGATCGCGGCGCCGCCGAGCCCGAGGGCTATACTCAACGAAACGTCCCCAAAACTTCCCACCCCATTTTGCCAATCATTGCCAAGTCTGCCTTGCTTCCCCGCCGACAGCCCTGTCAATGTCCAGCATAACGCGGGGGGAACGTCCAAAGATGACGGATGCGTTCAATTTTGCCGGCCGGCGCAGCACCTGGGCGTTCGCGGCGGGCTGGGTGCTCGTGACCATCGGCGTGGTCCTACACCTTCCCATGTATTGGATGGGTCGGTTCAACCACTTCATCCTTGTCGGCATGCCGATGGACGCGGGGATGTATCTCGGCATGGCCGCCATCGTCGTTGGCATCGGTGTCGCCGGCTACGGGCTGCTGCCCAAGCCGGAGGCCCTTTCGCACACGCATGATCCCATCGAGCGGCTGACGCCGCCGGAGGACGCGCCGCTCACCCGCGAGCATTGGATCGTCATGGCGGTGCTGGCGATTGCGCTCGTAATCGACATCATGAAGCCGGCGAGCCTCGGTTTCGTCACCCCAGGCATGCGCGGCGAATACGGCGTGACGGGCGCCATGGTGTCGATCCTTCCATTCGGCGCGCTGGCCGGGACGGCGACCGGCTCGTTCGTGTGGGGCGCGCTCGCCGATCTTTACGGACGCCGCGCCGCCATACTGCTCTCCGCTGTGATGTTCGTCGGCACATCGATCTGCGGCGCAATGCCAGACTTCTGGTGGAATGTCGGCATGTGCTTCCTGATGGGGCTGTCCGCAGGCGGCATGCTTCCGGTCGCCTACGCCTTGCTGGCCGAGATCATGCCGACCAAACATCGCGGTTGGAGCCTCGTGCTGGTCGGCGGCGCCGGCGCCGTCGGCGGCTATTTCGCCGCGAGCGGTCTCTCGCAAGCGCTGCAGCCCTATTGGGGCTGGCGCATCATGTGGTTCCTCAACCTGCCAACGGGCCTCATCATTATCATGATGGCGCGTCTGTTGCCGGAATCGGCGCGCTTTCTCCAACATATGGGCCGCGGGGCCGAAGCACGCGCCGTGCTTGCGCGCTTTGGCGCCGTTGTCGTCGCTGCGCCGGCGCAGCCCGACAATGACGATCACTCGCACCTGCCGCCGATCGACCAGAAATATCTGGGCACGACGATCGCGCTCACGCTCGCGGCGCTTTCTTGGGGGCTGGTCAATTTCGGACTGCTGCTCTGGCTCCCGATCACGCTGACGTCGGAGGGCTTAAGCATTGGCGCCGCCAGCGAGGTGATCAAAAATTCTTCGCTGATCGCAGCGCCGCTCGTGCTGTTGTGCACATGGCTCTACAGCCGTTGGAGCACCAAAGGCTCACTCATCGCGATGATCGCCATCATCACGCTCGGCCTGCTCGCGGTCGCGCTGCGTACGACCGGCGTGCCGGGCTTCAGCAGCCCGCTTCTTTTCATCTCGCTTTTGATCATCGGCTCAACTGGCGCAATCTCGGTTCTCCTGCCCTACACGGCTGAATGCTATCCGCTGCGCATTCGCGGCCGCGCCTCGGGCTGGATCGCCGGTTGCAGCAAAGGCGGCGGTCTTTTGGCGCAGGCCGTCAGCGTATTCATCGGCATTCCCCCGCTTGGCGCGGCGGCTCTGGCTATCGGCTCGATCGCGCTCGTCGCCATGGGCCTCATCGCCAAGTACGGAGCGGAGACGCGCGGACGCGATCTGCGCGAACTCGACGGGCTTATGCCGGTGCGCTCGCCGCAGACCTGATCCGCCCAGCCGACAGCGCGAATGCACAGACCACGGCGAAGCAGAACGCCGGCACGAGCATGGCGAACTGTACGTTGTGGGTGGCGTCGGCGATGCGGCCCATCGCCTGCGGCAGCACTGCGCCGCCGATGATCGCCATGATCAGGAACGACGACGCCGGCTTCACCAGCGCGCCCAGCCCGCGAATGGAGGAAGCGAAGATGGTCGGAAACATGATCGACATGAAGAAATAGGTCGCCACCAATGCTGCGAGTCCGAGCGCGCCGCCGAGGAAGGCTGCGGCGATCATCAGCGCGATGCTCAGCGCTGCGAACACCGCCAACAGCGGGTCGGCTTGCATGAATCCCATCAGCCACGTGCCGGCGAAGCGGCCGAGCATGAACGCGACAAGCCCGGCGAGGTACACGTAGGCCGCGCTTTGCTCGTGCAACCCCGGGACCGCGTGCTGCGCATAAAGAATCGTCAGCCCCCACACGCCCGCCTGCGCGCCGACATAGAAAAACTGCGCCGCGACGCCGAACAGGTAGCGCCGGTGTTTGAACAGGTGCGAAAAGCGCGGCGTCGCGGCTTCCGCTTCGGCCTCCGCTGCGACCGGAGGAAATTTCACTGCGAGCACGAGCAGCGCCCATAGCAGCACGACGACGCCGAGCAGGACGTACGGCATCTGCACAGCATGCGCTTCGCTGGCGAAATAAGCTTCGACCTGAGAGCGCGGCATGCGCGCAAGCTGGTCAGGCGTGTATTCGATGTTGGAGAAGATCACAAAGCGCCCGATCAGCGCCGCGCTGATGGGGCCGAAGCCGTTAAACGATTGCGCGAAATTCAAACGGCGCTCGGCGGTTTCGGAATCGCCCATCACCGAAATCAGCGGATTGGCCGACGTCTCCAGGAACGCAAGCCCGCTTGCGATCACAAACAGCGCGCCGAGAAAGAACGGATAGATCCGCAACTCCGACGCCGGGAAGAACAACAATGCGCCTGCGCCATAGAGCAGCAGTCCGAACACCAGCGCCGCCTTGTAGCCGTAGCGCCGCATGAACAGAGCGGCCGGGATCGCGAACACGAAATAGCCGAGATAAAATGCCGTATCGATCAGCACGGCTTGCGTGAAATTGAGCGTAAACGCCTTGCGAAGCGTCTTCACCAGCACGCCGTTCAGGCCGTTGGCGACGCCCCAGAACAGAAACAGGCTGGCGATGACGACGAACGGCGCGAAATGCGATCGCTCCAGCGTCACCGCCCGCGCGTTAGTCGCGACGGTCACGCGCCGCGCCGCACGGCGACAGCCGCGCCGTTGTAGCGGACACTGCGGTCGCCGCGCGCATCGAAATTCACTGCGTTGCGGTTTTCCCCGGAGATGAAGCGCACATTGAAGGTTCGGTTCGTCACCATGCCCGGGAACGCGCCGCTGCGCGCACCGATGGTCAGGGTTCCGGTTGCCTCGTCATAGCGGATCGGGATGCGCGAGAACGCGCCGCGCTGATAGCCGTACGAAACGCCGTCGTCCTCGTACAAATCGAATGAGCCGTCGCGACCCGTATAGACATAGAGCGTGATCGGCCCGCCGGGGTTCTGGTTAGTATACTGGATCGCCGGCCCGATCGGGACGATCGATCCGGCGCGCACGAACAGCGGCATGCGCGCGAGCGGCGCATCGGCGTTGATGTGCTGGCCGCCTTCGAACGAGCGGCCCGTATAGAAATCGTACCAACGATTGCCCGCCGGCAGATAGACGTCGCGCATGCGTGCGTGGAATTCATAGACGGGCGCCACCAGGAACGCCGGCCCGAACATGTATTCCTCGCCCATGTTGCGGACGTTCGGATCATCGGGGAAATCCATCACCAATCCGCGCATGATGGTGCCGTCGCCATGATAGGTGTTCGCCGCTACCGTGTAGATGTAGGGCATCAGCCGATAGCGCAGACGGTCGTACCAGATGAGGCTCCTTTGCACGTCAGAGCCGTCGGGCGCGATGTTGTAGATTTCACGCAACGGCAGTTCGCCGTGCGCGCGGAAGATCGGCACGAATGCGCCGAACTGGAACCAACGCAGATATTGCTCGCGCCATTCCTCGACATGCGCCGGATCGTGATGCGAATAGCGGTCCTCGACGGCGAAGCCGCCGATATCGAATGTCCAATTCGGGATGCCCGACATGGAGAAGTTGATCCCCGCGGAAATCTGCGCGCGTAGATCGTACCAGCGCGCCGCTAGGTCTCCGGACCACATGGTCGCCGCGTAGCGCTGCATGCCGCCCCACGCCGAGCGCGAGAAGATGTATTGCCGCGTGTCGGGGTCGTTGGCGTGCTGATGCTCGTACATGCCGCCCACATGCATCAGCGGAAACGAGTTGAAATATTCCGCGCCCGGCCCGCGCGCCGTCGGCCCCTGAATATAGGCCCGATCGGGGATCGACAGATTGGAATGAATGTCTGGCTCGTCATTGTCGAGCCACCACGCGTCGAAGCCGAGCACGCCCAGCTTCTCGTGGATCTGGCGCCAGTATACGTCCTGCACGCGCGTCGCGTACGGATCGTAATAGGTGCTCACATAGCCTGGGCCGACCCAGTCGCGGCGCCCCATCTCGACATTGCGGCGATAGATGCCGCCGATCGCGTCCAGCTCTTTGTAGTTGTCCGTGCTCGGATAGAATTTCGGCCACACCGAAATCATGATGTGCGCGTTGTTGGCGTGCACCTCGCGCACCATTGCGCCGGGGTCGGGATAGCGCGCGCGATCGAAATCATGCGAGCCCCAGGCGTCTTCGGGCCAATAGAACCAGTCCTGGACGATCGCATCGAGCGGCAAACCGCGCCGGCGATATTCGTGCACGACGCCAGTGAGTTCGGCTTGCGTGTTGTAGCGCTGCCGGCTCTGCCAATAACCGTACGCCCAGCGCGGCAACAACACGGCTTTGCCGGTGAGCTCGCGATAGCCGGCAATCACCTGATCAGCGTTGTCACCGCTGACGAAATAATAGTCGATTGCGTGACTGACTTCCGACGCCAGCGAGAGCGAATGCCGCTCATCCGCCGGCAGCGGATCGAGATGGTCCAGCTTGATGAAGCTGCCGTTCGGAATCCACTCGATCCGAATGGCGTGTCGCTCGCCGGGCGCCATTTGCAGATCGAAATTGCGATACCAGGCATTCCAATTCTGCCGCCAGCCATCGAGCACGAGCTGGTTGTCGATCCAGAGCTTGAAATAGTTGCCGGCATAGAGCCGGAACTTGTGCACGCCGGCGCTCCGCGCCTCGAGCGTTCCGGTCCAGACGATCTTCGCCGGCTCGACGTGGTTCATTTCCGCGGGCCACACATCGCGAACGGCTTGGCCCGTGGCGAACTGATTGGTCGGCAGATATTGATAGTCCACGTCCGCTTCGCGGCGCGTCACCACGAGCGCGTTGTTCGCGCCGTAATATTGCGCAGTGAGCCCGCCCTCCGCGCCCTGCGCGTCGCGCACGGTGAGGCTCTGTGTGATGGCCTGATAGGGTCGCGCGTCGCCGAAGCGCGTAATCGAGTTCGTGTCCCACAACACGCCGTAATTGCGGCTCGACACCAGGAACGGAATGCCGATGTCCATGTTGTGCTGGGCGAGTTCGACGTCCTCGCCATTGTAATTGAACTGGCGGTTCTGATGTTGGCCGAGGCCGTAAAAGCCTTCGTCGGTGCCGCGATTGAATTGCTGCCGGATCGCGTAGAAGTTTTGCCCTTCCACTGTCACCGGTGTGAACTGCCCTGCACCGGCCTCGGCAAGGATCGGCTGGCCCTGCGCGTCCAGGAAGCGCACGACGCCCGTGCTGAGATTGGCTTCGGCGCGCACGTGCGCGGTTGTCAGCGTCAGCACATCGCCCGCAGTCGACATCTCGAACTGGCCAGTCGGCTGCGCCGTCACCATGAGGCTTTCCGGAAGCGTGAGGTCGCTCGTTGGAAACTCGGTCACGCGGACGATGCGATCGCTCATCACCGTGAGCCGCACGCGCCGCTCTGGATGCGCTGTTGGCGTGATCGTCACGCCATGCGAGGAAGGCGCGACCGCACTTGCTGCAATCGAAGGCGCCGTGCCCGATCCGCTGGCCGCGCAAGCGTTGAGCATAAGCAGCGCGCTGAGTGCGGCCGCTAGTCCGCCGCTCCACTTCGCCGCTTTCGCCTTCACGTCGATCCCCATGGCTCACCCTTCTCAGTAGGTCGCGAGCTTCACGCGCAGCACGCGCGGCTGATCGCTGAAATTGAGGCCGTAATCGGTCTGGTCGCCATTCCAGATGCGATCCATCACCCAGCGGCCGCGCTCGAAGTGACCTTCTTCGACACGGTCGAAGAGCACGCCATTGGCGCCGCTCGCATCCTTGAGCGCGAACGAGACACGCGCGTTCTGAGCAACGAGCAGATATTCATCCGGTCCGAGCTGCGCGACCATGGCGCCGCCGGACTTCTTCGCCAGATTTGGCGGCGGTTCATCATGCGCCATGTTCCAGCGCGCGAATCCGAACGCCCACTCGTCGTATTCGACCGTCGCCTTCCAGCGGCTGTCGCCGAGATCGATGCTTTGATCCGCGTTGTCGTCCGGCTTGGCGACGCCCCATGTGGGATGCTCATAGGCGATGCGCGCCCAATCGCGCGCCATCGGCGCCATCACCTCGAACAGCTGCGCAAACGGCGCGATGCGCGCATCCCCCTCGCTGCTCGTGCCGAGCGGATAGTTGGAGTAGCCGGTGTAATCCATACCGAACGGCGCAAAGCCCACGCCGCCTTGACCGAGTACGTGGAAGAAGTGACGCGCATAGGACGGGTCGTTGCCGATTTCGACGATCATCAGCGGATTGTCGGGCCGCGTATAGCGCGCGAAATGCGCGGTCGCCATCGCATACGGACGGTCGTAAACATCCGGCGCCAGCACCGACAGCGTCGGCGCCGCCGTTTTCCAGATGTCGAGCACATCCCAGGTCGGGCCGCCGCTCGCGAAGCTGTGCGGGTCCTGATAATTGACCGGATCGCGCAGGGCGGCGTTGGCGTACATCGGCAATGCGTATTCGCGATGCCCGGCCTGCGCGACCTGCTCGACATAGCGCGCCATGAACCACGCCGCGAAAAACTCGTCCGCGTCGCGCCCAAACACTTGCGCCCACGTCCCAGGCGTCTTGTGCAGCGCCTGCACCAGAGCGTCCGGCACAGGCGCCGCGAACAAAGCCTGCGCCGCCGGCGAAAAATCACGCACGGGTCCGTAGACGCCGGTTTCGTTCTCCACCTGCACCAGGATCACCGTATGTTGCGCGCCGTCCAGTTCGCGCAGATGGCGCATCAGTGCGGCGAACGCGCGGCTGTCGGCGTCAAGCGTCGCTTGCACGTGCGGCGAGAGGGCGTAAACGGTCTTGCCGTCGTGATCGATCATGCGCGGGAAGCGCTGATTGTTGAGCTTCACCCAGCCCGGCGCGTAGTTCGGGCCGGTGTTCTTGTAGGCCCCGAACCATAACAGCACGAGCCGCACATTGTGCGTGCGCGCCTGGGCGACCAAAGTATCGACATACGAAAAGTCGAACTGCCCTTCGCTCGGCTCGATCTGCTCCCAGGCGACCGGAATTTCGAGCGTGTTGGCGTGCAGCGCTTCGATCGCCGGCCAAACCTTCGGCAGCGCCGAGGGATAATTGCTCGAATTGTTGGCCTGTGCGCCGAGCATCAGGAACGGCTGGCCATCGACGATGAAGGCATGCCGCCCGTTTTCCGTCACGAAGTGTGGCAGGGACTCCGCTGTCGGCGCTTGTGACCGCGGCGCGCAGGCCGACATGGCAAGAAGCGCCGCGCACGCCAGCGCCGTGCCAATCCGCTGCAACGCGCTGCGCATCGACAAATTCCTCCCCCTAAGTCTTTTTCCTCTTTTGTCATACAAAATCGGACGCCACAAGCGGAACCCGGCTCAGCGCGCCCGGCGCAGCACGTAAGTCGCGCCTGCTTCGGCTTGGAAGGTGCGAACCGCACCCGCGCCAGCGGGCGTGATCGGCGTGGCGGCGCCTGCGCGCGACAGCCTGAACGGACCCTCAAATAACGTCGTGCGCAACGAAAGCTGCCCGCTGCGCGAAGCGGTGACGCGCACTTCGTCTGCGGCGCCCGCCGACCAACTTATGTCGACAACGTAGCCGCCGCGCGCGTGCAAACCCGCGACAGATCCCGCCGCCCATGCCGAAGGCAGCGCCGGCAAGATATGCAGCTCGCCGTTCTGGCTTTGCAGCAGCATTTCCGCAACGCCCGCGGTCGCGCCGAAATTGCCGTCAATCTGGAACGGCGGGTGCGTGTCCCAGAGATTGGGCAGCGTGCTCTCGCGCAATTGCTGCGCCAACATCAGGTGCGCGTGATCGCCGTCCAGGAGGCGCGCCCAGAAATTGATCTTCCACGCTTTGCTCCAGCCGGTGCCGCCGTCGCCCCGCGCGCGCAGCGACACGCGCGCCGCTTCCGCGAATTGCGGCGTCGTCAGCGGCGAGATCTGCCGTCCCGGATGGAGCGCGAAAAGATGCGAGACGTGGCGATGCTCGTCTGTGCGATCATCCCAATCGTCTTTCCATTCCTGCAACTGTCCCCAGGAGCCAATGCGCAGACCCGGATCAAGTCGCGTCAGCGCCGCGCGCAAGCGGTCGCGGAACGCCGCATCGCCCAGATGATCCGCAGCCTCAGCCGTGTTGGTGAAGAGATCGAACACGATCTGTTGCGACATCGACGCGCCGACGGAGAAATCACCGTGCTCCGGCGAAAAGCTTGGCGAAACCACCAGCTTCCCGTCGCGCGGATCAACCACCAGCGCATCGAGCCACAGCTCCGCCGCGCCCTTCATCACCGGATAGGCGCGCTCCCGCAGAAAGCGCTCATCGCCGGTGAAGCGATAATGCTCGTAATAGTGTTGCGCGAGCCACGCGCCTGCTTCGGGTTGCCAGAACGCCGTCGGCCAGGCGATCAAGCCCGTGAAGCCCCAGGGATTGGAATTTAGCGACAGCGTCCAGCCTTGCGCGCCCAACACGTCGTGCGCCGTGCGTCGGCCAGGCGCAATCAGCGCATCGACAAAATCGAACAGCGGCGCGGCGGTCTCGGGCAATGCGGTCGTTTCGGCCAGCCAGTAATTCATCTGCAAATTGATGTTCACGTGGTAGTCGGCGTTCCACGGCGGATGCTCCGCCGGATTCCACACGCCCTGCAGATTGGCCGGCAACGAGCCCACGCGCGACGACGCGATCAACAGATAACGCCCGTACTGGAAGTAGAGCGCTTCGAGCGCGCGATCCTGCGGGGACGCGCCGTCGCGATAGGCAGCCAGCGCTTGGTCGGTTGGCGACGCCGACGGCGCGCCGTCAAGATCGAGCCGCACGCGATCGAACAGCGCGCGATAATCTGCTTCGTGATCCGCGCGAAGACGCGCGTAGCCTTTCGTAGCGGCCCGATCCAGGCGCGCCTGCACATCCGCATGCGGATCTGCGCCGCGATACGCGGGATATGTCGGGGCATAATTCGTAGCGGCGGCGATGATCAGCGTCACGGCGTCAGCGCCCGCGATCTCAAAACGCGCTCCAGCTTGCGGCGTGACGGCGCCGCGATCCGCTTGGACCTCTATTGCCTCTTCCCACTTCAAGCCATTGTCGTTGAGCGCACCCCAAGCCGTGAGGCGGCGCCCGTCGATACGCAAGGCGTTCGACCGATTGTCCGGAATGGTGAGCGAAAGCGCGCCGGATATGGCGCCCGGGCGATCCGCCGTCAGACGCACAACCACGACGCGGTCCGGATAGCTGGCGAAGTATTCGCGCGTATAGCGCACGCCGTCGCGCACAAAGCTCACGCGCGCAACGGCATGTGCGATGTCGAGTTCGCGCCGATAGGCGCTGACGTCGCCTCCCTGCGGAAAATGCAGCACGAGTTCGCCGAGGCTCTGATAGTCGCCGTAGCCAACGACAGGCCGTCCCAAACGGCGCGCCATCTCCTCCGGTGCAATGCGACCGCGCTGCGCCAGGTCACGCTGCGCGGCGTGCACGGCATCGACCATCGGCTGCGCCGGCAAACCAAAATCATAACCAGGCGAGCCCGGTCCGCCCGTCCACAATGTCTTCTCGTTCAGCAGAATGCGATCGTCGGCGACGCCGCCCATGATCACCGCGCCCATCGCGCCATTGCCGATCGGCAAGCCTTCGCGCTCCCAGTCCGACGCGGCATGGTCGTACCAAAGCGTCAGCGCCGACGGCGAAGGCTCGGCGCGTTGAGGCGGCGCAAGCGACGCGCAGCCGGCGATCGCCAACGCTGCGGCGCACACAAGCCCGCGCAAAGACCGCATCGCCTCCTCCCTTGTGTTTCTCCGCCGAGTTAGAGAATAAATCATATCAATCGGCAATCCGCCTTTGCGGCAAAATTACGAGGAACGCCCCACCATGCGCCGCTGGCTCGGATTCGCCGCCTTCCTCATTTCGATCTGGGCCGGCGCCCTCGCACAGGCGCAGCCTTATGCTTGGCGCGACGTGCGTGTCGGCGGCGGCGGCTTCATCCCAAATGTCGTGTTCAGCCACGCTGAGCGCGGCCTCGCCTATGCGCGCACCGACATTGGCGGCCTCTATCGCTGGGACGACGCCGCCCATACGTGGGTCGCACTGCAGGACGGCATGGCCGAAGGCAGCTATTACGGCGTCGAAAGCGTGGCGCCCGATCCGCATGATGCCAACGTCGTCTATGCCGCCGTCGGAATTTATCGCGGCGCGCCCTCCGCGATCCTCCGTTCGCGCGATCGCGGCGCGCATTGGGACATAGTCCCTGTTTCATTTCGCATGGGCGGCAACGAGGATGGGCGCGGCCTCGGCGAGCGGCTTGCGGTCGATCCCAACAACACCGCCATTCTCTATTTCGCATCGCGCCACGACGGCTTGCAGCGCAGTGCGGATTCCGGCGCGCACTGGGCGCGTGTCGAATCCTTTCCTGTCCATGGCTTGGGTTTGCCCCAAGGCGGTCGCGACACGCACGCAGGTCTGAGTTTCGTTGTCTTCGATTCCTCAAGCGGGACGGTCGACGGCTCGCGCACGATTTTTGTCGGCGTCGCCGATCCGGGGCCGCAGCATCTGTTCGTGTCACACGACGCCGGCGCGAGCTGGAGCGTCGTTCCCGGCGCGCCGCGCGCCGATCTTCTGCCGGTCAAGGCGGAACTCGATGCGTCCGGCGTCCTCTACATCGCTTATTGCAGCAGCGTTGGTCCAAACGGCGTCGCCGATGGCGCGCTCTACAAACTGGATACGCGCTCGGGTCGCTGGAGCGACATCACCCCGCCGGATCGCCAGCAGGGCGGGTTGATGGGACTCAGCCTCGACCGCCAACATCCAAACACTCTCGTTGTCGCTTCGATGAGTCGCTGGGGACCTGGCGACACGATCTGGCGCAGCGCCGATGGCGGGCGCACATGGCGCGACATTCGCGGCGATGCGCGTCGCGATGTGACGGCCACGCCGTATCTGTTGTGGGGCGACAGCGAAGCGAAGTTCGGCTGGTGGATCGCCGGCCTCGCCATCGATCCGTTCGACTCCAATCACGTCGCCTACACGACGGGCGCCACGATCTACGCCACGCAGGATGGCGTCGCCGGCGCTTCGCTCTGGCGCCCGTGGGTCGATGGCATCGAAGAGACGGCGATCATCACGCTAGCGAGCCCCGGCGACGGTCCGTTCCACTTGTTGAGCGGATTCGGCGACATTGGCGGTTTCGCCCACGCCAATCTCTCCACGTCGCCGGAGCGACAATTCACCAGCCCGATCTTCAACAACACCAACACCATCGATATCGCCGGCGCCGCCGCCAACGTCGTCGTCCGCAGCGGCACGCCGCACGATGGCGGCGCGAGCCTGGCGTATTCACTCGATTTTGGCGCAACATGGTTCCCGCTCAACGCGCCGCCGATCCGCTGGACCGACAACAATGGTCAGCCGCAAGAGCGGCGCTTCGACCTGACCGGCGACGCCGCCATCGTCACCTCCGCCGACGGCGCGGCCTTTATCGTGATGACGCCCGTACCCCTCGTCACGCGCGACCGCGGCGCACACTGGGCGCAGACGCGCGGCCTGCCGCTGTTTTCGCACCCGATCGCTGACCGCGTAAACGGCGCCCTATTTTACGCGATGGATTTCGATCAGCGTCGCGTGCTGGTGAGCGTCGATGCGGGCGCGTCATTTACGGCGCAGCAGACGCAGGGACTGCCTTCCGACATTAGCAGCGACAGGCCTAATTGGCGCGAAGCGCAATGGCCGCTCATCGCCACGCCCGGCAAAAGCGGCGATCTCTGGTTCATATCGCGCAACGGGCTCTACCACTCCGTCGATGCAGGGCGCTCCTTCGCGAAGGTCGATGGCGGCGTCGGCGTCGAGCGCTTGGCGCTCGGCGCGCCGCCGCCTGGACGCGATTATCCCGCGCTCTACGCTATCGGCTGGCAAAATCAGACGCGCGGCGTGTTCCGGTCCGACGACGCGGGCCGCACTTGGAGTCGCATCAACGACGATGCGCACGAATACGGCCGCCGCTTCCGCTGCATTGCAGCCGATCCGCGCATCTACGGCCGCGTCTATCTCGGCACGGACGGCCGCGGCGTTGTTTATGGAGAGATTGCGCCGTGACGTTCGCCCCTGAGCCGCCGCCCTTGCAAAGCGGTCACGGCGAACCAAGTGTTCTGAGAGACACGCCAGATAAAGGCTACGCCTCTCGGCGCGGGCTCAATCAGCGCGGACGGCGCATGAGCGAGATGTCGCTGCTTTTGGCGGCTTCATCATGATCTTTCCGCCTGATCTCGACGGCCCGCTCTGAGAGCGCTATCAGAAACGTCTCATGGGAGTGTGGCAATGAAGTTCTTCGTCGATACGGGCGATCTCGATGAAATCCGCAATCTGGCCGAGACGGGCCTGCTGGACGGCGTGACGACCAATCCGTCGCTGGTGAAGAAGGCCGGCAAGCCGTTCAAACAGCTGATCGCCGACATCTGCGCCGTCGTGCCGGGGGATGTGAGCGCTGAAGTCGCCGCTACCGACTACGAAAACATGCTGGCCGAAGGCCGCGTGCTGGCGAAGATCGCCAAAAACGTCGTGGTGAAGCTGCCGCTCACCATGGATGGCCTGAAGGCGTGCCGTACGCTGGCCAAAGAAGGCATTCGCTCCAACGTCACGCTCTGCTTCTCGGCGAACCAGGCGCTGCTCGCGGCGAAGGCCGGCGCGGCCTATATCTCGCCGTTCATCGGCCGCCTCGACGATATCGGCGCCGACGGCGCCGAGTTGATCCGCGAAATCCGCACCATCTACGATAACTACAATTTCAAGACTGAGATTCTCGCCGCTTCGATCCGTTCGTCGCTGCACGTCACGGCGGTGGCGCTCGCGGGCGCCGACGTGGCGACGATCCCGCCCACGATCATCCATGGCCTGGTGAAGCATCCGCTGACCGATAAGGGCCTTGAGACCTTCGTCGCGGATTGGAAAGCGACCGGTCAGAGCATTCTCTGACCGGCGTCGCCGCCTCAGATCTTCGCTGAAGCGCCCGCTCCTGCGCTCCGCACCGGCGCAATCACATCGCCGGCCAGCGCGGCGCAGCCGAGCAGCGTTGCGTACGGATGCGTGACGAGCCAGGCCGGGATGCGCTCCATGTACGAGCGGAAGCGGCCCTTGCTCTCGAAACCTTCGCGGAAGCCGGCCCGATCGAACGCCTGCATCACGCCGTGGATGACGCCGCCCGACACGAACACGCCGCCCAAGCCGCCAAGCGTCAGCGCCACATCGCCGCTGAACGCGCCGAGGATATGACAGAACACCTGCACCGCGCGCACGCAGCGCGGATCGGATTTATCGATGGCGCGCTGGCTGATGTCCTTCGGCGTCAGCGCTTCCGGCTCGGCGCCTTCGATCACGCTCAGCGCCCAATAGATGTTGTGCAGTCCTTCGCCGCTTAAGAGGCGCTCATTCGATACCCGCTCGAAGCGCGTGCGCAGCACCCGCGACAATTCGAAATCGAGATCGGTGACCGGAGCAAAGGCGGTGTGACCGCCTTCCGTCGTCAGCGGGAACGGCGCGGCGCCCGCTTTGATCAAACCGCCAACGCCCAGGCCCGTGCCCGCGCCGACCACGGCGCTCACCCTCGCGTTGCGCGCGGACTCCGGCTGCCCGCCCACCTGCACCAGATGCGCGCCCTCCAGCAGCGGCGTCGCGCGCGCGATGCCCGTGAAATCGTTGATGAGCCGCGCCTCGCGCAAGCCGAATTTCGCTGCGATCTCGGGGCCCGAAATGTGCCACGCGAGGTTGGTGAGCGAGACCTCGTCATTCACGACCGGCCCGGCCACCGCGATCATCGCCCACTCAATCGTCTTTTTCGGCGGCTCGCGATCGAGATAGGCGTCGATGGCGTGCAGAATATCGGGAAAGTCACGGCACGGATATTTCGCCGGCGCGCCAAGCTCCGTCTGCCCAAGCGTGGTGACGGCGAAGCGGCAGTGCGTGCCGCCAATGTCGCCGATGAGGCCGAGGCTCGGCATCTCGCTTTGTCTCGTCCCCTTCAATCTCGCCCCCAGCCTTTCACAAACATGATTCTGGCTTTCCTTCGAGCTTTAGTGCGCCGCCGCCGGACATGACGGCGGACCGACGCTCGCCGCCAGTCGTACCGTGCTTACGGCGACGGTCACGGCCGCGTCGCTCGACAACTCAAACGGCGTCGTCACGTGCGCCATGTCCACGCCTTGCGCCGCAAAGCAGGAAAGCCGCACCGGCGCCGTCGTCCAGCCATGGCCCTGCGCATCGCGCAAGGTCTGCGTGAGATCGAGCGCGCCGCGATGCTGCCCGTCGCTCATCGCCAAGATCACCGGTCCGCTCGGCCCCGCATCGACGCGCACTTCGAGCGAAAGGCTCATGTCGCCATTGGACTGACGGGAAATGTCGATCGGCTGGCCGGACACGGAAAGCGACGCACGTGCGCCGCCGGCCCAGTTCGCCAGCAACGCATCTTCCTGATGCTGATGGTCGACGCGCGAAACCCGGATGCCCGGCGCCTGCGCCGACGCGCTGGTGGCGCCGACATTGGTGCGCGCCCCGTCCGCATCGACAAGCGCCAGCGTCCACGGCGCCGGCGCATTGCCGCCAGCGATGTAGCGCGCAACGTTGGTGGCGGCGACCGCGCTTGCCGGCGCCTCCGGCAATTGGCCGAGATTGTGCGGCTGCGCGTAGCTCATGCCATAGCCGTAGGCGAACAGCGGATTGTAGTTGGCGTCGCCAACATTGAGCGGCGTCTGATCGGGCGAGCGCGGCCATGAATACGAAAGCTGGCCGCGGAAATCGTATTGCGTCTGGCCGCGCGGCGCGCGGAACAGAAGGTCAGCGACGCCGCCGCCTTCCGAGCCTGGCAACCACGCCGCAATGAACGCGTTGGACGCGTTGATGTGCGGCGTCACATAAAGCGGACGTCCTGAAAGGAAGACGCTGATCACCGGAATGCCGGCGGCGTGCAGACGTTGCAGCAATTCCAGATCGGAAGGCTCGTCGAGCTGATAGCCGACATTGTCGCGATCGCCCTGGAATTCCGCGTACGGATCTTCGCCGAATACGACGATGGCGACATCCGGCTTGCGGCCGCGATACGCGCCGTCGGCGCTCAGCGTGACGTGGCCGCCAGCCGCCTGCACGCGCTCGCGAATGCCTTCCCAGATGGTCTGAGCGTGCGGAAAATCCGCGCGCGAATTGTCCGAGCCCTGCCAGGAGATGGTCCAGCCGCCGGTTTGCTTGCCCATATCGTCCGCGCCGGAACCAGCGACGAGCACGTTCGAGCGCGCCGCGAGCGGCAGGATATGGTCTTCGTTCTTCAGCAGCACCAGCGATTCACGCACCGCCTGCCGCGCCACCGCGCGATGGTCCGGGGAGCCAAGCTGATCGAACTGGCCGCCATAGGGCCGCTGCGAGGGGCGGCCTGCTTCGAATACGCCGGCGCGCAATTTCACGCGAAGAATGCGCGACACCGCTTCATTCAGCCGATCCATGGAGATTTCGCCGGAACGCACCGAAGCAAGCGTATTGGTGTAGAGGTCGCGCCAGGAATCCGGGGCCATGAACATGTCGAGGCCCGCATTGAACGCCGCGGCGCAATTGGTGGCCGCGCAGCCCGGCACTTGGCTGTGTCCGTTCCAATCGCCGACGACGAAACCTTCGAGGCCGAACCGCCCGATCAACACGTCGGACAGAAGGCCCTTGTTGCCGTGGCTTTTAACGCCATGCCACGAATTGTACGAAGCCATCACCGTCTGCACCCCGGCGCCGATCGCTGCGGGATAGCCGGGCGCGAAGATGTCGCGCAGCTGCTCTTCGCTGTATTGGTTGTCGCCTTGATCGCGGCCGTTCGTCGTGCCGCCGTCGCCGAGAAAGTGTTTCGCCGTCGCGATGACGTGCGGGCCGCGCAAAAAATCCGCCGCGCCCGGACGACCTTGAATGCCCTCGACAATCGCGCTCGCATATTGCGCGACGATGCGCGGGTCTTCCGAGTAACCCTCGTAGGTGCGGCCCCAGCGATCGTCGCGCACGACCGCGATGGTCGGCGCGAACGTCCAGTCCTGACCGGTGACGCGCGTTTCGATCGCAGTGATCTCGCCGATGCGCCGCAGCAGATCGGGGTCGTGCGTGGCGCCTAAGCCGATATTGTGCGGAAAGATGGTGGCGCCGATGATGTTGGCGTTGCCGTGCACGGAGTCCGAGCCCCAGATCACCGGAATGGCGATGCGGCCCGGATAGGATTGCATCGAAGCATCGTAGAATTGATCGGCGTACTGCAGCCACACGGGCGCTGGGGCGCGGTCATTGCCGCCGGGTCCTGAATTGCCGCCATTGAGCACTGAACCAAGGTGATACTGACGCACCTCATCCGGTGTGACCGAATTGACGTCCGCCTGGATGATTTGTCCGACCTTATCTTCGACCGTCATCTGCGCGAGGATCTGCTGCACGCGCGCCTCGATCGCCGGATCGCGCTGCACGGCGGAATGCCCTTGCGGCCAGATATCCGGATGGATGCGGTCCGCTTCCGCTACGGCGGGCGCCGTGGCGGCTGGAGCCGGCGCAGTTTGCGCCGTCTGCGTCGAACTGCAGGCGCTGAGCGCGACAAGCGTTGCCGCGCCGCACAGAAGGGCGCGCAGGCTCAAAGTCGGTCGAGCGCTCAAATCCTGTCCTCCCTGTTGCGATCGTCACCGGCGCGAAGCGCCTGCCCGCCGCTTTCTTCAAGCATACCTGACCAGCGCTGTCGGGAAAGCCCGATCAGCGACGCGGCTCTGCAAGTCCTCTGGACTCAGAGTTCATGCGATGACAGCGTTGTCAATAGGAAAAGCAGCTCAGCTCTTGGCTGACGCGCAGGAAATTAGGCGGTGGGAGGCGGCGCCGTCGATTCCCGAATCACCAGCTCGTGGTCGAGCCGCCGGATCGTGAGCGCGCCATCCGCCGGGCGCTGGATCAGCATGCTGACGGCGGCGGCGGCCATGTCTGAGATGGGCTGGCGGCAGGTGGTGAGCCGCGGCCAGACGACCTGGGAGACCAGTGAATCGTCGAACCCTGCGACCGAGAGATCGCCCGGCACCTTCAGATCGAACTTCTGCGCCACGGCGAGGACCGCAGCCGCCATGTCGTCATTGCTGGCGAAGATCGCAGTGGGGCGCTGCGGCAGAGACAGCAATTGCTCCGCGGCCTCCATCCCCGACTGATAGGAGAAGAAGCCCTGCATGCAGTAGGATTCGTCGAAGGAAATGCCCGCTTCTTTCAGCGCCGAGCAATAACCCTCGAAACGCGCGTGCGACGCGCCGTGGTCCGGATGGCCTTTGATGAAACCGATGCGGCGGTGCCCCAGCCCGATCAGGTAGGCTGTCATGTCGTGCGCGGCCTGGCGGTCGTCGATGCTGACCTCGGGCGCGTCGGCGATATGGCGCGCGGGTGCGATGCGCACGAAGCGGGTGCCGGCCTCGCGCAAGGCGTCCAGAACCGCCGGTGAATCCGAGAGCGGCGGGGTCAGGATCACGCCATGCAGGACGGATTCGGTGACCAGCGCCTGCACCGCCTTGCTGAGATTTGGATCTTTGGAATCCAACACCTCGACGATCAGGTGATAGCCCTCGTTCCGGCAGCGGCCGAGCGCGCCAAACTGCAGTCCCGCCACGTAACTGGCGGAAGGGTTGTCATAGAGGAGGCCGATCAGGAACGAGCGGACGCTGGCCAGCCCACGCGCGAACAGGTTGGGCCGGTAGGAGAGATCCTCCACCGCGCTCATCACCCGGGTCCGCGTGGCTTGGCTGACATTGGGCTCGCGGTTCAGAACCCGCGACACCGTCTTGATCGAAACGCCCGCGCGTTCGGCCACATCATGGATGCTGGCCTTCTTGTGCACGCCGTCGGAATCCTTCCCTGTCGTCGCCGGCGCGGACGGCGTGTTTGCTATCTTGCCGCGCATTGGGCGGGAACCTAAAGCCTGGCGGAGCCGCTGACAACGCCGCACACCCCTGTCAAACAAAGTACGCGATCAAGCATTAAGCATTTGCCCCCAACGCCAGCGCACGCCCGATCCGCTCGCTTTTATCATATCAATAGGTCTGCTAAAGCCGGGCATCACGGGAGAGCCAGCGGGTGTCGGAAAAGAAGCGTCTGCGTTCACAAGGCTGGTTTGGCGGCGATGACCGCGACGCCTTCATCCACCGCAGCTGGATGAAAAACGGCGGATTGCCGGACGATGTCTTCGACGGGCGCCCGGTCATCGGCATCTGCAACACCTATTCCGAACTCACCCCCTGCAATCGTCATTTCCGCGAACTCGCCCAGCACGTGAAAAACGGCGTCTGGGAAGCCGGCGGGCTGCCGCTGGAATTTCCGGTGTTCTCCTGCGGCGAAACCAATCTCCGTCCCACGGCGATGCTGTTCCGCAATTTGGCGGCGATGGATGTCGAGGAGAGCATCCGCGGCAATCCGATCGACGGCGTCGTGCTGATGGCCGGTTGCGATAAGACGACGCCCTCTCTGCTGATGGGCGCGGCGAGCTGCGATCTGCCGGCGATCATGATCTCCGGCGGCCCGATGCTGAACGGACGCTTCCGCGACGAAATCATCGGCTCCGGCACCAGCGTCTGGAAATTCTCCGAGGACGTGCGCGCCGGCGTCATGTCGAAGGCGGACTTCCGCGCCGCCGAAGATGGCCAATCGCGTTCGGCTGGCCATTGCATGACGATGGGCACGGCCTCCACCATGGCGTCGATGGCCGAAGCGCTCGGCATGACGCTGCCGGAGAACGCAGCCTATCCGGCCGTCGACGCGCGCCGCAATCGGCTGGCGCATCTCACCGGACGGCGCATCGTGCACATGGTGCGCGAAGACCTGAAGCCGTCGCAAATCCTCACCAAGCAAGCGTTCGAGAACGCGATCCGCGTCAATGGCGCGATTGGCGGCTCGACCAACGCCGTCATTCACTTGATCGCGCTCGCTGGGCGCGTCGGCGTCGATCTGTCGCTCGAGGATTGGGATCGGTTGGGACGCGACGTGCCGACGCTGCTCGACCTCATGCCGTCCGGCCGCTTCCTGATGGAGGATTTCTGCTACGCGGGCGGCATTCCCGCTCTGATGAGCCGCATCAGGGACATGCTGCATCTCTCCGCACTGACCGTGAGCGGCAAGACGCTGGGCGACAACATCGCCGAGGCCAAAGTGTGGAATGATCAGGTCATCCGCACGCGCGACAATCCGCTGACCGCGCATGGCGGCATCGCTGTGCTGCGCGGCAATCTCGCGCCCAACGGCGCGGTGCTGAAGCCCTCCGCCGCGAGCGAGCATCTGATGCGTCATCGCGGCCGCGCCGTCGTGTTCGAAAGCATCGATGATTACAAAGCGCGCGTGGACGATCCCGCGCTCGATGTCGACGAAAACAGCATCCTGGTGCTGAAGAATTGCGGCCCGAAGGGTTATCCGGGCATGCCGGAAGTCGGCAACATGCCGCTGCCGCAAAAGCTTCTGAAGCAAGGCGTGCGCGACATGGTGCGCATCTCCGACGCGCGCATGTCGGGCACGGCTTATGGCACGGTCGTTCTGCACGTCGCGCCCGAGGCCGCGAGCGGCGGACCGCTGGCGCTGGTGCGATCGGGCGACGTTATCGCGCTCGATGTGCCCGCGCGCACGCTGCATCTCGAAGTGAGCGACGCCGACCTGGCGCAGCGCCGTGCGCAATGGAAGCCGCCGGCGCCTTCGATGCAGGGCGGCTATCAAAGCCTCTATGTCGAACGCGTGTTGGGCGCCGACAAAGGCGCCGATCTCGACTTCCTGGTCGGCTGCCGCGGAGCCGCCATCCCGCGCGAGAGCCATTGATGAAAACGAAGGGCGAGCCGCGCTGTGTTTGGCCGGTGCGCGCCGTCCTGGGCGAGGGCCCAGTGTGGGTCGCGGCGGAGAACGCGCTCTATTTCGTCGACATTAAAGCGCCGGCGCTGCATCGCTACGCGCTTGCCGACGGCGCCACCAAGACGTGGCCGATGCCGGAACCGATCGGTTGGGTCATTCCCCGCGCAGCGAAATCGGGTTTCATCGCCGGCCTCAAGAGCGGCTTCTACGAACTCACGCTCGACCCTTTTGAATTGAAGCCTATCGGCTCGCCCGAAACGCATCTGCCGGACAATCGCCGCAACGACGCCAAGGTCGACAAGTGGGGCCGCATCTGGGCCGGGTCGATGGAAGATCCGGTGCGGCGACCGAACGGGCAGCTCTTCCGGCTCGATCCCGACTTCTCGTGGCGCGTGATGGATGGCGGCTACAAGGTCTGCAACGGGCCGACCTTCAGCCTCGATCACGCCGTGATGTACCACACCGATAGCGGCGCGAAGACGATCTACGCCTTCGATCTCTCCCCCGACGGGGCCATCGCCAACAAGCGCGTATTCGTCAAGTTCGAACCGGATTGGGGCTCGCCTGACGGCATGACGACGGACGCGGAAGGCTGTTTGTGGGTCGCGCACTGGGACGGCGGGCGCATCAGCCGCTTCACGCCGGACGGCGAACTCGACCGCAGCATTCTCCTGCCGGCCTCGCGCATCACTTCGTGCGCATTCGCGGGCGAAGATCTCGATCGCCTCTTCATCACGTCCGCCTCGGAAGGCCGCGAAAATGAAGAACTCGCGGGCGGCCTGTTCGAACTGCGCCCTGGCGTACGCGGCGCGCCGCAATACGCGTTTGCGGGATGAGCAGCCCCGTCATCGGCGTCGATTGGGGCACCACCAATATGCGCGCCTTTCGTTTCGATGCGGCCGGCAACGCGATCGAGACGCGCCGCTCGCACGCGGGTACGAGCACGATCAAACAGGGCGCATTTGAGGACGCGCTGCACGAAGCGATCGGCGATTGGCTGACGCCCGACGTTCGCATTGTCGTCAGCGGCATGGCCGGCAGTCGTGAAGGCTGGCGCGAAGCCCCTTACCTTGCATGCCCCGCCGATCTCGCCGCGCTCGCCAACGCCATGGTCCGGCCCGACACCGCGCTCGACGCGCTGATTGCGCCCGGCCTTAGCGACGCGCGCGCGAACGGCTTGGTCGAAGTCATGCGCGGCGAGGAGACGCAAATCTTCGGCGCGCTCAGCGAGCGTAGCGCCGACTTCGTCATCGCGCCCGGCACGCACTCGAAATGGGCGCGCATCGAGAGCGGACGTATCGCCTCCTGCCGCACCTACATGACCGGCGAACTCTACGCCGTGATGAGGACGCACTCGATCCTCGCGCGCCTGATCGAGGGTGAAGCGCCGGACGCCGAGACGTTCGCGAAGGGCGTCAAACGCAGCCTGC
The DNA here is from genome assembly GCA_035548735.1 of Caulobacterales bacterium. Taxonomy (GTDB): domain Bacteria; phylum Pseudomonadota; class Alphaproteobacteria; order Caulobacterales; family Aquidulcibacteraceae; genus Vitreimonas. The sequence goes on along the minus strand of DASZSK010000019.1, from coordinate 23,381 downwards.
GGAGCAACGCCCTGCTTAATCTGCTGTTCAGCGTGCGCACCGAGGGCTTGTTCGCGCATATCGCGCCCGAAGCCTCGGCCGCGTATCTCTCCGGCCTGTTGATCGGCGCGGAAATCGCCGAAGGTTTCGCCGAGCAGAGCCGCGCCAGCGATACGCCGATCCTCATCATCGCCGCGCCGGAGCTCGGCGCGCTCTATCGCGCCGCGCTCGCGCTCGCGGGCTTCAACTATGCCGACATTATCGACGGCGAGCGCGCCGCGGCGCGCGGCCTGTGGGCGCTCGCACAAGCCAGGAGCGAAGCATGAGCTTGTGGTCGAAGATGCTGAGCGACATACCCCTTGTCGCCATCCTGCGCGGCCTCGCGCCGGAAAACGCCGTCGCCATCGGCCAGGCGCTCTGCGACGCGGGGCTCATCACCATCGAAGTGCCGCTCAACTCGCCCAAGCCGCTCGACAGCATCGCCGCGCTGCGCAACGCCTTCGACGGACGCATGCTGATCGGCGCGGGCACCGTGCTCTCGCTTGACGACGTGCGCGATGTGACGGCGGCGGGTGGGCAATTCATCGTCTCGCCCAACACCGACGCCATGGTAATCCGCGCCACCAAGGACAAGGGTCTGTGGTCGCTGCCCGGCTTCTACACGCCGAGCGAGGCGTTTATCGCCATCAAGGCTGGCGCGGATGTTCTGAAGCTTTTTCCCGCGGATACCGCGCCGCCCGCCTATCTCAAAGCCATCAAGACGATCCTGCCGCCGAGCATCCCGGTGTTTCCGGTCGGCGGCGTCAGCGAAGCGAAGATGGCGGACTATCTCGCCGCCGGCGCCGCCGGCTTCGGCTTGGGCTCGGGCTTGTTAAAACCCGGCGACGCGCCCGACAACGTGCGCGCAAAGGCGGAAAGCTATGTCGCTGCGTTGCGCGCCGCGCGCCGTTAGCTGCTTAATTCAAGCGCGCGGCGTGGAATGCGATGTGGTCTTCAATGAACGTGGTGATGAAGAAGAAGCCGTGATCGTATCCATCGTGGCGACGCACGGTGATTTTCCGTCCAACACGCCCCGCCGCATCTTCGAGCAGATCAAGATTGAGCTGCTTCTCCAGAAATTGATCCGCCAAGCCCTGGTCTATCAAGATATCATCGAACTTCGCGCCTGCGCCTTGCTCCATGAGCAGCGTCGCGTCATGCGCGCGCCATGCGCTTTCATCGGCGCCGAGATATTCGCGGAACGCTTTGCTACCCCACACCGAGCGCGTCGGCGAACAGATCGGCGCGAAGGCCGAGAGTGATTGAAACAGATGCGGGTGCTTGAAGGCGAGCGTCAGCGCGCCATGTCCGCCCATGGAATGCCCACTGATGCCGCGCCGCTTGCCATCAAGTGGAAACGCGTCTTCCGCCGCCGCGATCAAATCGCGCGTCACATAGCTCTCCATCTTGAAATTGGCCGACCATGGCGGCTCGGTCGCATCGACATAGAAGCCCGCCGCTTGGCCCACATCGGAGTCCGCACGATCGGGCACGTTCTCGCCGCGCGGCGAGGTGTCGGGATTGACGATCGCCAGCCCCGCGCGCGCGGCAAAGCCATAGGCGCCGGCCTTGATCGTGAAATTCTCTTCGCTCGAGGTTAGCCCTGAAAGAAAAACCAGATACGGAAACGGCCCCTCGCCCGGCGGCGTGAACACAGCGAAGCGCATCTTCGTGCGCGTCGCCACGCTATCGTGCTCGCAATAGCGCAGCGTGCCGCCATGCACCCGATGCTGGCTGCGGATTACCACACTCATGTCTCGCGCCCCTGTTGCCTTGAGCCTCTCAATATAAGGCGCCTGTCAAGCCCCCTCCCGGCCGGGCTGCGGGAAGAACAATTGATTGCCGTCAGGATCGTCAATGACGAGGCAGGCATAGCCCCACCAGCCGTCTTTCACTCGAACGCCCTTCGCTTCAAGTTCAGGGCGCAGAGCCGAGAACGCCGCGTCGCTCAACGACACGAACACCATGCTGCGGCCAACTTTGTCCGGCCATTGCGACGACAGGATGATCTCACTTCCCTCGCGTTCGACTTGCGCGACGAGCAGCTTGCCGGCGTCGGCGTGACGCCAACTCTCCGCGAAGCCGAGTTGATCGACGTAGAACGCCAGCGCGCGATCCGTGTCGGCGACGAAGAAGACTGGACGCGTGTACCAAGCGCTCACGATGCACCTGCACCCGGCGAGTGCGTGTAGAATTCGTCGAGCACGCGCTTGGCCTCTAGGCGTATGTCTCGTGCGAGTTCGTCTTGATCCACCCCCCATTCATCGTGGGAGTAATAGAGACCCCAGAGCTTCTCGATGCCGAGTTCTTCACCGACGAAAGCCTTGCCATCGCCAGCAAGATTGCGAAGCGGGAATAGTGCTGTCCCGTACGGAATCCCATGAATCACATCGGAGGCGCCCGCGAGTGGCGCAACGGCGCCATCCACAATCGCTCGCAACAACGCGCGGATGACGATCCACGCCGCTGCTTCATCGGACGCTGGCGCGTCGGCACCCAGTTCACCAAGCGCCTTTTCGAACCAAAGACCGTGCTCACGAACTGTCAGGACGCGCTCCGCCGCCAATGCGCCCACGTTGTCGGACTGCAGACCCAATTCGATCCAGCGCATCGACAATCGCGAAAGATCGTCGCTGTTGAGCAGATTGAGCCGCCAGAACGCGGCCGCCTCAGTCGGAGTGAGATCACCCGCGAAATGCATCGCGCCTCAATACACCACCACGCTCCGGATGCTCTCGCCGGCGTGCATCAGATCGAACGCGTCATTGATCCGCTCCAATGGCATGATGTGCGTGATCATCGGATCGATCTGGATCTTTCCGTCCATGTACCAATCGACGATTTTGGGCACATCCGTGCGTCCGCGCGCGCCGCCGAACGCCGTGCCTTTCCACACGCGCCCCGTCACCAGCTGGAACGGACGCGTGGCGATTTCCTTGCCGGCTTCAGCGACGCCGATGATGATGCTTTCGCCCCAGCCGCGATGACACGCCTCCAGAGCCTGCCGCATCACTTGCGTGTTGCCGGTGCAATCGAACGTATAATCCGCGCCGCCACCCGTCAGCTCAACGAGATGCGCGACGAGATCACCGCTCACAGTTTTCGGATTGACGAAGTGCGTCATGCCGAAGCGCTTGCCCCATTCTTCGCGCGCTGGGTTGATGTCGACGCCGACAATCATATTGGCGCCGACGAGCTTCAGCCCCTGGATCACGTTGAGGCCGATGCCGCCCAGGCCGAACACGATGCAGTTGGCGCCGGGCTCGACTTTCGCGGTGTTCGTCACTGCGCCCACGCCCGTCGTCACGCCGCAGCCGATGTAACAGGCTTTGTCGAACGGCGCGTCCTTACGGATCTTCGCCACCGCGATTTCCGGCAGCACCGTGAAGTTCGAAAACGTCGAGCAGCCCATATAATGCGCGATCGGCTTGCCTTTGTAAGAGAAGCGCGACGTGCCGTCCGGCATCACGCCCTTGCCCTGCGTGGCGCGGATCGCGGTGCAGAGATTGGTCTTGCGCGAGAGACAGCTTTTGCACTGCCGGCATTCCGGCGTGTAGAGCGGAATGACGTGATCGCCGACGGCGACGCTCGTCACGCCAGCGCCGATCTCCCGCACGATGCCCGCGCCTTCGTGACCCAGGATCGAAGGAAAGATGCCTTCGCTATCCAGCCCGTCGAGCGTGTAGGCGTCAGTATGGCAAATGCCGGTCGCCTTGATTTCGACCAGCACCTCGCCCGCTTTCGGCCCATCGAGATCAAGTTCGACAATCTCGAGCGGCTTCTTCGCCTCAAACGCCACCGCGGCTCTGGTCTTCATTGGTTAATCCTCATTAAGAGCTTGACCTCGCCTATAGCGCGAATGCGCGCGCGCGCGGACCGCGAAAATTTTGCGGAACCGAGAAGGGGGACACGCGTTCATTGGACGGCGCCGACCTACTCCCCCCGCCCAGGCGCCACCGCAGCAAGGGCCGGATCTTCGGATCCGGCCCGATGCTTTTGTGGCCTTCCGCTCTCATAAACCGATGAAATGTGACGCGAAACCGTGCTCCGCGTCCCATACGTGCAGGGCCCATCCCTTCATCGCCGCTTCACGCTTCGCAAACGGCTGACCCGGATTGAACGCTAAGCCGAAGCTCCACGCCGTCGATGGCGCGACCACGGCCGTCGCGTGAGCGACGCGCCCGAGCACCGGGCGATGATGATGCCCGCACACGATCAAACCGACCTGCGCATTGCGGCGCACAATCGCCTCGAACCGCTCCGCATGCTTGAGGCCGATCGTATCGAGCAAGAGGTCGTGGGTCTGAAATGGCGGATGGTGCAATGCAATCAGCGTGGGTTTCGCCGGCGCCGCCGCGAGCGTCGCTTCGAGCCATGCGGCATGCTCCGGCGTGAAGTCGCCATAGGTTTCCATCGCCACCGTCTGATCGATGCACACCAGACGCACCGGCAAGTCTTCCACGACATAGGAGAGCGGCCCCTCGCGCGGCAGATACGAATGGGGCGGGAAGCTCTGACGGATCAGCGCCGCATCATCATGGTTGCCGGGCACGAGAAACAGCGGCGCCGGCGCATCGGCCAGCAGTTCCGCCAGCAGCGGGTATTCCTCAGGCCGCGCATCATTGGCGAGATCGCCGGTCGCGAGGATCACATCGGCGCCGAACTCGCGGATCTGCGCCAGCGCGCGGCGCAGGTCGGCGGCGGGGTCGAAGCCGTCGGCGCGCACGTCCGCGCGGATGTGCATGTCGGATATCTGCGCCAGCACGAACCGTCGGCTCATCCACTCGTCCCCCGCACCGCTCAACCGCCACACCTAGCGACGGCGCGGCGGCTCGCAGTGTGACCTCGGTCATGGCGGAGTAACGCCAGCCGGCTTCGCGACAGTGGATACCGGCCTCGGGCCAGAGATCAATGCTCCAGCGCTCGCACTTCGTCGCTGGTGCGACGAAGCCGCTCGGAGAGATCGCGGGCCATGTTGCCGAACATGACGATGAGGATTTGCGGGTGCGTGCGCCCAAGCTCCTGCAATTCGTCGACGGAGAAGCCGTAGGCGACGACGCGCTCATCCGCGACGACATCGGCCGAGCGCACGCCGCCGTCCAGCAGCGCCATCTCCCCGAACGACATGCCGGGACCGATGGCGGCGACGCGCACCGAACGCTTGCCCGCCTCGCCCGCCACATTCAACCGCACGCTGGCCGAACCGCTGGTGATGACGAAGAAGAGCCGCGCCGGATCGCCTTCGCGCACGATCACTTGGCCCGTCTCGAACTGCATCGGCTTCGCCGCCGCTTCGAGCGCTTTCACCGCATCGGTGTCGAGGCCGCGGAAGAGGTCGAGCTGCGCCAGCCCGAACTTGGCCCGGGCGCGCCCAGGCGCGGCGCGGGCGATGATGTCGTTCTCGGCCGCCTCGAGCGCCTGATCGCGATGTTCATAGATCAGCGCCGAGGGGCAGGCGCTCGTGAGGAAGGCGTGGAGGTCGGCCAGCGGACCTTGCGTGTGCACATTGGCGAAGACCAGCGCGCAGCCCTTCTGCTTCAGCGTCCCATGCAATTGCGCCAAGAGTTTCCGCGCCGCTTCGTCGACCGCATAGACGCGGCGCAGATCAAGAATGAGCGTGCTCGCGCTTTCAGCGAGCTTCGCCGCCTCCCGCAGCAGGCGCTCGGCCGAGCCGAAATAGAGCACGTCCTGCGCTTCAATCACACAAACCGCGGCGCCCGCTTCATCGAGCACGCGGCGCTCTTCGCTGGTGCGCACCCGCTTCGAGCGCACCACGTTTCCGTGCACGATGCGGCGAATGACGCTGCGGGCGCTCGGATTGGTGCGGAACACGTGCAGCCCGAAATCCTGCGCCATGCGCTTGCAGGCGGCGATGGCGCGCAGGCTGTTGCCGTTGGGGTCGATCGGCGGCGAGAACACGGCGATCGCCGCCTGGCCCGGGATCACCGCGACGATCGAGCCGGAGACGCCGCTCTTGGCCGGCATGCCGATCTCATAGGCCCACTCGCCGGCATAATTATACATGCCGCACGTATTCATCACCGTGAGCACGTCGCAGACGGATTCCGACTTCAGCACGCGCTCGCCGGTGATCGGGTGGACGCCGTCATTGGCCAGCACCGCGCCCATGAGCGCGAGATCGCGGCACGTCACCAGCACCGAACATTGCGCGAAATAAACGTCGAGCACCTCGCTCGGCGCGCCATCCATCATGCCGTTCTTATGCATCGCGGCGGCAATGGCGCGGTTGCGGTCGCCGGTTTCCTGCTCCGAGCGCATCACCTTGTCGTCGATCGCCAGCGCGCGTCCCGCAAAACGCGAAAAATGCGCACGCACCGCTTCGATCCGCGCCGGCGCGCTCTTGCCCGCAACCATCGCCGCCACGCCGATGGCGCCGGCATTGACCATCGGGTTCATCGGCCGATTGTTCACCTCGTCGAACCGCATGGCGTTGAACGCATCGCCCGTGGGCTCGACGCCCACGCGCTTCAACACGCGCTCGCGCCCGAGTTCGTCCAGCATGCAGCCATAGAGGAAGGGCTTTGAGACCGATTGGATGGTGAAATCCTGGTCGGCGTCGCCCACCGCATAGAGCGCGCCGTCGGCCGTCGCGATGGCGATGGCGCAATGCGCCGGGTTCGCCTTGGCGAGTTCCGGAATGTAGGTCGCAACCGCGCCGTCCGTGATCGCGCTGATCTCGGCATGCAACGCGCGCAGATACAGGTCGACCGGCCCCACTTGCGCTTCAAGCGCCGGCGCGATCGGCGCCGCCATGTCGGGCGCAGCATCTTCCACTCGCGGCGCCTTCATTTGTGGGCGCGCCCAAGGCCAACGCATGTTCCTCCCCCGCCGGTCTTTGACCGGTTCGGGAACACTCGTCTGGCATCACAGCGATGCAAGCGCAGGGAACTCGGACGCCGCTGTCATCGCTCGCGGCGCCTAATTCTTAGGCGGGCGGGCTCAGCTCAAGCTCCGCGCCACGCGGAAGCCGAGGGTCGGCTGGCGCGCGGTCGGCGCGGCGCTGCGGCGCGCGGCGGCGCGCAGCTTGGCGGAGGCGTCCAGGTACGAACCGCCGCGATAAACCCGCGCCCGGCACTGGTCGCCGCCTTCGACCGCCGCGCCATCGACCGGCGCGAGATTGTAAGTGGCGGCGTAGCAATCCTCGACCCATTCGGCGGCGTTGCCGTGCAGATCATAGAGCCCGAACGCATTGGCCGCGTGCTGACCGTCCGGCGTCGTGCTCGCGGTGTGGAACGTCGCCTGCTGCGGCGTCAGCGCATCGCCGAAAGCATACGCCGTCGTCGCGCCGGCGCGCGCGGCGTATTCCCACTCCGCCTCCGTCAGCAGCCGATATTGCGTCGAGCCCGTCTTGAGATTGAGCCAGCGCACGAACGCCTGTGCATCGTTCCACGACACGCCGACCACGGGGCGGTCGCCGCGCCCCCAGCCATGATCGGAAACCGAGAAGCCATTGCAGCCGCCATCGGCGACGCACGCATCCCACTCACGCATCGTCACTTCGTACTTGCCCACAGCGAACGGCGCGATTGAGACTTCACGGGTCGGTCCTTCGTCCGCGCCGCGGCCGAACTCCGTCGCCAGCGAGCCCATGGTGAAGAGCCCGCCGGGCGCCACCACCATCTCCGGGCACTCGTCGCAATCACGGAAGCTTTGTCCGGGCGTCAGCGCCGCGGGCGTCGCTTGCGCCGCCGTCGTGGTCGCCACCGGCGCACTCGACGAAGCCTGGCGATATTCCGCTTGCGGCGGCGTCGGCGCGGGCGTCGCCGTGCTGGCGTCCGCTTGCGTATGCAGCGCGAGCTTCTCCTGCACGATGTGCAACGCATAAGGGCTGACGAAGGCGAGCGCCGTCACCGCCGCCAATCCCGCCGCGCCCCAGGTCGCGCGCTTCACGAAGCGCTGAAACTTCTGCTTCGACGACAGGATTTCGAAGGTCTGCACCTTCTGCTCGATATTCTCGAGCGGCTGCCGGCCGCGCGCTTGGAACGCCGCCGACGGAGAAGTGCGCGCCATCGAACGGAACTCCGCCGACACCAGCGCCGAGCCGGGCGTCGCCAAAGCTTGCAGCCGCGCGGCGATGTTCACGCCGTGGCCGAGCAAATCATTGTTCACGGTGACAATCACGTCGCCGACATGCGCGCCAACGCGAATCTTCGGTTCGTTCTTGGCGCGCTTGTCGATCAGATCCTGGATCGCTTCGAGCGCTGCGCCCGCCGAACCAAATTCCAGCATGAAGCCGTCGCCGGCCGTGTTGAACAGACGCCCGCCATGCGAACGCGCCACCTGATCGATGCGCACGCGCAGCGCTTCGATCTTCTTGGCCGTGTTGCGCTGGTCCTTCTCCGACATGCTGGAGAAACCGACCACGTCGATCGCCACGATCGACACGAGCTTCACCTGGCGTTCTTGCGGATTGGATTGAGCCGCCGGCGCAGGCGGCGGCGTTTGCGGCGTTTGCGGCGTTTCTGGTTCGTCCGACATCACTTCCCCCGGGCCGGGGCAGGATAGGCCGCTCCTGACCGTGTTTCCATGGGAAAGCTTGGCCATTCCACCTGAACGCGAGTGGAATCGCGTGGCGACGCGTCGGAGTTGACGGGAATGCTTTGGAACTAGGCGGAAGCGACGACGCTCGGGCGCGGCGGGTCGGGCGGACTGGGGTCGGGATACTTCGCGACCACCGCGCCCAGCCCATCGAGCACCGATTGAACCGAGGCTTCCATTCCTGCGCCCATGTCCATCAAGAGGCGCATGGAGGAAACATGCACGGCGACGGCCGCCCAGTCCCACTTGCCAACCGCTTTCAGACGATGCACCAGCTCGCACAGCGATTGCGAGGCGCGGCAGAGCGGCGGCGCATAAACACCGGCGATGTCGACCGCGAACGTCGCGAGCGCATAGACCGCATCCGGATTGGGCGCGCCGCGTTCGCGCACCATCGCTTCCAGCTTGGCGATGTTTTCGCGCAAAGCTTCGGTGGCGCGGTCACGATGCTGTTCGATGGCGCGATCCGCACGCTGCAAGGCCTGCTCGACGGTGATTCCGCCCGGCTTGTCCAAAATCTCGTAGATTTGCAGCTTCGGCCGATAGTGCATCCACTGATCGCTCATGCCGAGGCCCTCGCTTGTTCGGCGCCTTCCTCATGCGGATCGCTCGCGCGGCGGCCCGTCGTGCCAAGCGGCGCGCCATTGTTTTTCCAGCGCCGGTCTGGCCCCGCATAGATCGCGTTGCGCACGAAGGGGCGCTGTTCATGCGCGATCCACGCCAGACGATTGAGCAGAACCCCGGTCGTGATTGGCTTGGCGATGGTGAAGTGCGCGCCGCTGTCGCGCGCCTTGCGTACGAGCGCGCGTGTCGAGTGTCCGGAGATAATGATCACGGGGGCGAAGCAGGCCGGGTCGGGCGCCTCACGCCGCAGCCATTGCATGAACGTGTACCAGCCATCGTCGGGAAAGCCGGTGTCGAGAAATACGAGATCGATGCGGCGCGTCTGCAGCAGGTGCTTGGCCTCTTCGAGGCTCGTGCACTTGATCCGGTCCTTCGCGCCGAAGCCGTAGAAGACGGCGCTCAGAATATCGAGCGCCATCATGTTGTCGTCGACGAACAGGATCGTCGACGCTTCCAGATTGATGCGGAGGTGCGCGGGTAGGTTCGCCCCGTTCATAATCGCCCTGCCTGCTCATTGTTTTGCCCTTAGTTCTCATTCAGACGATTAAGATTTTGTTTGCCGCAACGACAACGCAAGCAATTGCGTCCCGAAATCTTCGTTACAGCACGGGTTCCATTGCCTCTTTGCTGCACTGGCCGGGACAAATAGGCTTGCGGCCAAGTCTTCAACTCAATTTGTTCCCGGCCACGCTTACGTCTTGCAACTAACTGACCAGTCAGTTATAAACGCGAAATGGCCGCTCGCCCCTCACTTGATCCGCCGCCGCGCTGGCGCCGCCGTGCTGAAGCACGGCCGGAGGAAATCCTCGACGCCGCGCTCGCCGAGTTCACCGAACGCGGCTTCGACGCCGCGCGCATGGAGGATGTGGCGCGCCGCGCCGGGCTCTCGAAAGGCGGCGTCTACCTCTATTTCGAAAGCAAGGAGGCGCTGCTCAAAGCGCTGATCGAAGCCAAGATCGCGCCTATCGCTCAGAACGCCAAAGCGGTCGCCAGCGCCGGCGCCGACGATCCGATGGCGGCGCTCAGGATGCTGGCGACAGCCGCCGCCGTACGCTTCGCCGATCCTAAAGTGTTCGCCGTGCCGCGCCTGGTGATCGGCCTGTCCGGCCGCTTTCCCGAGATCGCCGCCTATTATCGCACCCAGGTCGTCGATGTCGCGCGCGCGGCGCTCGAAAGCCTGATCGCTGCGGCGGTCGCCAAGGGTCAATTGCGCCGCGTCGATCCACGCGCGGCAGTGCGCGCCTTCATCGGCCCTTTCCTGTTCGAAGCAATGTGGAAACACGTGCTGGGCGGCGAAAGCGGCTTCGCCGCGCCGGAGACTCTGGTTGAGCAGCACTTCGATGTCTTGCTTCAAGGTTTAGCGAAGGAGCGCTCAGAATGAGACGCGCTTTAATCCTCTCCCTGCTGCTGCTGGCCGGCGCCTGCGCGAAGCGCGAAAGCGACGTGATGCAGGGCTATGGCGAGGCTGACTACATTTATCTCGCCTCGCAGGAAGCGGGCGTCGTCAGAGAACTCTCGGTGAACGAAGGCGATCAGGTCGAGCGCGGCGCGCTTATCTTCCGGCTCGATCCAGACCGCTTGCAGCTCAATGCGCAAAGCGCCTCTGAGAGCCGCAACGCGCTGGCGCAGGCGGTGCGGGCGGCCGAAGCCAACGCCCAGCTCACACAGCGCAATTTCGATCGCAGTCAGCAACTGTTCGCGCAAGGCTTCCAGTCGCATGCGCGGCTCGACGCCGACCGCGCCGCACGCGACCAAGCCGCGGCGCAACTTGCGGAAGCCCGCCGCCAGCTTACCGCGTCCGGCGCCGAAAGCGGCTTGGCGCAGGTGCGTCTCGGGGATCTGAGCGCGTCGGCGCCGCTGGCGGGCCGCATCGAACGCATCTTCCATCGCCAGGGCGAAGTCGTCGCCGCCGGCGCGCCGATCGCCACACTGCTCGCGCCGCAGAACATGAAAGTGCGTTTCTTCGCGCCGGAAAACCTGGTTGCGCGCTTACGGCCGGGCGCGCGTGTGCTGATCTCCTGCGACGGCTGCGCCGCCAATCTCAGCGGCCGGGTGATCCGCGTCGCCGACGAACCGCAATTCACGCCGCCGGTCATTTACTCTCTGGAGCAGCGCCAGAAGCTCGTCTTCCTGGTGGAAGCGCGTCCCGATCAGCCCGACGCAATCCGTCCGGGCTTGCCGGTGGACGTGCGGATCGCGCCCTGATGAGCGGCGATCTCGTCATCGACGTCACCGGCCTCACCAAGAAATTCGGCGAGCGCACGGTCGTCGATCACCTTGCCCTGCAAGTGCCGCGCGGCAAGATTTACGGCTTCCTTGGGCCCAATGGCTCCGGCAAGACGACCACCATTCGCATGGTGTGCGGCCTGCTCAAGCCCGACGACGGCAAGGGCACGGTGCTCGGCCTCGACGTGCTGCGCGACAGCGGCGCGATCAAGGAACGCGTCGGCTACATGACGCAGAAATTCTCGCTCTACGAAGATCTTTCGATCCGCGAGAATCTCGAATTCATCGCCCGCCTCTATCGCCTCGACCGGCGCGTTCAGCGCGTCGACGAAGCGCTTGAGCATCTCCGCCTCACCGAACGCGCAGGCCAAATCGCCGGCAAGCTTTCCGGCGGCTGGAAGCAGCGCCTCGCGCTCGCGGCGTGCATGATCCATGAGCCGGAATTGCTGCTGCTCGACGAACCGACCGCGGGCGTCGATCCCAAAGCCCGGCGCGATTTCTGGGACCAAATCCGCCATTTCGCCGCGCAAGGCGTCACCACCCTCGTCTCCACGCATTACATGGACGAAGCCGTGCAGTGCGATGCCATCGCCTACATCGCCTACGGCAAGAAGCTGATCGACGCGCCCACAGCGGAGATTCCCAAGCAGATCGGGCTCCACGCTTTCCGCGTCGAAGGCCCCGACCTGCAGAAGCTCGAGGACGAACTGCACAAGGCGCGCGGCGTGGAAATGGTGGCGCGTTTCGGCGCGGAGATTCACGCCTGCGGCCGCGATCTCGCCGCGCTCGACGCTGGGCTGCAGCCGATCCGGCAGATTCCGGGCGTCAGGGTGGAGCGCATCGAAGCGGGCTTCGAGGACATCTTCATCCACTTGATGGCCGGCAGCGAGGACAACTACCAATGAGCTGGTCGCGCATCGTCGCCGTCTTCCTCAAGGAGCTGGTGCAGATGCGACGCGACCGGCTGACCTTCGCCATCATGATCATGGTGCCGATCGTGCAGCTCATCCTGTTCGGCTACGCCATCAACACCGACCCGCGCCATCTGCCCGCCGTGATCGAGCAGCGCGAGGATGGCCCGCTGACGCGCAGCTTCCTCGCATCGCTGCGCGCCTCAACCTATCTCGATATCGTCGCCGTTACGCACCGTTCCGAAGAAGGCGACGCCATGCTCCGCAGCGGCCGCGCCAACTTTCTGATCGTCATCCCTGAGGGCTTCGAGCGGCGGCTGATCCGCGGCGAACGTCCGCAGCTCCTGATCGCCGCCGATGCGAGCGACCCGGTCGCGGCCGGCGGCGCGGTCGGAGCGATCAGCCAGATCGCGCAAACCGCCTTCGGCTCGGAGTTCGAAGGCTCGCTCTCGTTCCTGGCGCAGAGCCCGCCGCCCTACGACATCGTCGTGCATCGCCGCTTCAATCCCGCTGGGATCACGGCCTTCAATATCGTGCCGGCGCTCCTTGGGGTCATCCTCACCATGACCATGGTGATGGTCACCTCCATCGCGCTGACACGGGAGATCGAACGCGGCACGATGGAGACGCTGCTCGCGACGCCATTGCAGCCGCTCGAAGTGATGATCGGCAAAACCACGCCCTACATCATCGTCGGCGGCATTCAGACGACGATCGTGCTGACCACCGCAACGGTCTTGTTTCAGATTCCGTTCACCGGTTCGTGGATCGCTTTCCTCCTCGCCGGCTCGGCGTTCATCGTCACCAATCTGATGCTCGGTTATCTCATCTCCACAGTCGCGCGTTCGCAGATGCAGGCGATGCAGATGACGTTCTTCGTCTTTCTGCCCTCGATCCTCCTGTCCGGCTTCATGTTCCCGTTCCGCGCCATGCCCGAATGGGCGCAGGCGATCGGCGAATGTCTGCCGATCACCCACTTTCTCCGCATCGTGCGCGAAGTCGTGCTGAAGAGCGCAAGCCTCGGCGACATCAGCCGCGATCTCGGCGCCATGGGACTGATCCTGGTGGCGCTTGCGACACTGGCGCTGCTGCGCTTCCGCCGCACGCTGGACTAGCCGCGCAGCCGCGCCGCGATAAACCCATCCCAATCGGATTGCGTCGGCGCATGCAGCGCCGCCTCGCCAAGCGCCGACCAGAAGCGATCACGCGCATCCGCGTCGGGGATGCCGCGTTCGACCTCCGCGCGCGCGCGTTGCGCGGCGTCGAAGAAATCGGAGAGCCCCGCCGGCAGCGCTTCCTCCAGCCGCGCCTGCACCACATCGGCCAAGGCCGCCGGCACGCCCGGCGCGGACACGCCAAACGACAGCGCGCCGCGGGCGGAAACGCCCCCGAGCGCCAGATCGGATTGCTCCGGTGCGCCGAGCACATGAAACGCGGCCCCGACGCCGTGCGCGGCGGTCTGCACGCGAAGCGGTCTGGGCTCCATTGGCCCGGCGATGACCAGCCGCGCGCCCGCGAAGTCCGCCGGACGCCAGCGCCGCAGCTTCAGCCGCACTGGCGGCGCCAGCGCACGCATTGCGTCGGAAGGCGCGGGATCGAAAACCGAGACGCTCGCGCCCGCCGCCAGAAGTTGGCGCGCCAGCAGCGCCACGCCTTCATCGCCGTCAAGCAGAACGACGGCGCGGCCCGCCAGATCGAGGAACACGGGAAACAGCGGAAAGAGATTGCTCATGGGTCCTATGCCCCATGAAGCGCCCGAAGCGCGGCGTCGCGCAACTGCCGCTTAGCCGGCCGCGCGCAATTCATCGGCCGGCGCCGCGCGCTGCGGAGCCGCGGCGGCGCGAAGCGCGGCGGCTGCATCTGCGTCCGCGCCCTTGCGCCACAGAAGCGACAAGCGGTCGATGATCTCATTGAGTTCAGCGAGTCCGCGCGGCGGCGACGCCGCCGCCATCACGCCGGGGGCCGGATCGGCCTCGCGCCATTCATCCGCCGCCACCAATTCCTCGTGCAGCTTCTCGCCCGGACGCAGGCCGACGAAGACGATGTCCACGTCCTTGCCCGGGCGCTGGCCCGTCAGCTGGATCATCTTGCGCGCCAGTTCCACGACCGGAAGCGGTTCGCCCATATCCAGCACATAAGCGTGGCCGCGTGCATCGCGCGATCCAAGCCCTGCGGCCGCAGCCTGCAGCAGGAAGTCCGCGGCCTGTGGGATAGTGATGAAGAAGCGCGTGACCTGCGCGTCCGTCACTGTGAGCGGCACGCCGACTTCGAGTTGTCGTTCGAAGAGCGGCGAAACCGATCCCGCCGATCCCAGCACGTTGCCAAGCCGCACGGTGATGATGCGGGGGCCGTCCTTCCGTCCGCTCTCACGGTCAAGCGCCTGGCAGTAAAGTTCGCCCAAGCGCTTCGACGCGCCCATCACGCCGGATGGATTCACCGCCTTGTCCGTGGACACGAACACCATGTCAGCACCGACCGCGAGGCTTGCGTCCGCGACATTGCGGCATCCGCCGACATTGGTGCGCGCGCCCTCGCACGGATGCGCCTCCACCAACGGCACCTGCTTCAAGGCGCCGGCATGGAAGACCAATTGCGGCTTCTCGCGGGTGAACCAGCGCTTGATCGAGTCGGCGTCGCGAATGTCGGCCAGCGCGATCGAGGCGTCCGGCAATTCACGACCGATGCTGAACAGGTTGAACTCGGAATTGTCGAGCAGCGTCAGCCGCGCCGGTCCCAGCGCGGTGATGCGCCGCGCCAGTTCGCCGCCGATCGAGCCGCCGCCGCCGGTGATCAGCACGCGCTTGCCGGCGATCGCCGCACTGATGCGGTCCCAATCGACCCGCGCCAGCGAACGGCCGATCACGTCGCCGATGGTCATGGGGCGCAGGGCGTCGCCGTCGATCAACGCAACCTTCATCCGCGCGTCCGCCGCCGCGGCGAGCACCGCGCGCGCCGACTGACGCGATGCAAGCGGCTCCGCCAGCACCAAGGCCCGCGCCGTTGGCATGGCTGCGAGATCAATGGCGCTCCAATCGGGCGCGCAGGCCAGCACCGGAAGGACGCACGCGTCGCGCTCCGCCCCGATCAGGATGGCGCCGACGAAAGAGCTGAGCTTGGACTGAAGGGCGGGGCGGGACAGCGCGGCGCGGATCGCGCTCGCCGTGCCGGCGACGATCGCCGCGCCGTCAGATCCCCGCGTGTCTGTCAAACCCGCCGCTCCCCGCACCGAGCGTGTTTCAAGGTGCGCCCTTCATACGGAGCGTCGGTTCGAACTGTCCACTACAATTGGCGGCTGTGACTCAAATTCTCGAAATTGCCTCGTCCATACGCAGACTTAGCTCACTCTGGGAGAGGCGCGCGGCCATTGCCTGCGACGACTTCGAGCGGCGCGTCGATCTTTCCTGCGATTGTTGCGACCCCGCCCGCGGCCTTCACGAGCGCACAACCGGCGGCGACGTCCCACATCATCGAGCCGGATTCGCGATAGGCTTCGGCGCGGCCCGCCGCGACATACGCCAGCGCCGCCGCAGCTGAGCCAATCATCCGCACTTTGCGCCACGCCGTGATGCGCCTAGTCAGCGCCGCCATCGCTTCCGCGTCGTCGCGCGCCCGCGCCGGTATTCCGGTATTCAGGATGCCGCGCTGGGGGTCCGTCACCTCGGACACACGGATCGGCCGACCAGCCAGCGTCGCGCCGACGCCCACCAAGCCGCTGAAGCGCTCATCCAGAAGGAAGCAATCGATCACGCCGAGAACCGGGTCGCCGTCGCGCAAAAGCCCGATCGACACCGCGCAATGGGGATAGCCCTGGATGTAATTGACGCTGCCGTCCAAGGGGTCGACCGCCCAGCTCAGATTGCTCTCCGCGCCCTTGATCCAGCCGGCCTCCTCGGAAAGGATCGGCAACGGCGCCAACCGGGACAATGTCTCTAAAATCAACGCCTCGGCGCGCCTGTCGGCGTCGACCTTGACCTCGCGCCCCTGTTCGCTCTCGACGCCGGACCATTCATTGCGGCGCGCTTTCAGCGCAGCGCCGGCGGAGGCCGCCGCGAATTCGGCGATGGTCAGCAATTCTTTCAGTTCGGCGTCGGCCACGTGTCTCATCCCCTGACCGCGCTGTGATAGTCCCGCGCCGAGCGACGTCAAACCGAACCTCGCCCCCAGGCTTGGACTCCATCGACAACCCGCGCTTTATTGCGCGAGGGTGGAGGCTGATGGACGGCGGCCAGAGCAGGACCAAGCTCGAAGCGCAGTCGGCGCTCAACGCTGCGGCGCTCGATCGGCGTCTCAACGTGCGCAAGCGCGCCCGCGAGGACGGCGCGCGCAATCTGCCCGCCATCGACGCCCAGGATTTGTCCGAGACGGAGCGGGCCATCGCCGCTGCGGTCGCCGGCGAGCGGACGCGGGTCGAGCAAGCCCGCGCTGAGGCGCGCGCGGACGCCGAGCGACGGCTGCGGGCGCTGGCGCCGGTTCGGCAGGATTTTTCTGGCCCGACCCTCGAGGCGCGGCTGGCGCTGACCCAGGCCGAGGGCCGGCTGGCGCACGATTGGGGCGTCGTCGCGCAGCGCGCGCGCCGATCCCGGCAGGATCTCGACGATTTCCGCCAGGCGCACGACCTGCGCCGCCAAGCGGTCACGCCCGCTTCAACGCTCTGGCAAGCGGGACTGCTGTTCCTCGCGGCGCTGTTTGAGTCCTTGTTCAGCGCGACCCTGTTCGCCGAGACCGATCCGCGCGGCCTGCTCGGCGGCGCGATCACGGCGATCGGCCTCTCCGGCGCCAATGTCGTCTTGGGCTTTCTCGCCGGCTATGTCGGCCTGCGCTACCTGCAGCATCGCCATCGCTTCCTGAAAGCCGCTGGCGGCGCCGCGTTTGCGCTCTTGTTCGCCATGGCGCTGATCCTCAACGGCGGCGCGGCGGCATGGCGCGACATGCTGGCGACGATGCAGGACGACAGCTCCGACGCCACTGCATCGCTCTGGTCTTCGGTGCTGCACCTGCACTCGCCGCAGGCCGTCATCCTGCTCATGCTGGGCGCGGGCGTGTGGGTGTTCGCCACACTCAAGGGCTATTCCAAGTTCGACGATCCCTACCCCGACTACGGCAAGATGGATCGCGCCGCGCGCGACGCGGAAGAAGACCTTTCCGATTTCCGCTCTGAAGCGCGCAAAGAACTCGAAGCGCCGATCGAAACCGCACGCGCGGCGCTCTCCGCACGCATGGAGAAGATGCGCGCCGAGCACGAAGCCATGAGCAAAGCCTTCGACGCCGCCGCGCTCAAGATGCAAACGCTCGACGCACGCGCACGCGCGCTCGACGACGCAGCTGCGAGCGCGGTTCAGCTCTATCGCCAAGAGAACATCGCCGCGCGGACGACGCCCGCGCCCGCTTATTTCAGCGCCCCGCCGCCCGGCGAAGGCGCCGCGCGCGACGCGCTTGCCGGCTGCGCCGCGATGATGGACGACGCGCGCGCGTTGCTGGAAGACGCGCAGGCGCAAACAGCGGAAGCCTACAAAGGATTGCTTGCCGAACTCGAGGGCGCGCAGGCGCGCCTCGACGCCGCTGCGCGATGAGACGCCCGGGCCGCGCCGCGCGCGGGAAAAGCATCTTGGGGCTCGTGCTGATCGGCGTGGTGTTTGCAGCGCTCGGCGCGTTCGCGCTCGCGGCCGTGCTGATGAAGGCGCCGCCCGTGGATGCCGAAACGCTCTGCCGCACCGATGCGCCGCTCGCCGCGCACACCTTCATCCTCGTTGATTCCACCGATCGCCTTGAACCGCGTCATCGCCGCAAGCTGCGCGCCGTCGCCGATCAGGAACGCGCGCGGCTGCATCAATATGATCGCCTGACGCTGGCGCGGCTCAATCCGCGCCGCCCGCAAGAACCGACCATCCTCTTCTCCAAATGTCTTCCGCGTGCGCCGGAAGACGCCAATCCGCTGTTCGAGAATCCGCGTCTCGCGCGCGAGCAATGGGACGCGGCGTTTCAGAGCGCGCTCGACCAGGCGCTGCGCAGCGCCCAGCATGGCGGCGCGGGAAGCGCGTCGCCGATCCTGGCCGGCTTGCGCGCCGTCGCCGCCGATCCGGATTTCAGCAGCGCGATTGCGGCGCGTCGGTTCGTGCTCGTCTCCGATCTGCTCGAACACGACCCCAACGGCTTCTCGCTTTATGTTGAGGGCGCCGATTACGCACGCTGGCGCGCAACCAGCGGTAACGCTGCGGCCGATTTCGAAAACGTCGACGTGCGTCTGGCGCCGCTTGACCGGCCTGATCATGCGGCGCGACAAGCCGCCGCGCTCGATGCGTTTTGGCGGCCTTATTTCGATGAAGCGGGCGCGAAATCGCTCGGCGTCGATCCGTACTGAAAACGCAACGATCGCAACATCTGGTTTACGTCTTCGGAATCACTCTAAGGCTCCGCTGGGGTTCGATGGTTACGGAGGCTGGACGTGAGCTTTTCCTGGCAGGGCTTGAGCGGGCGTTGGTATGATTTCGACGTCGCGCGCGCCAAACGCGCCTGGGAGCCGCTCGGCGGCATCTACATGTTTGTGAAGCCCGGCGATTATCCAACCATGGAAGCGGGCGGGCCGATCGCGCTCTTCATCGCCAAGACCCACGATTTCTCGCAATCGCTCGCGCGTCACGACATGTGGCAGGCGGCGCAGCAATTGGGCGCCAACGAAATCCATCTGATCGTGATCGAGAACGAAGCGCTGCGCGCGCAGGTCGAGCAGGACCTGCTCGCCGCGCAAACGCCGATCCTCAATCGCCAGATGCTGCGCCGCGTCGCCTAGCCGCGCGCGCGGACGGCGATCTCAGGAAAATCACAGAAGGCGCCGTCGAGGCCCAGCGCAAAGAATTGCCGAAGCTCGGCTTCGAGATCGCCGTGCATGCGCGGATAGTCCGCCGCGTTTGCGTCGCCACGGCGCAGCTCCTTCGGCAGAAAGTAGTTCTCTGCGCGAAAGGTCCAGGCGTGCACCTGCAAGCCAACAGCGTGTGCGCGGGCGATGAGATCGGTCGGCGTGCGTGACGCGCCATCCGCATCACGCGGGACGATCATGCTCTTCTCGACGCCAATGCCGTGCGCGTATTGGGCGACGCTACGCAGACCCTCAGCGCTCGCCATTTCGGCATAGCGCTTGTCGGGCTGGTCCCACGGGCCGCCATCGGCGCTCATAAGCTGGATCGTCTGGAACCGCAGCGACGATAACGAAGCCACCTGCGCCAGCGGGCCGACCTCGAAGCATTGCACGAACATCTTGTCGGCCGCCGCTTGCCCGCCGCCTTCGCGCACGGCCGCGACGAACGCCTCCACGGGATGAAAGCCACACGCCGACATGAAGCTTGGATGTTTGAGTTCGGGATAGATGCCGGCATTGGCGCCGCGCGCGAGCGCCAGCGCCTCCGCGAACGTAGGAATTTGCTCTTGTCCGTCGAACGCCGTGTTCTGCGGCCTCAATTGCGGCAAGCGCTCGCGGCAGCGCAGCGTTTTCAGCTCGGCCAGCGTGAACTCTTCCGCGAACCAGCCTTCGACGCGCTGGCCGTCGACGACCTTCGCCGCGCGTCGCGCTGCAAACTCCGCACGCGATGCGACATCCGTCGTTCCCGAAATCTCGTTCTCGTGCCGGCAAACCAGCACGCCGTCCTTGCTGAACACGAGATCGGGTTCGATGAAATCCGCGCCCTGCGCGATGGCGCGCCGATAGGACGCCATCGTGTGTTCCGGCCGCTCGCCGCTCGCGCCGCGATGCGCAATCACCAGCGGTCGCCGCGTCGACGAACTCATGCTTGCGCAGGCGCCGAGCGCCGACGCACCAAGCACGACATCGCGCCGCCTCACACCTTCTCATCCTGCGGCGCGAGATGCGTCATCAGGAGGCCGGTGAAGAGAATGCCGGCGGAGAAGATCAGCATCAAAGCCGCGAACTCGGTGTCGAGCGTCGGATCGAGATTGGTCATGATGCGCGAAAACTCGCGCACCACGAACGCGTCGAGCAGCAAGCCGGGGAAGGCGACAGCGACGGCGGCCTCGCCCTCATCGCCTGGCGCTTCGCGCAACAGCTTCAGCAGCACGAACGCCACGATCACACCGATGAACGGCGCGGCGATGAAGCAGATCATCCGCGGCGTCTCGTCCGGCAGGAAGAAATATTGCCCCGCGAAGCGGAACACCGCCATCACAACCAGCCAGAGCAGAAACCCCAGCCCCATCGCCCGCATGATCACGGCTTCGTCTCCCTTTGTTTCAGCACGATTTCATGGCGGAACCTTACGCCCGCGTCCACGCTTCTTCTAGCAAAGGAGCATGATGCATGCGCAAGTCGATGATTGTGGCGGGTTTCACGGGCCTGATGCTGACCCTGGGCGGTTGCGGGCAGAGCGCCGAGAAGACCGGCGAGAGCATGGACAACGCCGTCGAGAACGCGACGCAAGGTCATCGCAACACCAGTGACGGCGCGATGGAGCGCGCCGGCGAAGCCGTCGATCAAGCCGCCGGTCAGCATCGCCAGGGCGACGCCGGCGATGCGCTCAACGACGCCACTGACGGCAATCCCAGCACAAAACCCTAAACTGCGGCGCTGAGACTCTCAAATCGCGACAGCGGAACCGTCGCAGCGATGGCGCGTTGGCCCCCTCGGCGGCGAAGCGGCCGTCTTAATGAGGGGTAATGCCCATGTTGAAATCGCTTTTCGCCGCCGGGGCGCTCGCGATGATGATGTCGCTCGCCGCCTGCGGAAACAATTCCTCGACAACGACGACGACGGACACGTCCTATAGTTCGGAATCGACGACCACCGACACGGGCATGGCCACCACCACCGACACCGGCATGGCGACAACGACCGACACCGGTACGATGACATCCACGACGACGGGCACGAGCACGTCGACGACGACCACGCCGTAAACGAAGCGGCTCGCATTTGAGGGCGCCGTTCGTGCAAGCGGGCGGCGCCCTTTTGCATGGAGCGCTCACGCTCCTTGCGCGTCGTTGCGCTCCAGCCAAGAGGCGGCCGTCCAACACAGCAGCGCCCACGCGCCGCCGACGCACCAGCCGGCCAGCACATCGGTCGGCCAATGCACGCCCAGATACACGCGGCTCGCGCCGATCAGCAGCGCCAGAAAGATCGCGGTTCCCAGCACATAGAAGCGCTCTCGCCGCCGCTCCAGCGCACGCGCCAGCATGGCCCCGAGCGTGAGATAGGCGGCGGCGGACAGCGTCGCATGTCCGCTGGGAAAACTCGCGCCGCCCGCTTCCACGATGTGAGCGACCAGATCTGGGCGCGGACGCGCGAAACTGAACTTGAGGCTCTCGCTCAAAAGCGCTCCGCCAATCACCGCGACCAGCAACAACAGCGCGCGACCGAAATTGCGCCGCACCGCCAGGAAGCCCGCGGCGATCGCCGTCACCAGCGTCAACACCGCATAGCCGCCGAGCGCGGTCACGTCGCGGACGGCGAACTCGAACCAGGGCGGGCCGATCGGATCGTGATGGTCGCCGGTGCGCAAGGCGAGCAACAGCGCGGTATCGAAGCCCCGCGTCTCGCCCTCGCCGACTTCATCGGCGAGGTGCACGAACGTCCAGAGCGCGAGCGCAATGCTGACGAACGCCGCCACCAGCACGATCTCGCGCCGGGCGAACTGAATGGCCGCCTGAAAGAATGACGCTCGCACGCCTGCCGGACTCCGCCCAGGCAGACGTGCGAAACGCCAAGCCGGTTCCCTAAGCGGCCTTACGCTCCGCCTTGCCGTCGAACAGGAAATCGTTGCCGTCGAACGACACGCGCACGCGGTCGCCGTCCTTCACGCGGCCTTCGAGAATGAGCCGCGCCAGCGGATCCTGCAGATCCTTTTGGATCACGCGCTTCAGCGGGCGTGCGCCGTAGGTCGGATCGTAGCCGCGCTTGGCGAGCTCCGCTTTCGCCCGCTCGTCGAGATCGAGCGCGATGTTGCGCGAGGCGAGCAGCTTTTCGAGCCGCTTGAGCTGGATCGAGACGATCTGGCCCATCTGCGCGCGTTCCAGCCGCTTGAAGAGGATGATCTCATCGATGCGGTTGAGGAATTCCGGACGGAAGCGCCCACGCACTTCGCCCATCACCAACTCGCGCACGTCTTCCACATCGGCGCCTTCCGGCTGGTCCGCCAGATATTGCGCGCCGGCGTTCGAGGTCATGATCAGGATGACGTTCTTGAAATCGACCGTGCGGCCCTGGCCGTCCGTCAAGCGGCCATCATCGAGCACTTGCAGGAGGACGTTGAACACGTCCGGATGCGCCTTCTCGATTTCGTCAAACAAGACGACCTGATACGGCCGCCGCCGCACCGCTTCCGTCAGCGCGCCGCCTTCCTCGTAGCCGACATAGCCCGGAGGCGCGCCGATCAGACGCGAGACGGAATGCTTCTCCATGTATTCCGACATGTCGATGCGCGTCATCGCGTTGTCGTCGTCGAACAGGAATTCGGCGAGCGCCTTGGTGAGTTCGGTCTTGCCGACGCCCGTCGGCCCCAGAAACATGAACGAGCCGATCGGCCGGTTTGGATCCTGCAAGCCGGCGCGTGCGCGCCGCACGGCGTCGCTGACGGCGCGGAGCGCCGGCTCCTGACCAACCACGCGCTGGCGCAATTGGTCTTCCATCTTCAGGAGCTTCGCCTTCTCGCCTTCGAGCATCTTTTCGACCGGCACGCCGGTCCAGCGCGAGACGACGCCGGCGATGGCTTCGGCGTCCACTACTTCCTGCACCAGCGCGCCCTTGCCGCCGCCGCCCTTCGCTTCGGCTTCGGCGATGGCCTTTTCGACTTGCGGGATGCGTCCGTATTTCAGCTCGCCCGCCTTGGCGAAATCGCCGCGGCGTTGCGCGTCGAGCAATTCGTTCTGCAGCCGCTCCAGCTCTTCCGTCGCCTTCGCGGCGCCGGCGAGCTTCTGCTTCTCCGCGTTCCAAACAGCGGTCAGCTCGGCGGACTTGGTTTCAAGCTCCGACAGCTCCACCGCCAATTTCTTGGCGCGATCTTTCGAACCCGGATCGCTTTCCTTCTTCAAGGCTTCCGCCTC
>DASZSK010000018.1:0-4169 GCA_035548735.1 Caulobacterales bacterium | reverse complement strand
GCGCCGGAGCCGTTCATCCTCACCAGCGGCTTCATGCTTCTGTTCGGCGTCGTGCAATGCGGGCTCCGCGCTGTCGATGCGATGACGGGCCGGGAGGTCCGCTGATGGCTGTCGATCTCTGGCCGCCGGGCAAATCCGCTTCCGCCAATCGGTTCGCGCGCGAGGTCTGGGTGGCGGTGGCGCTTTATGTCGGTCTGATCGGAATAGGCGCTTTCGTTTGGTTGCGACTTGGTCTGCCGCAATGGAGTGCAATTCTCCTCGTGGTGGGGACGATGGCGTATTCGCTGCTGATGCTGCGCGCGGTTGTACGGCTGTTTTCCAGCTTGGACGAGATGCAGCGGCGCATGCAGAGCGAGGCGCTGCTGATCACTGCCGGCGTCGTCGGCTTTGGCAGCTTCGCTTACAGCTTTCTGGAAATCATGCGCGTGGTCCCGACCCTGCCGCATGCGATGTTTTTCGTTCTGCCGATCATGATCCTGGTCTGGCGCGTGGCGTTCCTTTTCGTTGCGCGGCGGTACAAATGAGAAATCGCCTTCGCGTGCTGCGCGCCGAGCGCAATTGGAGCCAGGCCGATCTCGCTCAGCGGCTCGACGTGTCGCGCCAGAGCGTGAATGCGATCGAGACGGGGAAATATGATCCGTCGCTACCGCTGGCGTTCAAGATCGCCCGTGTGTTCGGGCTGACGATCGAGGCGATCTTTTCGGACGAGGAGGCCGAGGTCCCGGCCGCGGCCGAATAGCTCTCAGGCGCCGAGACTGAATACAGCCATGGCCAGGCAAACCAGGAAGCAGAAGCCGAAGGCGACGTGCACCGCCGACAGCGCGCCGGGACGCCAGGCTTCCGCCGCACCTTGGTTGTCGCCGCTCGCCATGATCCGCTCCTGGTCCCCGGACGCGAAAACGCGACCCGTGTCGCGACTGTTCCGGGACGGTCCCCTTGCGGCGCTTTAAGCAAACGGCGGACCATAAGCTTGAAAGCGGGGGCGGGCGCCTTTAGGCGTGGCGCCCCATGGCCAAGCCCAAAAGCAACACAGCGCCGCCGCGCTGTTTCCAGGACGTGATCCTGACGCTCCAGAATTATTGGGCGGAGCAGGGGTGCGCCATTCTGCAGCCCTATGACGAGCAGGTCGGCGCCGGCACGCTGCACCCGGCCACCACGCTCAGGGCGCTTGGGCCCAAACCTTGGCGTGCGGCTTATGTGCAGCCGTCGCGGCGGCCGAAAGACGGGCGCTACGGCGAGAACCCGAACCGGCTGCAGCACTATTACCAATTCCAGGTGATCCTGAAGCCGAACCCGCCGGACCTGCAGGATCTTTACCTTCGCTCGCTGGAGCGCATCGGCATCGACGCGCTCTTACACGACATCCGCTTCGTCGAGGACGATTGGGAAAACCCGACGGTCGGCGCCTGGGGGCTCGGCTGGGAAGTGTGGTGCGACGGGATGGAAGTGTCGCAATACACCTACTTCCAACAGGTCGGCGGCCTCGACGTGCGCCCGGTCAGCGGCGAACTCACCTACGGGCTCGAGCGCCTGGCGATGTACGTGTTCGGCGTCGAGAATGTGTACGACCTGCCGTTCAACGATCCGGACAGCCCGTACCCGCTCACCTATGGCGACGTGTTCCTGGAAAACGAACGCCAGCAATCGCGCTTCAATTTCGAGCTCTCCGATCCGGCGCAAAATCTGCGCTGGTTCGAGGACGCGGAAACGACGGCGAAGCGCTTGTTGAGCGAAGGCGCTGTGTTGCCGGCGTTCGACTACACGCTGAAAGCGTCGCATCTCTTTAATTTGCTGGACGCGCGCGGCGTGGTGAGCCCCACCGAGCGCCAAAGCTTCATCGCCCGCGTGCGCGACCTGGCGAAGGGGTGTGCGGCGGCTTGGGAGCGGCTGCAGTGACGCCGCAGAACGAAACACCGGAAACCTTCTCACTGGTGGAGAAGGTGGCCGCGAAGCGGCCGGATGAGGGGCGTGCAGAACCCGGCGCAGCGCTCAACCTTGCGTCCCCCTCGCCCCTAACCCCCTCCCCACCAGGAGGAGGGGGCTCTGGAAGCTGGGCGCCGACCTCAGCCACGAGGCAAAAGCAATTCCCGCGCGCCAACGGGCGCGCCAAGCGCATGCGCAAGGAGATGACGCCTTCAGAGAAGAAGCTGTGGGCGTTGCTGCGCGACGTTGAGGGCTTCACGTTTCGTCGCCAACTCGCGCTCGGCCAGTACGTCTTCGACTTTGGGGAATATTCGACGCGCCTGCTGATTGAGATCGACGGTTCGATCCACCGCCTCGCCGACGTGCAGGAGAACGATCGCGCGAAGGAGGTGCATGCCGTCGCGCTGGGCTTTCGCGTGATGCGGTTCGCCAACAATGATGTTTGGGATCGGCCGCATTGGGTTCTCACCCAAGTGCGCGCCTTCCTCGACGCCCCTCACCCCCCGGCCCCCTCCCCACCCGGGGGAGGGGGAGAAGAACGCTAAATGCCCCAGCTCCTGCTTGAATTGTTTTCCGAGGAAATCCCCGCGCGCATGCAGAAGCGCGCGGAGGAGGATTTGTCGCGGCTAGTGAGCGAGAAGCTGCGTGCGCACGGGCTCACGCCCGAAGCGGTGCGCACGTTTTCGTCGCCGCGGCATCTGGGGCTCGTGATCGAGCGCCTCGACGCGAAAGCGGCCGACGTCAGCGAAGAGCGCAAGGGCCCGCGCGTCGGCGCGCCGGATCAGGCGATCCAGGGCTTCCTGCGCGGCGCGGGGCTGTCGTCGATCGAGCAGGCGCTGGTCGTTAACGACAAAAAGGGCGATTTCTATGTCGCAGTGATCGAGCGCGCCGGGCGGGTGACGCCGGAAATTCTGCGCGAGATCGTGCCCGAAGTGATCCGCGCGTTTCCGTGGCCGAAGAGCATGCGCTCGCAATCGAGCGATCTGACCTGGGTGCGGCCGCTGCACAATGTGCTCTGCCTGTTCGACGGCGCGGCGGTGAAGATCGAGATCGACGGCGTCGGCGCCGAACCCGTCACCTGGGGCCATCGCTTCCATGCGCCCAAGGCCATTCCGGTGAAGAACGCCGAAGAGCATTACGCGAAGCTGCGCGAAGCCAAGGTGCTGATCGACCGCGAGGAGCGCAAAGCCATCATCCTCGAACAGGCGAAGAAGGTTTGCGCGGAGCGCAAGCTCGAACTCGTCGAAGACGCCAGCCTCTTGGAGGAGGTGACGGGCCTTGTGGAATGGCCGGTCGTGCTGATGGGGCGGATGGACGAGAGCTTTCTCGATCTGCCGGGCGAAGTGATCCGTCTCACCATGCGCACGCACCAGAAATATTTCGCCGTGCGCGATCCGCAAACGAAGAAGCTCGCGCCGTATTTCATCACCGTGGCGAACATCGAAGCCAAGGATGGCGGCGATGCCATCGCGGCCGGCAATGCGCGCGTCTTGTCGGCGCGTCTGAACGATGCGCGCTTCTTCTGGGACGTGGATCGCAAGACGCCGCTCTTCACCGAAGAACGCAAAGCCAAGCTGGAGAAGATCGTCTTCCACCAGAAACTCGGCAGCGTGTGGGACAAGGTGGAGCGCGTGAAGGCACTGGCGGTCGAGCTGTGCGCGGTCACCAAGGCCGACCCGAAGCTGGTCGAACGCGCCGCGACTTTGATGAAGTGCGACTTGGTTACCGAGACGGTTGGCGAGTTTCCGGAGCTGCAAGGCCAGATCGGCCGCGAACTCTATCTTGCAGAATTAAATGCGTCCCCGCCCCCTCGCGGGGCGGGGGCAGGGGGTGGGGGGCGTGCAGGAGTGAGCGCGTCATCGATATCCGCGCCGTCTTCTGAGAGCCCCCCCTCCCAACCCTCCCCCGCGAGGGGGGAGGGCTTGAGCGTCGCGCAAGCGATCGAAGATCACTATCGCCCGCTCGGCCCCAACGATCGCGTGCCGACGGATCCCGTCGCGGTGACGCTCGCACTCGCGGACAAGCTCGATACACTGGTGGGGTTTTGGGCGATCGATGAAAAGCCAACGGGATCAAGCGATCCTTATGCCTTGCGCCGCGCTGCGCTGGGGTTAGCAAGAATAATCGCATCGCGCGGCGTGCGCATTCCGCTTCTCAGCGCAACGGGGACCGCGTGGGCAGCGAAGTTCAATGAACACCTCGCGTCGATTCCAACACGCGGAGACGCGGCGGAAGACTTCGAAAAT
>DASZSK010000017.1:0-7373 GCA_035548735.1 Caulobacterales bacterium | reverse complement strand
GAACGACTGTTCGCCTTAGCGAACCAGCCCAAGGAATTCGTGCGCATGCCGGGCTCTGATCACGCGACGCTCGTGCGCGACGGGATGTATCCGCACGTCTTCGACTTCCTGGCGCGCCATCCGCCGCGGAGTTGAGTTCGTCACAAAAGCTTCACGGGCGGGTCTGGAACGTCTAGTTTCTTCGTCGGTTCGAAATCCGAGAAGGCGCTCATGTCGAGGTTCGTGACTGCTCTTGCGCTTGCGCTCTTGCTTGCGAGCTGCGGCCGCTCCGGCGGCGGTGGTCAGCACGCCGGAAGCGGCGCCGCATGTGCGCTCATCGCGCAGCCGGAGTCGCTGTTTGGCGCTGGCGTCCAATCGATCGCGGCCGGCGACGTCGGCGCCGGTTCGTGCCGTTGGGAGTCGACGGACGGCCGCCGCGGCGGCGACGTGATCCTTTACGATGCGGCGAGCCTGGGAAATGTCGCGCCGCATGACTTTGTCGCGCAGACCGCGCAGCGCTGGGGCGCGGCGCAGCCGGACTATCCAATCGAAGCGGTCAATGGTCTGGGCGATGAAGCGCAGATGGCCAACCATCTGCCCGGCTATCAAACGCAGATCGTGTTTCGCAAAGGCGAGCGCGTCGTCACGCTGCTGGCTTGGTCGGGTGATCCGGCGATGAGCGGCGAACAGCTCGCGCGCCGCATGGCGCAGGCCGCGGCGAGCGCGCCTTAAGCCTTCACGCCGCCCAGCTTGCAGACATGCGCCCATTCGGCGGCCGTCACCGGCTGAACCGAAAGGCGCGCGTTTTTCACCAGCACCATGTCCCTTAATTTCGCGTCGGCCTTGATTGTCGCGAGCGTCACCGGCGTCTTGAATGGTTCGAGCGCTTTCACATCGACCACCACCCAATTGCCTTCTGTCGCGGTGGGATCGGGATACGCTTCCTTCACCACTTCGGCGACGCCGACGACCTGCTTCTCGTCGCCCGTATGGTAGAAGAAGCAGCGGTCGCCTTTCTTCATGTCCTGAAGATGCTTGCGCGCCTGGAAATTGCGCACGCCAGTCCATGGCTCGCCCTTCGCGCCTTTTTTCACCTGCTGATCCCACGACCATGTGTCGGGTTCGGTCTTGATGAGCCAGTACGCCATTGCTCGTCCTCGGTTCGCGTCGCCGAACGTAGCCTCGCCGCGGTTTCGCCGCTAGCGGGAAGCGATTGCTGCATTGCGGCACGATCACAAGCAGGCGACCGCGCTTGATCTCGGCGTGCGAGGCCCTAAACCCGAAGACGCATGACGTTTGCGCTCGAAGCGGAAGGGCTGGCCAAGACCTATGGCGGGCGCTCTGCGGTTCAGAATCTGAGCTTTCAAGTTCCTCAAGGCTCGATCTGCGGCGTGCTTGGGCCGAACGGCGCGGGCAAGTCGACGACGTTGCGCATGCTCGTGGGCGTGCTGAAGCCGAGCGCAGGGCGCATCGCGCTGCTGGGACAGCCGCTGACGCGGCGCGTGCTGCAGCGTGTCGGCTATCTCCCGGAGGAGCGCGGGCTTTATCGCAACATGACGCCGCGCGCCGCGATTGCTTATCTCGCGCGGCTCAAGGGGGTGCATGCGCGCAGCGCCTTCAGGCGCGCGGACGCGCTGTTGGAATCGCACGGCCTGGGGCCGGTCAAGCGCAAGAAGATCAAGACGCTGTCGAAGGGCATGGCGCAGAAGGTGCAGGTTCTTGCTGCGATCGCGCACGAGCCGGATCTGGTGATTTTCGACGAACCGTTTTCCGGGCTCGACCCCGTCAATCAGCGTGTGCTGGAGGACACCATTCGCGCCGAGGCGGCGGCGGGACGGACGATCCTCTTCTCCACGCATATCATGGAGCACGCCGAGCGACTCTGCGACCGCATCGTGCTGATCGCGCAGGGCAAGAAAGCCTTTGAAGGCCCGACGCGTGACGCCCTCGCGCTCGCGCCCAGCGTCGCTTTGCTGGAGACCGAAGGCGCGTTCGATCTTCCCGTTGCGCTCGCGGGCAAAGGCTTCGTCGTGCAGAGCGACGGCGCCGAAGCAGGCCGGCGGCGCTGGCGCGTGAAACTCGAAGGACCGGAAGCCTCACGACGGCTGTTGGCGGCATGCGTCGAGGCGCAGGCGCCGCTGTCTTTGTTCGAACCGGCGCGGGCGAGCTTGCATGAAGCGTTCGTCGCGCTGGTCGGCGATCGCGTGGCGCACGGGGAATAGGATGCGGCAGATCTATCTCGTCGCGCGGCGTGAATATCTGGCCTATGTGCGCACATGGGGCTTCTGGATATCCTTGTTCACGGCGCCGGTTCTGCTGGCGGCGCTGCTGTTCGGCCCGGTGCTGCTTGCACGCGCCGAGCCTTCGCGCGTCATTGTCGTACTGGCTGATCGCCCCGAGGATGCAGCGCTCGTAACCACCGCGTTCGAGACCGAGGCGCGCACGACCTCGCGTGCGGAAATCAAGACCTATCTCGAAGCGGCGGCGCCCAATGTTGCGCCCACGGCGCTGGCGGCGTTCGACGCGGCGCCGACCCGACAGGCCGCCGGCGCCGCTGCGCGCGCGCTTGTGGCGCGCCAAGCACCCGGCGCCTTGCGCGCATTTCCAGCGCTTGCGCCGCGCTATGCGATAGCGCCCGCGCCGGCCCCGACCATTGAGGCGCTGAAGCCGTATCTCACTGGCGCGCGCAAGCTCGCCGACGGGCGTATGCTCTATGGCGCCGTCGATATTCGCCGCCTCGACGGCGCGCCGCGCGTTGATTATTGGAGCATCAATCTCTCGCAGCGCGAACCCGCCGACATCGCTCAACGCGCCATGCGCACGGTGATGCAGCGCGAAGCGGTTGTTGCGCTCGGGCTGGCGCAGACTGAAGCGGATCGCCTTGAAGGGCTCTGGCCCGATGTGACGCAGTTCGATCCGCGGCCCAGTGTGGGCGGGCAGGTCACGCTGCGCCAGCGCGCCCCGTTTTTCGCGGCGATCCTTCTCACCTTCATCCTCTGGAGCATCGTGTTCAGCGTCGCCAACATGCTGCTGTCCGGCGTGCTGGAGGAGAAGTCCAATAAGATTCTGGACTCGCTACTGACCAGCGTTTCGCCGCTGCAATTGCTGGTCGGCAAGCTGATCGGCGTCGCCTTCGTCAGCGCAACCTTGCTGGGGCTCTGGGCCGCGCTCGGCGGCGCGCTGCTCAATATGGCCGCGTCCCATGGCGGGCAGGGCTTGCTCGGTCAGATCGCCGCCTCGTTCCTCGACACGCGCTTGCTGGTTGCGTTCGCGATCGGCTTCTGCGCCGGCTATTTGCTTTACGGCGCGACATTCCTGGCGATCGGCAGCCTCTGCGAGTCGCTGCAGGAAGCGCAATCGCTGATGGGGCCCGTCGCGCTCGTGCTCGCCGTGCCGATGATGCTGCTCGCGCCCGCGCTCGATAATCCCAACGCGCCGATGATCACGGCGGCTTCGTGGTTTCCGTTGTTCACGCCGTTCCTCATACTGATCCGCGCGCCGTCCAATCTCTCATGGACGGAAATTGCCGGCATGGGCGCGGTGATGAGCGTGTCGCTCATCCTGGTGCTTGTTCTCACTGCGCGCGTTTTCCATGCCGGCGTCGTCAATCAGTTGAGCATCACGTCGCTGTTTCGGAAGAAGGCGCGTTAGCCGCAGGGCGGTTCTTCCCACATCTGGCGCACTTCGGTTTCGCCTTCCCATTCCGGCCAGTGCTTCCGATGCAGTTCCATGAAGCGTGTGGCCCACGTCATCACGTCCTGCTTGGAATTGACCTGGAACATGGCGTAGCCGCCGACCAATTCCTTGGCTTCGGTGAACGGTCCGTCGGTGACCGTGAGCTTGCCGTTGTCGATGCGCACGCGCGCGCCGTTGATCGCCGAGGGCAGCAGGCCGCCCGTGCCCAGGAAGACGCCGGCTTTGGTCGCTTCCTCGGCCAGCCTGTTGATCGCCTCCATCAGAGCGGGCGGGGGCAGTTTCGGTTCGGCGGATGTTTCCTTCGAGCGGACGATGGTCATGAATTTCATGGCGTGTGCCTTTGTGAGTCAGCGGCGCGGATTTCAAGCGCCAGGGGCGAAGCAGAGGAATTCGCTCAGCCTTTGCGCTGCGCTTTGCCGACCTCGGAATTCTCGACGATCTCGCGCACGTCGTCGGTGAAGTCGCTCATTTCTTGCACCTGGCGAAGCTCGACCACGTCGCCGACGTCAGCCGGCACGCGCCGCGCCCATTCGACCGCCTCCTCCTTGGACTTCACCTGGATCATCCAATAGCCGCCGAGCACTTCCTTGGCCTCCGCGAACGGCCCGTCCGTGACCTGCGGCTTGCCGCCGGCGAACGACACGCGCGCGCCCTTTGACAGAGGATGCAGCCCGTCGAGCGCGATGAGGGCGCCGGCCTTCTGCAGTTCGTCATTGTATTTCATCATTCTCTCGACGGCGTCCGCGGGCGGCATGCCAGTCTTGGAGACGTCGTCCTGCGCGCCGGGCTGGTATACGCGCGGGATCATCAGCATCATGAAACGCATCGGGTTCTCTCCTCATGTCGGAGCGGCGATCGAAGCCTGCTCTACCGACACGACGAGCGGGCCGACAGTGGATCGACGCGATCGCTGAATTTTTTTCGTGAGCCCGAAACCATAAGGGCGGCCCGTCGCCGGACCGCCCTTCGTGAACTGGATCTGCGCCGGCGCTTACATGGCCGCGAGGCGCAGCATGCGGCGCAGTTCGTCCGGCTCGCCGGTGCGGCGCTTGCGGGCCTGGGTCGGCTGGTAGGCGAGGCGCGCATGGTCGGCGCAATAGGGGCCGCCGCAGGCCGAGCGGCCGCAGAAGGCGAAGTCGGCGTCGTTGGGGTCGCCGATCGGGAATTTGCACATGCTTTCGTTGAGCGAGAGCACCGTGGCGGTGCGTCCGTCCTCGAGCTTCATCGGTTCTAGTTGCGGAATGACCACGGTCGGCATGGTCGCCGCCGGGCGGATGCGCGGCGCGGTCGGTCCGACCACGCGCGGACGCGCGGCGCGCACCGGGCGCTTGGCGGGCCGCGACGGCGTCGCGCGGCCGGCCAATCCGAGGCGGTGCACTTTGCCGATCACGGCGTTGCGCGTGACGCCGCCCAATTGCTTGGCGATCTGGCTCGCGGAGAGGCCCTCAGCCCACAGCTTTTTGAGCGTGTTGACGCGTTCGTCGGTCCACATAGTTTTCAGCCCCTATATGTGCCCGAGACGCCTTGTCGGCGTCTCCGACTCGCCGCATTGGCGAGCCATCCCATGTATATAGTGCCGGGACTTCTTCTCAGGCACAACATCCTGTGTGGATAAGGTTTGGGTTATCCCCAGAACGACTCGAATCACTCACAGGTTAGTCAAGGGGTGCTCAGCTTCTCCCGAGCCCTTATTTGTAGGCGGGACAAGCACTTGGCTCGCGCGCCTGAGCAAATCGAGCCAGAACGTGGTTAATTTCGTCTAAACGGAGCTTCTATGGACGCGCGCGTCGGAACTGCCTCGCCCATCGCCTCGCGCCACTATGGGGCGGTGAACTGGCTGGGGCTCAAGACCCTGATCTGGCGCGAAGTGCGGCGGTTTCTGAAGGTCGGCTCGCAGACGGTGTTTGCCCCGCTCATGTCGACCCTGATGTTCATGCTGATCTTCGGCGTGGTGCGGCGTGGCTTCTGGCCAGGCACCACGCACGCTTATGTCGACGGGCTGGCGGCCGGGCTCGTCATGATGTCGATGCTGTCGAACGCGTTTCAGAACTCGTCCTCGTCGATCGTGATCGCGAAAGTGCAGGGCAATTCGGTTGATTTCCTGATGCCGCCTCTGTCGGCGCTTGAGCTCACGATTGCGTTCATTGTCGGCGCCGCGGCGCGCGGGCTGTTGGTTGGGGCGGGCAGCCTGATCGCGGTGTCGTGGATCGCCAACATCATGCCGAGCAATCTCATCGCGGTTCTTTATTACGCGGTGATCGGTTCGCTGATCTTTGGCGCGATCGGGCTCATGGGCGGCATCTGGTCGGACAAGTTCGATCACATCGCCGCGGTGACGAATTTCGTGGTGACGCCGCTGACCATGCTCTCCGGCACGTTCTATTCGACCAAGGCGCTGCCCGAACCGTTCGTCTCGATCTCGCACATGAACCCGGTGTTCTTTCTGATCGACGGCTTTCGCTATGGCTTCATCGGCTCGCACGACGCGCCCTTATGGACCGGCGCGATTGCGTCGCTCGTCATCGCGCTCGCGCTCTGCTGGGGCAGCTGGATGATGCTGAAGAGCGGCTATCGGCTGCGGGCTTGACGTTCGTCCTTCTCCCCTTGTGGGAGAAGGTGTCTGAGCGCAGCGAAGACGGATGAGGGGCGCCTCCTCGACATTCGCCGCGCTTGCACCCCTCACCCGCGTTGCGTCTGAAACAAAGCACCGCGCACTTGATCCCCTCTCCCACAAGGGGAGAGGGCCGGCTGCAGCGCTTGCCTGAGCTTGTCGAAGGGAGCGCAGCGCCGACATGCCGGCTGGAAGCCGGCGGTCCCAGTCTTCGGCGACGGCGGACAGAACGCATTGTCCTCTCAGACCTGCGCGCGCCGGCCCTCGTCCACCGGCGCGGCTCGACGCCGCCTTCACCTGCATAGTGAAGCCGCGCCAAAAACAAGCGGGAGAGCGAGGCGCGCTTCAAGCTTGCGCGATAGAAAAGTGTGAGGTGTGCCGGAAGCGCGCCTCGCGCGGCTGTTGTTGCGCCGGCGGAGATCTGAAGCGTTGGTGACGCCTCGGGGCACCATGCGTTTGCTGGCAGATGGGATGATGATCGGAAGGGCTCCTCCCTCGCTCCGCTCAACCGCGGCCGATCGCCCACGACGCTGGGTTTCCGAGCGCGCTTAGCGCCTGATCTCCGTTCCCGGACGGCGTGCGGAGGAAGACCAACGCTTCATCCGGAGCCTTCGGGTTCCTTTCGCTCCCCGAAGCTGCGAGGCGTCCACGTCGCCGCTTTCCCTCGCATCACGCTCAACCGCATCTCCTGCGCTCAGGGCTGTTGGTCGACCTCAGCCTCCCATGCAGGAGATGAGGGCATGATACGCGCACGGCGAAGTCGGTCGGATAGAGCGCACGCTCTCCACGCATTTACGAAAGCAATCCGGACCGAAGACGCGGCGTCCTCATCCAGCGCGTCGCGCCACCCTCTGCCGCCCAGAAGGATGATGATCGGCGCTAGACGCCCAGCTTCTTCTTCAGAATCTCGTTCACCACCGCAGGGTTGGCTTTGCCGCCGGTGGCTTTCATGGTCTGGCCGACCCACCAGCCAAACGCTTTCGGGTTCTTCTGCACGTCGGCGACCTTGTCGGCGTTGGCGGCCATCAGGTCATCGATCGCTTTTTCGATCGCGCCCGTGTCGGTGACTTGGCGGAGTCCTTCGCGC
>DASZSK010000016.1:0-11536 GCA_035548735.1 Caulobacterales bacterium | reverse complement strand
CGGCGCGAAGCCGTAGCCGCAGACGAGGCCGAACGCCGAAGAGAGCGCGCGCGTCAGCGGTCCGGCTCTCGAATGCAGCGCGCGCAGATCGTGCTGCGCGAGCAGCACGCGCCGCGCATCCTCGCGCCAACCCGCGCGCGCATAAACGTCGGCCAGGACCGCATAAGGTTGCGGCGAAAAGCCGTTGCGGCGGCTCTTGCGAAGCCAGCCGAGGCGCGCTCTCCAGCGATCGTCCTTGCCGCCGCCGTCAAGCCGCGCATAAGAGAAGCCTTCAAGATCAAGCGCCGCCTTTTCCACGCCCCAGCCGGTCTTCAAATCATCATCGAGCGCGCCGCACCTCGCGCCGGCGAGGTCGATGCGCGCATCCTCCTGTGCGGTGAGATTGCGCGCCTGCAGCGATCCCTTGATGCACGCGTCGGCGAACGAAAGCAGCGGGCCCTTGGCGCCGTCCGGCCCCGCCCCGCGCAGTTCGAGATTGAGCCAGGCGACCGCGCCGTCGATCTGTGCGCGATCGAACTTGGCGCCGCCCTGGATCACGGTTTTCTTGCCGTGTGGCGCCGTATCGTCATCGGCGAGCTTGAGCGTTAGGTTGCCGCCGATCCGCACGTTCGGCGCGCGGATCGCCCAGCCGCCGCCATTCATGAAGCGCCCGCCGCCGAAGGCGAGGTAGCCGTCGATGCGGGCGTCAGCGAGGAAGATCTCGCCCTTGATGTTGGCGCCTTGAAACAGCGCGGCGCCGCCCACGCGCACATTGGTGGCTGAGATGGCGACGTCATATTCGCTCTTGATATCGCCGCCGCGCGGCGCCGCGTGCGTGACTTCGGCCTGCACGATTTCGAAATTCGAACCGATAGACGCGCTGCGGAGATCGACTTCGCCGGCGACTTTCGCGTCGCGAAGCACCAAGGCGCCGGAGATTTGAGCGGCGCGCGCTCTGAACGCTTTGCCTTCCCCCGCTTCAAGAACAGCGTGTGAGAGCATGACGTCGCCATCGACATGCGCCGAGCCGATCGAGACGCCGCCCTGCGCCTGCAGGCGCGCCATGTGCAGCGAACCGGCGATGCGCGCGTCCGAAAGGCGCAGCGCCAAGTTCTGAAGATGCTGCGCGACGCCTTCTTCACGCGCCGTCGGCGCAGCAAGTCGGCTTTCGGAAAGCTCGACATTGCCATCGACCGTCAAGGCGCGCGCGTCGATCCAGCACAGACCGTCCGCTGCAGCGGCGCGAATGCCGGAAAGATTGAAAACGCCACGCACGTGCAGGCCAAGTCCGTCGAGCTTCGTGAGCGCGCTGCTCTCGAAGGAAAGGCGTGCGATCCTGGTGTGGCGGAGGTCGATGCGCTCGGCGATCTCGCAACCGGCCAGTTCGAGCGCCGGCAGCTCGGCGCAGTCGGAGAGATCGAGCGCGCCATCGATCCGCGCGCCGCGGATGCGCACGCCCGGCATCCGCACCGGCCAGCCCGGTTCGAGCTGCAACAGGAGCTTGCGCAGGAACGCCGCCCGCAGCGCCGGTTTGGCGCCGTCCGGGCCAGCCGCAGCCGAAAAGTCGGCGATCTCGCCGTCGCGCGTGCGCTCGACGACATACTGCTCCTGCGAGGAAAGGTCGCTCGCGTCAAAAGCCATGGATTGTCCCCGCGCCGCCCCCAGGCCCCGCAGCGCGTGCAATTAACCATCACGGCCCGGCTTGGAGAAGCCGGGGCGGGCCATTCCTATATGAAAGGTCGGAAAGGGTCGGCGCGGCCTGGGCTGAGGCGGCGGCGAATCTCGTTACGAAAGAAAGGCATGGCCGAACCCGCGCCGATAGAGAGCAATCTGCCCGAATTGTCCGTCTCCGAGCTGGCCTCGGCGGTGAAGCGGACCATGGAGCAGAGTTTCGACCGCGTCCGCGTGCGCGGCGAGCTTGGGCGCGTGTTGGTGGCCAAGTCGGGCCATCTCTACGTCGACTTGAAGGACGCCAACGCGTCCATCTCCACGGTGATGTTCCGCACGAATGTGCTGGCGCTCAAGTTCAAGCCGGAGGAAGGGCTGGAGGTTGTCGCCGAAGGCCGCCTCAGCACCTATCCGGGCCGCTCGCAGTATCAGCTCATCGCCGAGCGCATGGAGCCGGCCGGCGTCGGGGCGCTCCTGGCGCAGCTCGAAAAGCTGAAAGCGCGGCTGGCCGCCGAGGGGCTGTTCGCGCGCGAGCGCAAAAAGCCCATTCCGTACCTGCCGCGCGTGATCGGCGTGGTGACGTCGCCGACCGGTGCGGTCATTCGCGACATCCTGCATCGTCTCGAAGAGCGTTTCCCACGCAAAGTGTTGCTCTGGCCAGTGCTGGTGCAGGGGCCGGAAGCGGCAGGCCAAGTGGCGCGCGCGATCAAGGGCTTCAATGACTTGCAGGGCCCGCTTCGCCCTGACGTGCTGATCGTGGCGCGCGGCGGCGGCTCGATCGAGGATCTATGGGCCTTCAACGAAGAGGTCGTGGTGCGCGCCGCCGCGGCAAGCGCGATCCCGCTCATCTCCGCCGTCGGCCACGAGACCGACACGACGCTCATTGATTTCGCCTCGGACTTGCGTGCGCCGACGCCAACGGGCGCAGCGGAAAAAGCCGTGCCCGTACGCGCCGAGTTGGTGGAACGCGTGAGCGTGCTCGACGGGCGGCTCAAAGGCTCGCTTCTGCGCGGCATGGAGCGGCGCCGCACGGAGTTGCGCGCCGCCTCCGCAAAGCTGCCGAAACTCGAAGCGTTGCTGCAGATCCCGACGCAGCGCTTCGACCGCGCCGCCGAACGGCTCGGCCTCGCTCTCGTTGCAAACGTGCGCGCGCACCAATCCCAACTCGACCGCGTCGCGGCGCGTTTGCGCCCGCAGGCGCTGAGCCAGGATGTGGCGCGCAGGCGCGAGAAGCTGATGCAGGCGAGCGCGCGGCTCAAGCCCGCCATTGCACGCACGCTGGAATCGCAGCGCAAGCATCTCGACGGTACGGCGCGCATGCTGGAGAGCCTGTCGCATAGGAGCGTGCTGGCGCGCGGCTTCGCCATGGTGCAGCGCCCGGACGGCAAGCTGGTGCGCGGCGCGGCCGAACTGGCGGCGGGAGATGCGGTGCGCCTCGCCTTCCACGACGGCGAGAAGGAGGCGGTGGTCTCCGGGGGCGAAGCGGAGAGCGCGCCCGCGCCAACGCCGGTTCGGGCGAAGCCGCCCACGAAGCCCGGCGGAGATCAAGGATCGCTCTTCTGAGCCGCCTGCCGGCTAGGTTCGGCCCCAAATTGGCGCTAGGAAGGACCGATGAACAAGTACGATCCCGGCGGCCCGGAAGCGGTCGTGAAATATGGCGACAACGAAGTCACCATTTTACGCCAAGGGCTCTTTGTGAAGTGCGCCGTCACTGGCGCGCGCATTCCGCTCGATGAACTCAAATATTGGAGCGTGGATCTGCAGGAGGCGTATAGCGGGCCAGATGAAGCGCTGCAGCGCTGGAAGGAAACCCATAAGGAGCCGGCGTGAGGGCGCTGCTCGCTGCGCTCTTGCTCGCGGCTTGCGTCGCCGCTGAGGCGCCGGCGCAGGGGCAATCCGCGTCGACTAGCGTTCAACGAACAACGATCGCGGAAACGCCACGGACGGCGCCGGAGGTGCTTCCTATTCCCAGCGCGCCGGCTTCGGGCTCGACCAGCGCTTGGCCCGCGCCACAACTTGCAGCGCTGGCCGCGCCGGCGCCGCCGACCCAGGTCGACGTCCAATGCGCCGGCGCATTCGCTCAGGGCGGCGTTGCGCTCTGCCGCACAACGCCAGGCGCGACCATTCGCGTTGATGGCGAAGAGCGCGGGCGCGCCGACGCGCAAGGCTGGGCGGTGATCGGCTTTGACCGCGACGCGCCAGCTACCTCGTCCTTAGAGTTTATCGGAGATGACGGCGATCATGCTGAACGTACCTTTGAGATCGCGCCGCGGCAGTTTTCCATTCAGCGCGTCGAGGGACTGCCGCCGCAGACTGTGAACCCAACCGATCCCGCGATCATCGCCCGCATCGCCCGCGAGCGCGAGACGAAGAATGTCGGGTTTGCCTCCCGCGCCAATGTCGAAGGCTGGCTCGACGGCTTCCGCTGGCCGCTGGAAGGGCCGATCTCCGGCTCGTGGGGCAATCAGCGCGTCGACAATGGCGTGCCGAAATCGCCGCATTACGGCGTCGACATCGCCATGCCGATCGGCACGCCGGTGCGCGCGCCGGCCTCAGGCGTCGTCGCGCTCGCTGAACCGGACATGTTTCTCGAAGGCGGCCTCGTTTTCATCGATCATGGCCAGGGCCTCATTTCGATGTATCTGCACATGAGCGAAGTCGATGTGCATGTCGGGCAGGTGGTGGCGCAGGGCGACCAGATCGGCCGCGTCGGCAATCGCGGACGCGCAACCGGTCCGCACCTCTGCTGGCGCATGAAATGGCGCGACCGCAATGTCGATCCGTCGCTGGCGATCCTGGCGCTCGCGAACGCACGCCGAGCACTCGCCTCGGCTTCCTAATTCAGGGGGAAGGCATGCGTGGAATCGTTCTGACGCTCGCGGTCCTGCTCGCGCCCGCTGTAGCGACCGCGCAGGATTCGGCCCTGCCGACGGCCTGCGTCGCCGATGCGCAAGGCGCCATCAATTATCAGGCGTGCGCTGACGCCACGCCGGTCGGCTCCACGCCGCACATGCTGGCTCTCATCAATCTGGGCACCGAAGCCTTCCTCCGCGCCGACTACGCAACCGCTGTCCGCTTCTACGACCAGGCTCAGCCCGCGGACGGTCAACAGGTGTTTTCCGATCCGCGCTTCCACGCCTTTCGTGGTTCGTCTTACTTCCAAGTCGGCCGCAAGCGGGAAGCGCTGGAGGATGCGCATACCGTGCTTACCATGCTGGGCGTAGAGGACGCTTCGGAAACGCCCGACATCGACGTGATCTATGCGGCGATCTTGCCCATTCTCAATGACGCGCACGATCCGGCGTTCACACCGACCCTCAACGCTTACAAAGCCCTGCCGGCCGCCGATTGGGTCAGTTACGTCAATCAGGCGGGGCTGCTGGAACAGCTGCACGATATCGATGGCGCGCTCGCCGCGGATACGCGGGCGTTTGCACTGCAGCCCGACAACCCTGTGGTGCTCAACACACATTGCTACATCCTGACGCGCGCGGGGCGAGCGCAGGAAGCGCTGCCCTTCTGCGAGCGCGCGGTTGCGGCGGCGCCGAGCGTTGCGCCCGTTCATCATTCCTATGCTTCGGCGCTGGCCGCGCTGGGGCAGTGCGACCGCGCCAACGCCGAATTGGCGCAAGCGCGTCGTCTGGATTCCGCGTCCCTGGAGTATCGGCGGCCGCTTACGTGCCGCGCCCGTTAGGGAGGCCGGCGCGAACCTAGGTTCCCTGCGCCTTGCGCCGGGCGATCAGGGCTTCGATCTGGTGCATCACTTTTTCGGGGATGTAGGGTTTCTCGATGCAGACAGGCGCGTCGGCCGCTTGATCGAACGGCCCTGTCGAGGCCCACGCGGTCAGGAGCAGGCCGACCTTCGGGAAGTTCTCGCGAAGCCAGAGCGCCAGCGGACCGCTTGGATCTTCATCGGCAAGATGGGCGTCGCTGAAGACGACGTCGATGGGCACCTCGGCCAGCAAGACGGAGCGCGCCTCCGTGGGCGAGGATGCTTCGACCACGTGCATGTCATGATCCCGCAGGAACTCAGCAATGCTCAGGCGGATGAGCACCTCGCCCTCCACTACCAGCACCGAGGGCAGGCGTGCTTTGAGCGGGTCTGACGTTGGATTCTCCGCCGGACACATCATGGTTCCCGCCCCCTGTGATCACGTACAATGCCAAATGGCGCCTGCGGTTCCATTTTCGCCGCGTTGTTCCCTAACCGGATCGTCAATTTCGCCTGAAGCCGGAACCTCGGCAATTTGAACGCGGTTTACGCGAAGGGCGGCGAAGTCAGAATCTTCGCATAGGTTTTCCCAGATGGCTCTATCCGTTCGTATTGGTTCGTCAAAAACCCCCGTCGTTCTCCTCGTTGAAGAAGAAGTCCTGATTCGCCTGAGCATTGCAGAATATCTGCGCCATTGCGGGTTCTGGGTGATCGAGGCCGCAAGCGCGCACGAAGCAAAATCCATCCTGCTCGCGGACGAGACGGTGCACATCGTCATGTGTGACGCGCAGCTGGCCGGAGATGAGAGTGGTTTCGCGCTTGCGCAATGGGTGCGTCGCCGCCGACCAAACATGGCGTTGCTGCTGGCCGCCTCGGTTGCGGGCAAGGCGCGCGCCGCGGCGGACCTGTGCGACAAGCACGCGCTTGGCGACAAACAATGCGAGCATCCCCATCTCGCCGACCGTATCCAGTCGATGATGGCGCGGCGCGCGCGCAAGAACCGTTCGCCGCGCGGCGCTCTGCGCGCAAACGAGCGCCTGCGCCGCGGCTAGCGCAAGGCGAGCACGGGCGCGTCGATTTCGACGGCGCCGCGATCGACCACGGGAAATTGATAGCTGCGCTGTCCGTCGCTCGTCACCGAACCTACGTCACGCACTTCCTCGGCAAACTCGCGCCGCACGTAGGCCGAAAGTTCGCCGGCGGTGATGACGCGATCGTGGTTCTCATCCGCGTCGCCGGAGAGGCCGGTCTGGATGAAATGCGAGAGATAGCCGCCGGCCTGGAATTTGTCGGCGACGGCGGACGTGAGATCTTCTTCGGAGCTGAACAGGCCCATCACGCCGGGATGGCTGACGACGTCGCGGGCGAAGCCGCCGCTGAAGCAGGAATCCAGCACGAGCAGTGCGGTGCGCGCGCGCACTTGTTCGAACAATTGCGCCAACTCGTCGTCGATCATGGCGCCGTCATAGAGTTCGATCGTTTCGTTCTTCCCATCCGGTTCGGTGGCGCTGACCTGGGTGCGCTCCTGGCCGCCATGGCCGGAATAGAAGAAGAGGAAGAGATCGTCCGGTCCGGCTTGAGCGGCGACGCGCTGGAACGCTTGCCGCACGGCGGCGCGCGTGGCCTGCGCGTCGATCAAAGTCACGCTGTCGTTCGCCAGCACGCCTTCGCGCGCGAGCGTCTCGCGCAGCTTGCGCGCGTCCTCGGCTGTGAACGGCAGATCGTTCTCCGTGCCCGGATAGTCGGAGATGCCCACCATGACAGCGAAGATGCGGCGGGCGCTGGGGCCGGTGATCGGCGTTGAAGCGGCGGCCTGATTGAGGTCGAGCGTATAGGCGCCTGTTTCGCCGCGTTGGTAGGAGGTGGCGACGATGGAATATTGCCCGCTCTCGCCGAGCACGGTTTCGATGCGGCTGTTGTGAGTGTCGCCTTGGGTGGCGTCGTCATTGTCCTCTTGCGCGCCGGAGGGCGCCACCAGGATGAGATAAGGATCGAGTGCGTTCGAATGCATGCCGATCGCGACACGCTGCCCGGCCTCGCCATTGAAATGGTAGGTGTCGGTGAACTCGCCGCTGCGCAGCGTGGTGTCGCCCGCCGCCAGCGCGCCGTTCAACGTCTGGCCGATGGCGATCGTGTCGCCGGTCGCCCCCGCGGTCGCGCTCGGAGTCGTTTCCGTCGTCGGCTTCACTTCGAGACGATAGCGGCCATGTTCGCCGGCCTGATAGCTGGTGGCGTGTATGGTGTATTCGCCGTCCGCCGGCAGCGTGACCACAAGACGGCTGTTGCGTGAATTGCCGGCGACGTCGTCATCATTGAAATTCTGAAAGCCGTCCGGGCCGGTTATGGCGACGTAGGGGTCGAAGTCGCTCGACGTGAGGCGG
Source organism: Caulobacterales bacterium (assembly GCA_035548735.1). Classification (GTDB taxonomy): domain Bacteria; phylum Pseudomonadota; class Alphaproteobacteria; order Caulobacterales; family Aquidulcibacteraceae; genus Vitreimonas. Next base: position 3,796 of record DASZSK010000016.1, on the reverse strand, counting down.
ATCTCGAGGTTTTCGCCGGCATGGCCCTGATAGGGATAGGTGTCGACATATTCGCCGGTCTTCAGCTGCGCGTCGCCTTCGGCCAGTTCGCCATCCATCGCTTGGCCGGTCGCGACCTGGCTCCCGGTCGCTGTAGGCGTCGCCCGCGGCGCTTCGATCGTGAGTTCGTACGGGCCCGTGCCATTGCGTTGGTACGAGGTCACGAAGACGCGTGCGTCGCCGGTTTCCGGAAAGGTGATGGTGAGGCGTGCATTGAGCGAGCCTTGCGCCGACGGATCGTCGTCATTGTCTTCCGAGAGATTGCCGGGGCCGCGCACGTAGAGATAAGGATCGAAGGCTGTGGAGTTCAGGCTCAGGATGAATTGCTGCCCGCGCTCGCCGTGCAGCGTGTAGCTGTCGATGATCTCGCCGCTGTCCTTGGTGGCGTCGCTCGCTTCGAGCTTGCCGCTGATGTGCGAACCGGCCTTAAGCCCGTTCTGATTGCACGCCGCCAGCGCCAGTACAGCCAGCGCCAGCACCAGTCTGCGAAATTTCATCGGAGCGCCCTCCCGCACCGCGGCCAGTCTAGGCGGCGCGCCAGGAGGCGCCAAGCCGCACTAGGCGACGCCGGCCTTCCACCACGCTTCCTTGGGCCAGCGCCGGTGCACCCAGAACCATTGTTCGGGCGCTTCGCGGATGCGCGCTTCCATGAAGTCGTTGACGCGCTTCACGCCGGCCAGCACTTCCGTATCGAGCGGCGCGTCATAGTCGAGTTGGATCGGCTCATGCACGCGCACCTTGAAGCGTACGCCGGTCGTGCGCCGGCCTGAGAGCGGAATCAGCGGCACGCGGAAACGCAACGCCAGCCGCGTCGGGCCGTCCGCGGTCATGCAATCGTGCCCGAACAGCGGGACGTTCACGCCCATATTGTATTTCTGGTCGTTCATCAGCGCGACGCCCTTTTTCTTGGCGAGTGCGCGCAACAGCCCCATGCCGCCTTCCGTGCCCTTCGCTGCTTGCAGTTCGAGTCCGAACTTGCGGCGCGTCTCGATGATGTCCTTATCGATGATCGGGTTGTTGGCGGGCCGATAGGTGAAATAGCAATCCGGCGCGACCTGGGCGAGGCACAGCGAGATCACTTCCCAATTGGTGAAGTGTCCGCCGATGAAGACCGCGCCCTTGCCCTTCGTGGCTTCGATGATTTCGCGACCTTCGAATTCGATTTCGCCTTTGTGCAGGCGCTCCACGAACTCGCCCATGTGTGGAAATTCGCCGGCCATGCGCCCGATCTCATGCCACATGGCTTTGGCGACCTCGCGCCGCCAAGTCTCGCTTTCGTTCGGGTAGCACATGCGCAGATTGCGCAGCGCGGTTTTATTGGCGCTGACGAGCGGCGCGACGAGCGGCACGATGTTGGCGCCCAGAGCGGACGCGTCTTCGAGCTTCAAGGCGCCCATGCCGCCGGTGAAGGCGAACCAGCCCAGCGCCTCCAGACGATAAAGAAAATTGATCGGTTTGGGTTTGGCCATTGGCTAGGGCGTCGCACCCATGCGCGCCGCGATTGGCGCGAGTAAAGCATCCAGCGCGGCTTCGTCCTCGAAGCGGGCGGCCACGGGCAGCGTCTGCACTTGCGCGCGCCAAGCGGGCGGCAGGCGCGCGGCGTCCTTTTCCGTGGTGATCAGCTTGGCTTTGCGCTCTTCGCTCATTTGCAGCAGCCAGTCGAAATCGGATTCGGTGAAGAGATAGTGATCCGGATAGGGCACGGCTTCTTCAACATCCACATTGAGCGCGCTCAGCGTGTCGAAAAATTTCTCCGGGCGGGCGATGCCGGCGAAGGCGACGAACTTTCCCTGCGGCGCCTCGGCCATCGGTGCGATGCGGGCCCTGAGGATCGGGCCTTTGTAACGGCCGAGCCAGCCGAACAATTGCGGCTCTTCGTCCGTGTTGCTCAGCAGTACGACGGCGTCCGCGCGGGCGAGCCCGTCGTCGAGCCGTTCGCGCAACGGGCCCGCGGGAAACACCGCGCCATTGCCGATGCCGGCTTCGGCGTCGACGACGACGACGGAGAGATCTTTCGCCAGCTCTGGGTTCTGGAAGCCGTCATCCATGACGATGACGTGCGCGCCGGCTTGAGCGGCGGCTTGTGCGCCGGCGACGCGATCGCGCGCGATCCAGGCGGGACCGTCGACTGCATGCAGGAGCGGCTCGTCGCCGACTTCGCGTGCGTCCATATCGGGCGTCACGCGCAACGGGCCGGCAAGCTTGCCGCCATAGCCGCGCGACAGCAGGTGTGCGCTCTTGCCGAGCCGGGCGCGCACGACGCGTGCGATCGGCGTCTTGCCGGCGCCGCCCACCGTCAGGTTGCCAATGCAGACGACGGGGACGGGTGCATGACGCGGTTGCGTCGTGCGGATCCGCTCGGCGGTCGCCCAGGCGTAAACCCATGACACCGGGGCGAGCGCTAGCCGAAGGATCGGCGCGGAATCGCGCCCATGCGCGTCGCCGCTCCAGAACTCAGGCGGGCGCATCGGCGGCCTCGAGTTTAGCGGCGGGCGCCAGCGTCATGAGACGCGAGGCCGTTTCATTCAAGGCGTTCGCTGAACCAGCCAAAATCCGTCGCGCGCCTTGCGCCATTGCGCTGCGCAGCACTTCTTCGTCCGCCCACATCATCCCGATGTCGCCCGAAATGTCGTCATCGTCGGTAACGCGGGCCGCGGCAGACGCCGCGAAAAGCGTTCCATACAAATCAGAAAAGCTTTCGACATAAGGGCCGGAAAGGATCGCGCAGTCGAAATGTGCGGCTTCGACGGGGTTATGTCCTTTTAGGCTCGGCAGCAAACTGCCTCCGATAAAGGAGACGCTGGACAGGCTGTAGAAGAGGCCGAGTTCGCCAAGCGTATCGGCGATATAGACTGAAGCACCCTCAGCGCTTTGATCCAAAGAACGACGCGGCGCATTGTCCGCGAGCCTTGCGATATTTTCTCCGCGCTCAGGATGGCGCGGGGCGATGATGAGCAAGGCATCAGGGAAATGTTCGCGCAGGCGCGCGTGCGCCCGGAGGACAATTTCGTCTTCCCCGGCGTGTGTGCTTGCCGCTAGCCAAACATGCCGATTGCCGATCTGATTGGCGAGCAGCGCGCGCTTGGTCTCATCGACGGGTGGCGCTGGCGCCGCTAGTTTTATGTTGCCGACACATGGGACGGATCGGTCGATTAGCATTGAGAGCGCGTCGGCGGTGCGGCGGTCGGCGGCGAGGAGAAGGGAGAAGGCGTCGAGCAAGCGCTTCGCCGCCGCGGGCCAGCGCGCGAGGCGCGCGAGTGACGACGGGCTCATGCGCGCATTGACCAGCGCCAGCGGCGCGCCCGCGGCTTGCGCTTCGAGGATGAGATTGGGCCACATCTCGCTTTCGACGAACACGCCCAAGTCAGGACGCCAGTGCGCAAGGAAGCGACGCACGGCGTCGGTGCGGTCAAGCGGCGCATAGATGTGCGTCGCGCGCTTGGGCGCGCGCTTGGCGATCAGTTCGGCGGAGGTGCGCGTACCGCTGCTCAGCACGAAGCTCAAACTCGGATCGCGCGCCGCCAGCGCGTCCACGAGCTGCAGCGCCACACCGCTCTCGCCGACGCTCGCGCCGTGCAGCCAGATCAGCGCGCCGTCCGGCCGCGTCTGCGCGTAGTGGCCGAACCGTTCGCCCAGCCGTGCGGCGTCTTCCTTGCCGGCGCGCACGCGGCTGTCGAGCCAGAGTCCCGCGAATGGCCCGAGCGCGGCGACCGCGCCGCGATAGCCGGCAAGGACGGGCGAGAAGCTCACGTTGTTT
>DASZSK010000015.1:0-3953 GCA_035548735.1 Caulobacterales bacterium | reverse complement strand
CAACGTCACGCTGTCCTTCTTCTACGATCATCAATCGGCGGTGAATGCGAACGACATCCGCTCGCTCAACAATTACGGTTCGATCATCAATGACGCGTCGCCCGGCTTGCCCGGCAACGGCATTCCCGATGCGCTGCTCGTACCGAACGTGCTCAGCGAATATATCGACGAAAACGGCGTGATCGTCGACGTCGCCGTTGCCGGCGATCCGTCCTATAACAACGGTGTCGTTACCGCCTTCACGAATGGCGGCGCGCCGGTTCCGCAGCCGTCGCGCATCGTCGACAACAGCTTCGCGTTCGGCCAATTCGCCGGCCCGTGCGCCACCTGTTTCGCTCTGGAAGACTGGGAAATCCTGTATCCGAAATCGAACCGCGCCGGCGGCGCGATTGGCTTCGACTACGACATCACATCGGCGATCCATTATCATTTCGACGGCAAGTATGTCGAAAGCCACATCGCCGACAATTACCAGCCGGCGTTCTCATTCTTCGAGTATGCGCTGGATCCTGATAACGCGTTCATCACCCCGCAAATTCAGAGCGCGCTGGATGCCGCGACGCTGGCCGATCCCGGCGCTGCCTTCTACGTCAATCGCTTCCTCGGCGATCTCGGCGGCCGTAGCGAGGAGATCACGCGTTCGACGTGGCGCATCGTCAACGATTTCAGCGGCGATATCGACACGGCCTTCGCCGATCTGAAGTGGGACCTGAGCTATGTGAACAGCCAGACGCAGAACCGCTTCGTCTCGCACGGCGACCGCATCCTCGGAAACTTCTTCGCCGCGATCGATGCGGTCGTCGATCCAAGCGACAATCAGATCAAGTGCCGCGTCGACGTGCCCTCGGCCTGGTATCCCGGCTACACGCCGCCGGACGGCATGACCGACGAGCCCTGCGTGCCGTACAATTTGTTCGGCCAGCAAAATTCGCAGGCGGCAATCGAATACATCACCTACACCGCGCTGCGTAAGCATACGATCGGGCAGGAATTCTTCGACGGCACGCTGAACTTCGACACCAGCAAGTTCTTCAACTTGCCGGGCGGCCCGGTCGGCGTTGCGGTTGGTTTCGAATATCGCGAGGAAGAAAGCCAAAACATCAACGACGCGTTCGTCAAATCGGGTTTGGCGGAAACGGCCGCGCAGCCCGACGCGGTGGGCGGCTTCCATGTCAGCGAAGGTTTCGTCGAAACCTATTTGCCGATCGTGATGCACAAGCCCTTCATGGAAGAGCTTTCGCTCGATCTCGCCGGACGCTGGGCGGACTATACGCCGTTCGGCGGCACCAATGCCTGGAAGGCCGGCGGCGTCTGGGCGCCGTTCCGCGATCTGAGTTTCCGCGCCACCTACGGGCGCGCGGTGCGGGCGCCGAACATCACCGAAGCGTTCCTGCCCACGACCGCGACGTTCTTCGGCTATTCGGATCCGTGCGATAGCGACAACATCAACAACGATCCGGATCGCGACGCCAATTGCCAGGCCCTGCTCGGCATCGGCGCCGGCGGCTTCGACGCGCACGACAATATCACCACACAGGGCTCGGCGAGCGGGAACGTCCATCTGAAGCCCGAAGAATCCACCAGCTGGACGGCGGGCGTCATCCTGCAGCCGCGCTGGACGCCGGGCCTGGCGATCACGCTCGACTATTACAACATCGACATTGAGGACGCGATCAGCTTCGTCTCGGCGCAGAGCATTCTCAACAATTGCGTCGACTCGCCCGGCGGGCCGGATCTGGCTTATTGCGATCTCGTCGACCGCGATCCGACCACGCATGACGTGACGTTCATCCGCAGCCAGTACGTCAATGCTTCGCGGCTGAAGACGGCGGGCTGGGATATGACGCTCACCTACCGCACGCCGGTCGACGGCCTCACCAGCCATCTCGGCCCGCTGCGTGCGCTCGACGGCGATCTGAACGTCAATATGACGGTCAACTACACCGACGATCTGCGCTTCTTCGCGTTCCAGGATCAGCCTGAGGATTATTCGGTGTACGAAGGCACGATCGGCGATCCGGAGATCAAGCTGCTGAGCCGCATCGCCTATCGGCAGGGGCCGCTCACGGTGGGCTGGGAATCGCGCTTCATGTCGAAAGTAACGCGGTTCTCGCGCAGCCCGGGCCGCCTGGGGCCGGAATCGATCTCGCCCGCCTATGTCGAACCGCAATGGTATCACGACATCACCGCGCAGTTCGATGTCGGCTCGCGCTACCAGGTCTATGGCGGCGTGAACAACGTGTTCGACGAAGAGCCGCCGCTCGGCATCGTGCAAGGCGACGGCAGCGACGCCTCGTACGATCTGATCGGACGCTTCGTCTTCGTCGGCTTCCGCGCACACTACTAAGCGGACGCTGGGCCGAAAGATGCGAAAGGCCGGTCGAAAGACCGGCCTTTTTGCTTGCGCTTGTGAAGTTCGTCAGCGCGGCTCTGCGGCGACGCGCTGTTGGATTTCGCGCGCTCGTTCAGCCCAGCGCTCCGGCTGCGTCCGAAGGCTTGGCGTGTGCAACAGCGCAACCAGCCTCGCGGCTTCCTCCGCGTTCAACGCGTCGGCGGACTTGCCGAAAATGGCCTGGGCCGCGTCTTCCACACCGTGCGTTTGCGGCCCGAAGGAGGCCAGGGTGAGCCAGGCGCGCATCAGCTGCGCGTCATCGTAGTCTTGCTCGAGCTGGCAGGCGACGAGGATCCGCCGCACTTGCCAGCGGATCGAGGCGCCGCGCCGGTTCGCAAGAATGGCGGTCGCAAGCCGTTGCGACGCCGGCGTCGTGGGGGGCGTCCAGTCGGCGTCGGACATGTCGCGCCAGAGCAGCTCCAGCGTGCGGCAGGGAAAGGCGCGCTGACCCCAGGTCTGCGCGAACTGGTCCACGGCGACTGTGTGTTCGAACGGCGAGAGCGGGGTGCGCGGAGGCGCGGGGCTCAGAACGCCATGTTGCCTCGCATCATCGATCACCGCGCCAGCATCCATCCAGACGTTCGCGGCGACGCCGATGCACAAGGCCATGGCGATGAACTGCAGCACAACGACGATGCGAAAAATGGTTCTCACGGCGGCAACTATACACGATGGCTCCGCCGCCGCCGCCGGCCCTCCCGCGACGGGCGGAAAAATACTGCCCGAGACGCCGCCGACGCGCTACGCCGCCAGGCCGCGCCGCAAACTGGGCTCTATTCGGTCGCTTTCCGCCGTGTAGACTCTGGTCCGTGAGCGGTTTGCGGGATGTCTTCATCACGGGCGCCGGGGCGTTCCTGCCTGGCGACCCCGTCGGCAACGACCGGATGGAGGACCATCTCGGCCGTGTCGGCGGGCGCGACAGCCTGTTCGGCAAGAAGGCGCTCCGCTGGAACGGCGTCGAGAGCCGCCACTACGCGATGCAGCCCGACGGACGCGTCACGCACAGCAATGCAGAGATGTGCGCCCGCGCAGTGGAGGCCGCCCTCGATGATGCGAAGCTGGAGCGCGGCGCGCTGGGCTTCCTCGCGGCGGCGACGACGCAGGGCGACTATCTCGTGCCCGGGCACGCGACCGCCGTGCATGGCGAACTCGGCCGCGGGCCGCTGGAGATCGCGAGCTTTCAAAGCGTGTGCGGCTCCTCGCTGATGGCCGCGAAGGCGGCGTGGCTTCAAGTGCGCGCGGGCGAGCATGATGCGGCGGCGGCGTGTGCGGGCGAGTTCTCGTCGCGCTGGTTTCGCCCGAGCTTCTATGAAGGCACGGCGCTCGTCGACGAGAAAGGGCGCTTACGCGCGGAGGCGGATTTCCTCCGCTTCACCTTGTCGGATGGCGCTGGCGCGATCGTGCTCGAACCGGACGCGAAGCGCGACGGCGTTTCACTGCGCATCGACTTCATCGACATCGTCTCGCTCGCCGATCGCTTCGATCCGTGCATGTGGGCGGGCGCCGCAATCGAGACGCGCGCTGATCTGAAGACGGCTTGGTCACATGTCGGACCGCGCGC
>DASZSK010000014.1:0-2941 GCA_035548735.1 Caulobacterales bacterium | reverse complement strand
TTTTCCAAGCCCGCGGCTCGCGCAGGTCGGCGACGCAGTGGTGGACGGGCTTCGCCTTGAACGGCTCGATGGCGCGCGTCCGCTTGCGCTGTTCGATGCGCCGCGCACGGACTATTCGCTGAAGCGGATGGAGCATTACACCGGAACGCCGTGGAGCGACGCGCAGCCGTGGATTCTCTTCACCAATTACCAGCGCTACGTCGATGAGTTCGTGCGCTGGGCCGCGGGCGAGGTGAGCGCAGGGCGCGGCGTGCTCTCATGTCCTGGACGCGTGCGCATCGATGCCGGCGATCCGCAAGCGGCGGAGAAAGCGCTCGCCGCGCCGTGGAGCAAGCATCAGATGCCGGGCTATCATCTCGTCACGCCGGATGGTGATGGGATCACGCTGATCAATATCGGCGTCGGCCCCTCCAACGCGAAAACGATCACCGACCACCTTGCCGTGCTACGTCCGCATTGCTGGCTGATGATCGGCCATTGCGGCGGCTTACGTCATACCCAGCGCATCGGCGATTATGTGCTTGCGCACGCTTATTTGCGGCGCGACCGCATCTTGGATGATCACGTACCGCTTGAGATTCCCATTCCGCCCATCGCCGAAGTGCAAGTCGCGTTGCAGCAAGCGGCCGATGCAGTGTCTCCCGATAAGGGCGAGTTGCGGCGGCGTCTGCGCACGGGCACCGTCGTCTCTTATGCGGACCGTAACTGGGAGCTCAAATACGTCCAGGAGCGTCAATTGCTCTCGCAATCGCGCGCCATCGCCGTCGATATGGAGAGCGCCTGCATCGCCACGCAGGGCTTCCGGGTGCGTGTGCCGTACGGCGTGCTGCTTTGTGTTAGCGACAAGCCCATCCATGGCGAAATCAAATTGCCAGGCGTCGCGGATCGCTTCTACGAAACCGCCATCGCGTCACACCTGCGCATCGGTCTGGAGACGATCGCGCTCTTGAAGCAGAATCGCGATCGCTTGCACTCGCGCAAACTGCGCGCCTTTGATGAGCCGCCGTTCCGCTAAGCGGCATTTGGGCTTTGACGGGGCGAGCAAGGCGCGCCAAGACAGGCGTCATGCGCGATCGGCACATCCCTTTCGAAGGCGTGGGGAATTTTCGTGACTTCGGCGGCTATGACACCGCTGACGGCGCACGCATCGCGCGCGGCAAGCTCTATCGCTCCGCCGCATTCCATGAAGCCACTGACGCCGACATTGGGCGTCTCGACGCTTTGGGGTGTCATGTCGTCGTGGATCTGCGCCGGCCGAACGAGCGCGCGCGCGAGCCGAACAAATGGCCGGGCGATGCGCCGCGCACGGTTCGCAGCGACGCGCCGAGTTCGATCTCGCTGCCGCCGCATCTTGCCGCTCTTCTGCAGGACGAGTTGAGTGCGACTTCGGTGCAAGCCTTCATGCGCGGCGTCTATCGAGAGTTTCCGTTCGATGCGCGTCACGTCGATCTCTACACGGCCTGGTTCCGGGAATTGCAGGAGGCGTCGGGACCAGTCGTACTGCACTGCGCCGCCGGCAAGGATCGCACGGGTCTCGGCTGTGCGCTCACGCTGCACGCATTGGGTGTCGGAGAGGAGGTCATCTTCGCCGATTACGAGCTCACCAACGCGGTCATCGATGTCGACGCCAAATTGCCGCGCGTGCGCGCGCAGATGGAGGCCACGCTGGGACGTGCAATTCCGCCGGAGGCGCTGCGGCCCATGGTCGGCGTTCGCGCGGACTATCTGCGCGCCGCCTTCGATGAAATCGGCGTGCGGCATGGTTCGCTCGACGGTTATTTGGAAGGCGTGCTCGGCGTGGGCGCCGAGAGACGCGCCATGTTGCGCGCGCGCTTGACCGCGTAGCGGCTCAGGGGCGACGGGGGCGCTGCTTCGGCGAAACCGATTTGATGATGAGCTGGCCTTTGGCGCCGTCTTCGAGCGGGACTTTTGCTTTCGTCAGCGCCTGATCCATCAGCGCCACGACGTCGGCGCTGTCGAGCAGCGCGGTGTCCTTGAGCACGATGTGACGCACGGTCGAGCCGGCGCCTTTCAGCAGTTTCCGCTCATCCTTCAGCTTCGCGCCTTGCAGAAAGAAGAGGCTGACCCATCGCGGATAGAGCGCAATCGAGAAGATGGCTTCCGACGCCCGCTCGCTCGGGCCGAAGCCAATCGCCAGCGCATTGTAATTGTCATAGACGAGCACATGCGCATTAGGCAGGCGCGTCCGCATCTTCTTCAGCGCCGCGCGCGCCTGTCTGGCGATCGCGGGATCGTATTTGTCGATGAAGCCGTCGAGCTGCGTCTTCGGAGAGAGTGCGGGCATGCGCCACCCCTGGGGGCGGCGTGACCTTAACCCGCGGCTTTGCGCTTTTCCATCATCTGATCGAACGCACCCCAAACGCCGGTGTCGCCATGCCAATCGCCTTTGGTGGCGGCCTTCGAATATTCCGTCGCGCGGGCCTCGAAGAAATTGGCGTGCTCGACGCCATTGAGGATGGCCGTCAGCCACGGGATCGGGTGCTCGCTCACGCCATAGATTTTCGGGAGCCCGAGCTGCCCCAACCGCCAATCGGCGATATAGCGGATGTATTGCTTGATGTCCTTGTCGGTCATGCCCTGAACCGGGCCCATCTCGAAGGCGAGGTCGATGAAGCGATCCTCGATGCCGACGACGGTTTTGCAGCAATCGACGATGTCGTCTTTCACCGAAGACGTCAGCGCGTTCGTCTCCTTCGCGAAGGCGTGGAACAGTTTGATCATGCCTTCGCAGTGCAGGCTTTCGTCGCGCACCGACCAGGTCACGATCTGGCCCATGCCCTTCATCTTGTTGAAGCGCGGAAAGTTCATCAGCATCGCGAACGAGGCGAAGAGTTGCAGGCCCTCGGTGAAGCCGCCGAACATCGCCACGGTGCGCAGGATGTCGGCTTCGGTCTCCACGCCGAACTTCTGCATGTAGTCG
>DASZSK010000013.1:0-36275 GCA_035548735.1 Caulobacterales bacterium | reverse complement strand
GGCTCTACGGCGAAGCGGGCTCAAGCTATCAGGGGCAGGGGCTGAAGCTGAGCAAACACTTCGCAGCATGGAAGTGAGCGCGGGCGCCGGTCATTGGACCGGCGCGACGCTGAGCGGACCGCCCAGCAGAGCTTGCAGCGCGGACCCTTCAATCTGCGAGCCGCCTTCGATTTCCGTTTCGCCTAGACCCTTGCCGCCAGTGATGACCATCGGCTTGCCGCCCGCATAATAGATGTTGCGGACGCCGAAATAGACCGGCCCGGCGAATGTCAACTGGCTCTCGCCGACTTGCTGATAGGTGACGCCGAGGCTGGTGAGGAAGTGGAAGAGCTGCGGAACGGTGACGCCCGCATTGGTGGTGACGCGGGCGGTGATTTCACCGCCGCTGAAGCTCAGGCCGCGGGTGACGATAAAGAGGTCCGCCGGCGTATCGGAAACCAATTGCGCGCAGATCGGCGGCAAACCGGCGGCGGCATTGCCGGCGATGCGGCTGCGCCACGCGTCGAGCTTGAACTCGTCGAGCATGGCGTCGTGGCTGCTGTCGAACTTGGCGGTGAATTCGCGAAGTTGATTGCCCGTCAAACCGATCTGCTGTTGCAGGACGGCGAGCGTCGCGCTGCCTTGAAGGTTGAACGTGCGCTTGCCGCCGAGCGCCGGAATCTCGCCGGACGTGACCGTCGTTTCGTCCGACGTCGCGCCGCATGTCGCGAGCGAACTCACGCGTTCGAACGTGCTTGAACCGTCGGGGCGATGGACAAGGCGCACGATGGCGCCGGGCGCGATGGCCGAAGACGGCAGGGCCAGCGGCACATAGCCGTGGCTGGAGACGGCGTCTTCCAGGCTAGGCGGCGGCGCGGCCGGTTCGGGACTCGTCGCGCATGCGGTGAGCAAAGCAATGCCGGAAACAACGCAAGCAAATTTGGTTCGCATATCAGCCTCCACTATCCGCTTGGAGTCCGTGAACCTTTGCACTGACGTGTCTTTGATCGAGCGCAATCCGCGCTTACGCAGGCAAGATGAGTTTCGCGCTCAAGCCGTGCGGCGTGCGGTTGGCGAGTTCGAGGCGCCCGCCATGGCTGTCGGCGATGGCTTGCGTGATGGCGAGCCCAAGGCCCGCGCCGTCCGCCTGGCCGCGCGCTTCGTCGGCGCGAAAGAAGGGCTCGGTGACGCGGCTCAGCATCTCGGCGGACAAGCCGGGACCGTCGTCGAGCACTTCGATGACGGCTTCGCCCTTGGCTGAGCGGTAAACCCGCACGACGCCTTCGCCGGCGTATTTCGCAGCGTTTTCCGCGAGATTGCGCATGGCGCGCGCGATTTCGCTCGGGCGGCATTCCGCCATCACCGCGGTCTCCGCCTCCGCCCGCGCATTGACGCCCATGTCCTGCAATTCGCCGCAGAGCGTGCGGGCGATTTCGGCGAGATCGACGCGTTCGCGTTTTTCCTCGCTGGCGCCGGCGCGGGCGAGATCGAGCGCTTGTTCGGTCAGTAACTCCATTTCACCGATCGGCGCGAGCAGACGCTGACGCGTGGCTTCGTCTTCGATCAATTCGGCGCGGAGCTTGAGCGCGGTGATCGGCGTCCTGAGATCGTGCGACAGCGCCCACAGCATTTGCCGCTGGCGGTTCATTTGCCGCCCCAAGCGCTCGGCCATCGAGTTGAACGCGGTCGATGCACGGCGGACGTCTTCGGGGCCGCTGACAGGCGCTTCCACTTTCGTCTCGCCCATGCCGAGGCGCCGCGCGGCGGCGGCGAGGTCGGACAGCGGGCGGCTGATCTGCAGGGCGATCAGAGACGAGCCGAGCCCCACGGCGATCATTGAGGCGATGGCGGCGATCCAGAGATAGTTCGGCACCGGCCGCGGCGCCGGAAGCAGAGCGGTGCTGCGCAGCCACCTGTCCGGCGCGATGCGAACGTCGACCGTCACCTGCGTCACCGGATGCGAGCGCGGTTCATCGGGCGGCGGCTCGTCGCGGCCGCCGATATCGCGCATGCGCGGACGCCAGGTGAGCTGGATGGTGCGCGTGCGCCCATGCACGTCGACGCCGCGCATTTGCTGCGCCACCGAACGCGCGATGGTCGCGCCTTCGCCAAGCGGCTCCGATGGCGCGCTTTCGTCAACCAGGTAAAAGCGCATGCCGCGATTGCTGAAGGCTTCCGCGCGTTCGGCTTGCGCTGCCGGCGTGCGCGCATCGCGCACTTCTTCCGCGGCGTCGATAATGCGTTCGACGATGCGCGTCTCCGCCTCGCGCAAAAACGTGCGCGCGCGCTCGTTGGCGAACAGGGCGAAAGCCACCATGTGCGAGATCGCGATCGCCGCGATCGTCACCAGCATCAGGCGGCCCCACAGCGTGCGGAGGGGATTGAGGCTCACGCCGAAGCTTTAGGCCTTTTCCACCGGCGCCGTGAAGACGTAGCCGCCGCCCCACACGGTCTTGATCAATCTAGGGGTGCGCGGATCGGCTTCGATCTTGCGGCGCAAGCGGCTGACCTGGGTGTCCACGGCGCGATCGAACACGTCGGCGCCGCGATCGAACGCAAGGTCAAGCAATTGGTCGCGGGTCAGCACGATCTTCGGGCGCTGCAGGAACGTCAGCAACAGGCGATACTCGCCGGTGCTGAGTTCTTGCGCGTCACCGCCTTCATCGACGAGTTCGCGCTCGGCGAGCTTCAGCGTCCAACGGTCGAAGCGGAGCGCTTCGCCGGTCGGCGCCTCGACCGTGGGGGGCAGCGCATGGGTGCGCCGCAGCACGGCGTCCGCGCGCGCCAACAGCTCGCGCGGGTTGAATGGTTTTACGACATAGTCGTCGGCACCGATCTCGAGGCCGACAATGCGATCGAGTTCTTCGGCCCGCGCCGAAAGCAGGATCACCGGGATGTGGTTGCTCTCACGGATATGGCGGCAAAGCGAAAGTCCGTCCTCGCCCGGCATCATGATGTCGAGGATGACGAGATCGATGCGGTTTTCCTTGATCGTTTTGCGGGCCGCCTCGGCGCTGTCGACGGCGATGGCCCGTCGGCCGTTCTTCCTCAAGAACTGCGCCAGCGATTCACGGATCTCACGGTGATCGTCGACCACCAGGATTTGCGGGTCTTCCGGAGCCATGACTTTGATGTGGCGGCATCTTCCGGAAAAATCTACTCGTTAGCCTTAGCGGTCCGGCGCCAAGATGTGCCGAGACGGGCGGGGCGACACATTTCGACAAGAAGCCTGGGCCAAAAGCCATAAGGCCGCCGTCTTTGGCCGGGAAGAGCAGGGCGATCGCGGGAGTTCGGCATGAGACTTGGGACATTGGCGGCTTTGGCGCTGGGTGGCGCGGCGTTGGCGGCTTGCGCCAGCGATTCAGGCGGGCCCGGGCGCCGGTCGGATGCACCGCAACTGCATGCGCTGATCTCCGCCGACGCGCTGGTGTTCACGAGCTTCGACACCGATAACGACATGCGCGTCACCAGCGCCGAACTGGACGCCGGCATCACGCGCGAGTTCGCGCGCGCCGACACCAATCACGACGGCTCGTTGCAGCCGATTGAATTCCAGAACTGGAGCAATGCAGCGCTTGGCGGACAGATGCTGCCGCCCTACCGGCTCGACTTCGATCGCAATGTCGACAACGTCATCACCGCCGAAGAATTCCGCAACGAGCTGACCGCGCGTGCGCATGCGTACGACGCCAATGACGACGGCGTGCTGACGCGCGACGAATTCATCCGTCCGATCAACCAGACGCGGCCGATGATGCGTGGTCCGGAAGGGGGCGAGGATCGCATGCGGCGTCGCGGCGGCGGCATGCCGGGCGAGGGCGGCTGACACGCTTTGGCGCCAGCGACTTGATCCAGGACAAGTTGCGGACACATCGCTGCGCTATCCTTACTATTATCGGGGCACCCTCCCCCCGAAACGCTCCGCCACGGCGCATTACCCTCCCCCCCTGCGTGCGCCGGAGGCTCAAGCGGCCGACGCCTTTGGCGCCGGCCGCTTCCTTATTTGCTGCGCATTTTGGCGGCCGCCGCCTTTGGCGCCGGCGGCTTCCTTATCGGCTGTCTGACAAACTTTGGCGCAGCAGCGACCAATCGGGGAAAACCACCACGGCTAGAAGGGTAGGCGAGGGCATTGGTCAATCGCGCACCCTAAGGAGAACATGATGCGCAAATATCTGATCGCTGCTTCCGTAGCCGCCGTTCTGGCTGCGGGCGGCGTGGCCATTGCGGCGGGCGTCAATGCGGCGTCGCCAACCGCGCCGCCGGCTGCGGAGCAACGTCATGGCGGCATGCTGGCGCGGCTCGACGCCAACAATGACGGCGTGGTGACGCGCCAGGAATTCGAGGCGGGACGCAACGCCATGTTCGCGCGCCTCGACGCCAATTCAGACGGCTCGATTTCGCGCGACGAATTCGCGGCCGGGCGCCATCAGCGCGGCGATGACGGTCGTGACGGCGAAGGTCGTGGCGACGGCGGCCATCGCGGCATGCATGGCATGCGCGCCATGATGATGGACCGCGCCGACGCCAATCACGACGGCAATATCAGCCGCGACGAATTCCTCGCCGGTCCGATCGCGCGCTTCAATGCGATGGACGCCAACCATGACGGCGTGGTCACAGCCGAAGAACGCACGGCTGCGCGCGATGCGATGCGGGCCCGCTTCCAGCAGGCGCGTGAGAGCCGCCCGCGGCTTGACGCCAATGGCGACGGGACGGTGACACGGCAGGAGTTCGATGCGGCCGGACAAGCCATGTTCGACCGGTTGGACGCCAATCATGACGGCCGGCTGACGGGCGACGAACTGACGTTCCATCATGGCTTTCGCCATGGGGAGCCGGGCTGAGCGTCACCCATCCGTAACCGGAACGGGTTAAACTGAAGAAGGAATAGGGCGGTCCGGGCGCCATGGCGGGTGAGCGGCGTTGACGGCGTAAGGGATTTGCGTCCCTTGCCGAAGAGCGCCGCCCCCCGCCGCTATTTTGGGGCTTGAGTGAGCCATGGACGCACAGACGCGACCTTCTCCGGTGACCGCCATCACGCGCCGCGCCAAAAGCCTCCGGCGCTACTGGCCGTTCGCGGCCGCGGTTCTGGCGCTCATCGTCGGCTGGATGATGTTCGGCCCGCACAAGCCGGCTGAGCCCTACCGCACCGCCGCCGTCGATCGCGGCTCGATCACCCGCGTGGTCAGCGCCACCGGCACGCTGCAGCCGATCGTCTCGGCGAATGTGGGCTCGCTGGTGTCGGCGCCGGTGAAAGAGATTCTGGTCGACTTCAACTCGACGGTCAGAGCCGGCCAGGTGCTGGCGCGGCTCGATCCGACCACGTTTCAGCAGCGCATCGTGCAGGCGCAAGCGAGCCTCGCGCAGGCGCAAGCGCAGGCCGCGGTCGCCAACGCCGATTACGAGCGTTACGAGGCGCTCAACCGCGCGGGTTTCGCGTCAGCGCAATTGATGAGCCAGCAGCGCGCCGCGCGCGACACGGCGCGCGCCGCCGTCGCACAGGCGAACGCGCAGCTTGCCGCAGCGCGCACCGATCTCGACCGCGCCACCATTCGTTCGCCGATCAACGGCGTCGTCGTCGACCGCCAGGTCAATGTCGGACAGGTGGTGCAATCGAGCTTCTCGGCGGCGACGCTCTTCACCATCGCTCAGGATCTTTCGCGGCTGCAGGCGAACATCAGCGTCGATGAAGCCGATATCGGCGAAGTGCGCGAAGGTATGGCCGTGCGCTTCACCGTCGATGCGTTTCCCGACACGCAGTTCGAAGGCCGCGTCAGCCAAGTGCGTCAGCAGGGCGTGAGCGACCAGGGCGTGGTCAGCTACACGGTGGTGGTGGAGTCCGACAATCCAGGCATGCGCCTGAAGCCAGGCATGACCGCCAACGCCGAGATCATCGTGCAGCAAGTCGACAACGTGCTGCGTCTGCCGAACGCGGCGCTGCGCTTCCGTCCCTCCGACCCGGCGCTGGTCGCGCGTGGACAGGCGCTGGCGGGCAGCGCCGGCGGCGGCCAAGGCGCGACGAGCCAGGCCCAAGGCCAAAGCGGCGGCCAAGGGCAAAGCGGCGGCTGGCGCCAGGGCGGCGGAGGCGGCGGTCAGGGCCGCGGCGTCGCGCAACTGGCGCAGGCGCTCGAGCTCACCCAGGCCCAGCAAACCCAGGCGCAGGAGGCGTTCCAGCAGGAGATGGCCTCGGCCGGCGGCTTCCAGGCCATGGGCGACATGACCCAGGATCAACGCCGGGCGCTGTTCCGCCGAATCCGCGAAGCCGTGATCACCCGCATCCAACCGAGCCTCACGCCGCATCAACAACAATTGCTGGCGCAGATGCGCAGCGGCGGGATGAGCGAACAACGCGAAGTCCGTCGGGGAGCGGTCGTATGGGTTTTACGCAACGGACAGCCGACGCCCGTCCAGGTCACGATCGGCGTGGCCGACGACGGCTACACCGCGCTTCTGGCCGGCCTCAGCCAGGGCGACCAGGTGATCATTGGCGGCGGCCCCCGCAGCGACAGCCAGCAGCGCAGCAACAGCGCTTCGCCGATGGGCGGCGGTCCGATGGGCGGCGGCGTCAGGATCCGCGGCTGATGGATATGTTGGTCGCCGCCGAAGACGTGGTGAAGCTCTACCAGATGGGAGACGACACCGTTCATGCGCTGGACGGCGTGACCTTCACCATCCCGCGCGGCGCCTATTGCGCGATCATCGGTCCGTCCGGGTCGGGCAAGTCGACGCTGATGAACATCATCGGCGGCCTCGACCGGCCGACCTCCGGCCGCATCGTCATCGACGGCGCCGATATCGGCGCGCTCGACGATGAGGGGCTGGCGCTGTTCCGCAACCGCACCATCGGCTTCGTGTTTCAGAGCTTCAATCTCCTGCCGCGGCTGACCGCGCTCGAGAATGTCGAATTGCCGATGATCTATGCCGGCGTCGCGCCGACCGAACGTCGCGAGCGCGCCGCCGAATTGCTCGCGCGCATAGGGCTGGGCGAGCGCATGGATCACCGGCCGACGCAGCTTTCCGGCGGCCAGCAGCAGCGCGTCGCCATCGCCCGCGCGCTGGCCAGCCGACCGGCCCTGTTGCTCGCGGATGAACCGACCGGCGCGCTGGACACCAACACCGGCAAGGAAATTCTGGCGCTGTTTGGGGAGATCAATCGCGAAGGCGCAACGGTGGTGCTCGTCACGCACGATCGCTCGGTCGCCGCTGCAACCAAACGCACGATCGAGATGCGCGACGGCAAGATCATCGCCGACAAAGTCAATGAGCTCGTCCCCGCATGATCCGCTCGGCTGACCTGGTCGGCGCCTCGATGCGCGCGCTTCGCGCCAACCCGCTGCGTTCGGCGCTGACGGCGCTTGGCGTCATTATCGGCGTGGCGTCGGTGGTGGCGATGGTGGCGCTCGGCAACGGCACGCAGGCTTCGATCCAGCAGCGCATTTCAAGCCTGGGCTCGAACCTCATCATCGTCGTGCCGGGCTCGTTTCGCGGCGCCGGGGGCGTGCGCGGGGCGGCGGGGGGATGGAATTCCCTGACGCAGGGCGACGCCGATGCGATCCAGAGCGAAGTGCAGGACGTGGCGGCCGTGGCGCCCTCGGTGCGCTCGTCGCAACAGGTGGTCGCCGGGGGCCTCAACTGGAATACGCAGATCCAGGGGGTCACGCCGGACTACCTCATCGCCCGCGACTGGGACATCGCGCGCGGGCGCATGTTCGAAGCCAATGAGGAGCGCCAAGCGCGCAAGGTGGCGGTGCTGGGCGCGACCGTAGCCGACCAGCTTTTCCCGAACATGGACCCGATCGACCAGACCATCCGCATCCATGGCGGCGCCTACACGGTGATCGGCATCCTCGCGTCCAAGGGCCAAAGCGGCATGGGCGCCGACCAGGACGATGTCGTTCTCGCTCCGTTAACCACGGTTAAGCGAACAATAGCCGGCCGGAATGGCCGCGCCGACACGGTGAACCAGATTTCGGTGAAAGCGACGAGTGAGGCTGCCCTTCCGCAGGTGACCGACGATATCACTACGCTGTTGCGTCAGCGGCACCGCACGCAAGAAGGGGAGGACGATTTCACGGTGCAGAACCTGACGTCGATCACCCAGACGATCCAGCAGACGACGCAGACCATGACGCTGCTGATCGGCGGCATCGCCGGCATCTCGCTGCTGGTGGGCGGGATCGGCATCATGAACATCATGCTGGTTTCGGTGACGGAGCGGACGCGCGAGATCGGCCTCCGGAAGGCGCTGGGGGCGCGCAACGCCGACATTCTTCAGCAATTCGGGCTGGAGGCAGTTTCGCTGTCCTTTGCGGGCGGCTTGGTGGGACTGGTCATCGGCTGCCTGGCGGCCTGGGCGCTGACGGCCGCATTCCAGGTGCCATTGGTGCTTTCACCGCTGATGGCTATGATTGCGATTGGTTTTTCGGGGCTGGTGGGGGTCGTCTTCGGCGCTTACCCAGCGTGGCAGGCGGCGCAGCTCGATCCGATCGAAGCGCTGCGGCGGGAATGAGGAAGAAGTTCTCATGCGCTTGATGACAACGATTGCTCTGGCGGCCCTCGCCGCCGCGACGCCCGCGGCGGTGGCCCCTGCGGCGGCGGAGACGCTGGACGAAGCGATGACCGACGCGGTGACGTCGAACCCCGCGCTCGCCGCGCAACGCGAACGCCTGAGCGCGGCGCGTCAGGCGGTGCCTTTGGCGCTGTCGGAGGCGCTGCCGCAGATCTCGCTCTCGGCGGATGCGACGCGCAGCGACGGGCATGGCGGCGGCAACACGCCCCGCAATGACGATTGGGGCGCCTCGGCCAACGGCTCGCAGCTCTTGTTCAGTTCGGGCCACTTCCTGGCCAATCTCTCGGCCGCGCGCGCCTCGGTGCGCGGCGCCGCCGCCGACTACAACAGCCAGGTCGAGCAATTCCTGATCAACGTCACGACCGCCTATGCCGACGTGCGCGAAGCGCAGGCGATCGTGGCGGCGCGCACGACCTCGGTTGAAAACCTGACGCAGCTTTTCAATTACGCGCAGGCGCAGTTCGACGCCGGCGTGGTGACGCGCACCGACGTGGCGCAGGCGCAGGCCCGTCTGGCGCAGGCGCGCACGCTCAATGTGCAGGCGCAGGGGCAGCTCTCGGCGGCGGTCGAAGCCTATCAGCGCCTCGTCGGGCATCCGCCCTCCAATCTCGAGGCGCCGGCGGAAACGCAAGGTCTGCCCGCCAGCCTCGAAGCCGCGCTCGACACCGCCGGCACGCAAAGCCCGGTGCTGCAAAGCGCCCGCGCCAGCGCGCAGGAAGCGCGCGCCAATATCTGGGTGGCCGGCTCCAATATGGGTCCGCGCCTCAGCGCGTTCGCCGGTTCTTCGATGGGCAACAATTTCGATGATCAGGACGGCCTGCCGGATACCCAGCGCTCGTCGTCGGATTCGGTCGGCCTGCGGCTCTCGTGGAATCTGTTCGACGGCGGCGCCACCATCTCCCGCACCTTCCAGCAGCGCGCGCTGAGCCGCGCGGCCAATCTCGATCTCGCCGACGCCGAGCGCGCCGTGCAGCAGAGCGTGACGGTGGCGTGGACGGGCCTCGCCAGCGCGCGTTCGGCCGTGGTGTCGGCGCGCGAGCAGGTGGAAGCGGCGCAGCTCGCCTATCAAGGCGTCCAACTCGAACGCGAAACCGGTCTGCGCTCCACCATCGATGTGCTGAACCAGGAGCAGGACCTGCTGGACGCGCAATTGGCGCTGGCCGCGGCCGAGCACGACCTCGTCGTCGCCGAGCGGCAGATGCTTGCGGTGCAGGGCACGCTCGAGGCGCCGGAGCAGGCGCAGAACAGCGACGGGATGCGCGGGCGCTAGCGCGCGACACCGTTGTGCGGCGCGCGCTTCTCGTGCGATGAAGGCCGCGCTCACGCGGGCGTAGTTCAGAGGTAGAACGTCAGCTTCCCAAGCTGAATGTCGGGGGTTCGATTCCCCCCGCCCGCTCCAGCGTTTTGCCGACGCCGCCCGCGTTCAACCCTTGTAGGGCTTGGGGCGCCACTGGCTCGTATCGATGAAGCCGGCGTTGACGGTCGCTGCGCCATTTTCGCTGACAACCTCGTCCCAGCGATCCCGCAAATCCTCGATCGTGATGTTCGGAATCATCACGCCCTTGGTTTCGGCGAGGTAGAGCCGGTTGACGAAGCCGGCGATGGACGAAATGCACTCGCCCGTCACCGGGCAGCTTTCGTGCGCGAGATAGGCGACCGCCGGCGAAACCAGCTCCGCAGGCTGGCCCGCGCGCGCGGCGACGAGGAGGGAGGAATCCTCTTCCTGCTGCGCTTCCAGCATGCGCGTGTGCGCGGCGGGATGGATGACGTTCGCCTTGATGCCGAACGCCGCGCCTTCAACCGAGATGGAGCGGGTGAGCGCGAAGAGGCCGCCTTTGCTGGTGGCGTAAGCAACGAGGCCGGCAAGGCCGATCATGGCGCCGGAGCCGATATTGACGATGCGCCCGTAGCCCTTGCGCTTCATGTGCGGCCACGCCGCGCGGCAGGTCCAGACGGGCCCCATCAGATTGATCTGGATGTGGCGCGTGAAGTCCCGCGAACTCAGTTCGTCGAACGCGGCGCTCTCGCAAATGCCGGCATTGTTGACGAGGATGTCGACGCTTCCGAACGCGTCGATCGCGGTTTTGATGAGCGCGCCGGCGCCTTCTTCGGTGGCGACTGAATTGGTGTCGGCGACGGCTTTGCCGCCGGCGGCGCGGATCTCCTGCACCACGGCTTCGGCGGACGCCGTGCCCTTGTAGCCCTTCGATTCCGGATCGCTGCCGATGTCGTTGACGACAACGTTGGCGCCGCGTGCTGCGAGCAACATCGCGTGCGCGCGGCCAAGGCTCGGATTGCCCCCGGCGCCAGTGACGATCGCGGTTTTCCCGTCGAAGCGCAGTTCCGCCATGCCGTTTTCCTCACGCCCTGGTTGTCGTTGTTGTGCGGGAAGGATCGAGTCCGGCGTGAACGTTGTCAATCAGACGGAAGGTTGGTGATGTCCAGCCGGCGGATTTTTATCGAAAATACTGATCGGCGCGTAACTTGCCAACCATACGGATGGTCAGTCACCATACGTTTGTTCAAAACGGGGACCGAACCGAACGCAACCTCTCCTGAGGCTTGCGCTGGTGCGGTCGCGGGCCGGCGCCCTCGAACGGCGCGGCGAGGGGAGGCAAGAATGCTGAGAAAATTAGCGCTGTGCGCAGCGTCCTGTTTGGCGGTCGCCGGCGGCGCCACGGCCTACGCGCAAGACGCCGCGCCGGCGCCTTCGCCGACGGAGCAGGCCGATCGCTCCAACGGCCTTGAGGAAGTGGTGGTCACCGCGCGGCGTCGCGAGGAAAATCTGCAACAGACGCCGATTTCCGTCACCGTTCTTTCCGGCCAAGCGCTGCAGGCGCTGAACATCAATGACCTGACGCGCATCTCCAATTTCACGCCGGGCCTGCAATTCTCGTCGCTTCCAGGGTCGGCCGGCATCAGCGTGTCGATCCGCGGCATCTCCGCGTCCGACCCGATTTTGACGAACGAACCCTCGATCGGCGTCTATACGGACGGCGTCTACGTCAATCCGTTGGGCGCCGGCAAAGCCGATCTCGTCGATATCGATCGCGTTGAAGTGTTGCGCGGCCCGCAGGGCACCTTGTTCGGCCGCAACACCACGGGCGGCGGGGTTCTCATTTATACGCGTCGGCCGTCGGCGGAGGCCGGCGTCGAGGCGCGCGCCTCCTACGGGACGGACAACGACTTCCTGACGCGTGTGACGCTCAACAGCGGCGAAATCATCCGCGGTTGGCGCGCGATGCTCACCTATCAGTATCGCCAGAACGACGGCTGGGTCGACAATACGGATGCGCCCGGGCAGCGCGACCCTGGCGCTGCGCAGTCGCAAACCTTCCGCGTGGCGGTGCAAGGCGACATCGGCGAGCATCTGACGCTCGACTATACCGGCATGGTGGTGCGCCGGCGCGATGTGGCGCCGCATACCCAGATCGTTTGGGCCAATGCCGACTACACCGCGCTCGGGCCGACATCGGTTGGGCTGGGCGGCGACACGTTGCGCATCTCCTCGTCGCCGATCGAGACGACGCGCCTGGCGATCCCGCCGCGCAACATCGGCGACACTGAGGACCACACGCTGACGCTTACCTATGAAGCGTCGCCAGAAGTGACGCTGAAATCGATCACCGGAACGCGCTCGTTCGACAATGACGAAACGTACGTGTTCGGTTCGACCGCGGGGCTGACGCTGCCGGTGTTGGATCCGGTCACGTTCGCGCCGGCTGGCACGCGCACGGGCCTGCTGCCGAGCACGGCGCACCAGATGCGCCACTATGATCAGTTCAGTCAGGAGTTCCAAATCAACGGACGCCTCGACCGCATCAATTATACGGCGGGCCTCTATTATTACGACTTCCAGTACCGCGAGGATTTGCCCCAACAGGTCGTCGTTTCGATCGGCGGCACGAGCGCCTTGGTGCTTCCGGGCAATTCCTCTTATTTCGGCGATACCAAATCGAGCGCTGCATTTGGTCAAGTCAGCTACACGCCGCCGATCCTTCACGACAATCTCGAGGTCACGGTCGGCGTCCGCTACACCGAAGACAAGAAGAAGGTGGCGATCACGGCGTTCCCGCCGACGGGACCGGTGCAGAACCGCCTCGCGCAGAATTTCAGCAACACCTCCTACAACCTCACGCTCGACTATAATTTCACGCCGGACCTCTCCATGTATCTGCGGTACGGGACCGGTTATCGCGCCGGCGGCATCAATGCGCGCGCGTTCCACGGCATACCGTATCTTCCGGAAGAGGCGACGGTCTACGAAGCAGGTCTGAAGTCGGAATGGTGGGATCGGCGCGCGCGCTTCAACGCTGCGATCTATCAAACCGACTACGACAACTTCCAGACCGGCGGACCGCAGGGCGTCGACCCCGACGCAGGCTTCGTCACCGACACGATCAATGCCGGCAAGGCGCGTTATCGCGGCGTCGAAGCCGAGTTCACGATTGCGCCGGTGCGCGGGCTCACGCTGATGGCCGATGCCGCGTATGTCGATCCCGAGTTCAAGAGCTTCCTGTTCGGCGGCGTGGATGTCTCGAACGTCGCGCGCTTCATCTACACGTCGGACACGCAATATCACGTGGGCGCCGCCTACGAGTTTCCGCCGACCAACTTCGGCACGGTGTCGATGCATGTCGACTACGGGTTTACGAGCGGGCCGACGTTCACGGTGTTTGCGCCGACTTTGGTGCCGAGCGGAACGCCCGATCCGACAGTGGGCGAAGACCGCGAAGAACTGAGTGCGCGCCTCACGCTGGGCGACATTCAGGTTGCCGGCGGGACCGCCGAGTTCTCGATCTACGGTCAGAACCTGACGGACGATCGTTACAAGACGACCGCGGTGGATTTCGGCGCGCTCGGCTTTGTCGCGGGGGCCTTCAATCGGCCGCGCGTGATCGGCGTCGAAGGGCGCGTGTCGTTCTAGGGCGCGGGGCGGCGCAAGCCGCCCCAGACGCTAATTGGCGGAGGAAATACTGTGGCGAACAAACTTGACCACGTCGGCCTCGGCGTACCGGATGTACGAACCGCTGCGCGCGACTTGAGCGATGTTTTTGGCATCGGCTCGGTGCTCGTTTTTAACGAACCGCTCGGCCTGTATATCGCCGTGACGGACATCGGGCTCGTTCTCTCCAACGAGATCGACCCGAAGGAGAATCCCAGTCCCGTTCGGGACGTGTGGGCGAAGCGTCTGGTCCACGCCGTCGAAGTGAAGGTGCCGGATCGCGACGAGGTGCATGCGCGCATGCTCAAGCGCGGCATCAATTGGATTTTCGAGATGTACGCGAAAGAAGGGTTCCGTGAATTCTTCTATGCGAGCGAGAATTTCTACGGCTTCCCCACCGTGGTCGTTGAGTATCCGACCGAGAGCATGATGGCCTCGGTGGATTCCGGTCTTGAGGGCGCGCCCGAAGGCTATGGCCAAACCTTGGTGTGGAAGTGGGCGCCGGGCTGGCAAGGCTGGTCGCGAAAAGGCAAGACCTATCCCGATCTGGCCGACAATATTCCCTCGACCAGCGACGCGCGCGTCGGGCTTTGCGCACTTGTCGTTCCAGGTCAGCTCGACGCGGCTGCCAACGATTTCGACAAATTGTTCGACATGCCCATGATCAAAGTGAAGGACGAGGCGCTGGGTCTGCGTATCGCCATCGCCGATGGCGGCTACCTGCTGTTCGAAAATCTGGACGAGCGCAAGCCGAGCAGGATCGCGCCGAATTTCGGCGAAGGCGTCTTGGGCGCAATGGGCATCCGCACCAGCGATCTCGACGGCGTTGTCGCGCGCATGAAGGCCAAGGGCGTGAAGCCGATCTTCGAAATGAACACCTCGGGCGGTCTGCGCGCGGTGTATTTCGAGAAGACGTTCCATGGTCTGCCCATGATGGCGCTGACCTATAAGGGCGACAGCCTGCTCGACGCGTTCGGGTCGGGCTTGGCCAAGGATCCGGGAAAGTATTCTTCGAAGATCACCTGGTTCTAGAAGCGAGGTCGCTGCTTCGGCGCGGCGCGGAAGCAAGAAGCTGACGCGCCGCGCCCTCGGCGGCGCTTGCATCGCGCGCCCGTCATTTTTTAAGAAATCGCGCCGTCAGCATCCTGACGACGGCGGTTATCGATCTGGCGCCATTACTCATTTGCCGAACCGCCGGGCTCGTCCTCTCCTGCTTGCGCAGCAGGGCGCTCCTATGACCTTCCTCCTTTATCATCATCCGGTTTCGACGTGCTCGCAAAAGGTCCGCGTTGCTTTGGCGGAGAAGGGACTGGCGTTCGAGCAGTACGTCATCGACTGGAGCATCATGGAGCATCTTCAGGACTGGTATCTGAAGATCAATCCGAACGGCGTGGTTCCGACGCTCGTTCACAATGACGAGGCGATCATCGAGTCATCGGTCATCTGCGAATATTTAGATGACGTGTTTCCCGATCCGCCGCTCGCGCCGCGCGACGCGCTCGGGCGAGCGCGCATGCGCGCCTGGATTCGCTACTTCGAGGAGGTGCCGACGAGCGCCATTCGCGCGCCGTCGTTCAACTTGCTGTTCACGAAGTCGATCAAGGGAACGCGCTCCGCGCAAGAGTTCGAGGAGATGACGGCGCGGATGCCTCTGCGCAAGCACTTCTATAGGCAGATGGGAGAAGAGGGGTTTGCTGAGCCGGTGGTGCAGGAGTCCTTGGATCGCCTGCGCGCCTGTCTGGTTCGCGTCGCCAAGGCGCTGAGCGATGGGCGCCCCTACATTATGGGCGACGCCTTCACCATCGCCGACATTCTCCTCATCCCGACAATCGTGCGCATGAGCGATCTGGGGCTTCGACATTTGTGGGCGGACTTGCCCGCCATTGATGCGTGGTTCAAGGCCGTGCAGGCGCGGCCGTCTTTCGCGATCGCCTATATGCCGGGGTCGCGCGTCAATCCGGGCGACTACAAGTTATCGCAGGGCCATCCCGGCGCAGATCAGCGCCGCACCACGACCTGATCGATCGCGCCAAACAGAGATCGGCCGTTTGCGTCGAACGCCTCGAGCCGCACGCGCTCTCCAAACTGCAAATAGGGCGTCGGTTGGGGTGACTTGCTCAAGCCTTCGAGGGCGCGCCGTTCGGCGATGCAGCCGGAGCCGACGGACGCTGCGTCGACATTGGACACCGTGCCGGAGCCAAGAATTGTTCCGGTGCAAAGATCGCGCGTGATTGCGGCGTGGGCGATGAGGCGGCCGAAATCATAGCTCATGGCCGCGCCATCCGGATGGCCGAAGGGCTCGCCGTTGCGGCGGATATGAAGCCGCGCGCAGACCTTGGCGTCTCGCCACGCCGCGCCCAATTCGTCCGGCGTAACGGCGATGGCGGCCATGGAGCAGGGCGGCTTAGCGTGCAGGAAGCCGAAGCCACCCTGCATTTCGATCGGTCCGAAGCGACGCAGGCTCCAATCGTTGATCATGGTGATGAGCCGGATGTGGGCGCGCGCGGCGTCCGGCCGCACGCCGAGCGGCGTCTCGTCCAGGACAACCGCGAACTCCGCCTCGAAATCGATCTCGTCGTCGATCGAGCGAAACGCGACTTCGCCGCTGGGAGGTAGAAACGTATCGGACAGACCTTGATACATGAGTGGCGCATCGTCTTCGGTGCGCCGCTCAAATCCCCAGGCGTCGGCCAAAATATGATTGTGCGCGAGAAAGGCCGATGCGTCGAGAAACTGGTATGAACGCGGCATCGCCGCCGCCAAGGTGAAATCGCTCAGCGCCGAGGCGCTGCGCGCCGCGCCGCGATTGAGTTCCGAATATTGCCGTTCGAGTTCTGGAGCGACATCGCCCCACTGATCAAGAGCGTCTTGAAGCGTCAGCGCGGCGTTCGCGCGCACGGCGTGGGTCAGGTCCTTCGATACGACAAGAAGCGCTCCATCCTTGGCGCCGTCGGCGTGCGTCGCCAGTTTCATGGCGATGCGTCGTCGAACATGGCGACCGCGCGCGTCCAACCCGCGGAGGCGCCGCGAATTTTCACCGGAAAGCAGGAGATGGTGAAGCCGTAAGCCGGCAAGGCTTCGAGATTGTGCAGCTTTTCGAGGTGACAATAGCCAATCTTGCGGCCAGCCTTATGCCCCTCCCAAATCAGCCCCGCATCACCCGTCGCCGCGTAATTCTTGGCGGTGTGGGAGAACGGCGCGTCCCAGCTCCAAGCGTCGGTTCCAGTGAGGCGCACGCCGCGATCGAGCAGGTAAAGCGTCGCTTCCAGGCCCATGCCGCAGCCGGCCTGCAAGTAATCGTCATGACCATAGCGCAAGCCGGCGCGCGTATTCACGACGACGATATCGAGCGGCGACGGCGCGTAGCCGATCCGCGCGAACTCGGCTTCGACATCGGCCGCCGTCGCCACGTAGCCGTCATCGAAGTGGCGAAAATCGAGTTTCACGCCGGGACGGAAGCACCAATCGAGCGGCACTTCGTCGATGGTGATGGCGCGCTCGCCTTCATTCATGGTGCTGGCGAAATGGTAGGGCGCATCGAGATGGGTGCCGTTGTGCGTGATGAGTTCGATGCGCTCGATCGCCCAAGCCTCGCCATCCGGCAGATCGCCTTTTTGCAGTCCGGGAAAGAAGCTGCGCAATTCGTCCACCGAGGCGTTGTGGTCGATATATTCGATTTTCGGCAGATAGGCGGGCGGATCAGACGCGACGCCATTCTCCAGCGGAATGGAAATGTCCACGAAGCGACGGGGCATGAATCACGCTCCTCGCGACGTGTACTGATAGAGCGGATCGTCGGCGCCGCGCTTGCCGAACAGGAACGGCTTTGCCGGATGCTTATCCCAGAACTTCTCGGTTTCGGGATCGACGCGGCTCCAGTCGAAGATGACGTCGCGATGGGCGATCGCCCAGCGGCCGTCGCGGCGCTCGAACTTGTCGAAATAACGCCCGCCGATCGCGGCGTCCGTTCCGTTCGTCATCTGGCACCAGGCGACGTGGTAGGATTCGCAGAAGGCGTGAGTGTCGTCGGCAAATTCGATCAGCATGTTGGTGATGAGATGAAACATCCCTTTGATCGGCGAGTTCGGCTTCGGCTTGGTGAAAGAAACGACATCGATGAAGTCCGTCGCGAGTCCGTCGAATTCGCCGTGACGCTCGGTTGCGCCGGGATGGTAGCAGGAATGCGCCAGCTCAGCGTCGGCCCGATCGCCGGCGCGCGCGCGCCGGTACAGGATTTCCGCAATGGTCTGTTTGTCGAGAAGGCGTTGCAGGGCGGCGTCCATGGGCTGATCTTTCACGGTTGAAAGGGGATGCGAGGCCGGCAGGGCGCCGCGTGGGGAGGGCGAGGCGCTGTAGAGCGGATCGCGGGCTCCGCGTGCGCCGCGGAGGTGGTCCGGCGCGTTCGCCGCCAGCGGCGACGATATCGCCGGCGCGACGCGCGACCAATCATAGACGATGTCGCGGTGCTGAATGAGCCAGCGACCGTCGCGTCTTCGGAAGGTGTCGAGATAGCGTCCGCCGATGCGGTAGTCGGTCAGGCCGCGCGGCTCGTCAAAGATTTCATGCGCGACATGATAAGATTCGACAAACACGTCGCCATCGGCGCGGAACGCGAACAGTGCATTGGCGATCACATGCTGCTTCGAAAGGCAGGGCGGACCGCTCTGCATGGATTGTTCGAGCTGGTCGATGAACCCATGCATCAGCCCTTGATAGGTTCCATGATTGTCCGTCCCGTCCGAGGGATGGCAGGCGCGCATCAAGGGCGGGTCGAAGCGGTCAGCGGCGCGGGCGCGCCAATAGAGCAGGTCGAGAATGTCCTGCTTTGCTGCGTAGTGCTCAAGCGCCTGCGCCATTACACCGGCTCAGGGACGATGCGGGCCTCGATTGCGCCAACCCGCTCGACTTCGCAGCGCACGACGTCGCCGGGCTTCAACAGACGCGGCGGTTTCATTCCCGCGCCAGTGCCGGCGGGCGTTCCGGTGGCGATCACGTCGCCGGGTTCGAGCGTGCAGACGGTGGACAGATAGGCGATTTGCTCGAAGCAATCGGCCAACATCTCCGAGGTAGAGCCGCGCTGCCGAACCTCGCCGTTCACAGTGCAGGTGAGCGCTAGCGCGTGTGGATCTTCGATCTCGTCCGCCGTCACGATCCAGGGTCCGAGCGGTCCATGCGTGTCGAAGGATTTGCCGAGCATGATGGTCGGACTACGCTTCTGCCAATCGCGCACGCTGACGTCGTTACAGACCGTGTAGCCGGCGATCACGGTCCTCGCGTCGGCC
The DNA here is from genome assembly GCA_035548735.1 of Caulobacterales bacterium. Lineage (GTDB taxonomy): Bacteria > Pseudomonadota > Alphaproteobacteria > Caulobacterales > Aquidulcibacteraceae > Vitreimonas. The sequence goes on along the minus strand of DASZSK010000013.1, from coordinate 17,500 downwards.
GCGCGGACCCGGCGACAGCGGCGTCCGATGATGACCGCCAATTCCACCTCGTAATCGAGATCCGCGCCTTCGGGCGGCATCATGATCGGATCGAACGGGCCGTTGATGCAGGATGGAAGTTTGGCGAACCAGCGCTGCGAGGTGGGCGGGACATAGGATGGGTTGGCGGCCATGACTTCGTCGATATGGCTCTGGTAGTTGGAGGCGATGGCCAGGAATTTTGACGGCTTCTGCACTGGAGCGTGAAGCTTAACATCCTTGAGCGGCGTGGTCTCGCCGCGCTCAAGCGCTTTGCGAGCGAGCGCCATCCCGTCCGCTCCCGCCGCGAGCAGGGCTTCCATGGTTGCGGGCGCCTCAGCGCCCAGCGCCACCACGCCGTGATCGCGCAGAACGCCGATGGCGGAGCCTTCGCCATGCGAGAACGTGACCAATCTCATACGCGCGCGGCCTCCAGCTTCTGCGCAAGTTCGGTGCGGAAGTCCTCGGCGGGCTTGTAGCTCGGGTTGGCGAGCGCGGCGGCTTCCGTCTTGCGCCAAATCTCTGCGTCGCTCAGCGAGAAATCGATGGGGACGCCGTAGGGCTGGCTCACGTGCCATGGCGTATGCACATAGCATTCGATGGTGTTGCCCTCGGGGTCGGAGAAGTAAAGCGCCCAGGAATTGCCGTGGTCGAGCGACCAGATCTTCGGCACGCGCTTGTCGCTGCTGGCGCGCTCATAGACGCGCCTCAAGGCGGCGAAATCTTCAAGCAAGAAGGAAATCTGATTGACCGTGGTGGGCGCCCCAGGCTGACGCCCCGATGCAAGCAGGAGCTGGTGATGCTCGTTGGGCGACATCGTCATGAAGCGGATGGGGTTCACGTTGTCGCGCCGGTCGGTGACCACGAAGCCGAAGAAGGATGTGTAAAAGTCGGTCATCATGTCGATGTCGGTGACATAGATGCCGAGATGGTTGAGTGAGAAGGTGATCGGTTTCATGTCAACCCCATGTCTTGGTGTGCCGGCTAGCGGGGGAATCGTGCGCGGTTCGTCTTTCGTGCAATCGCTCGAGCAAATGGACCACGTGGCTCGCCAGATCAGAAATATCGACGCCGGTTGCGTAAACGTAGCGATCGGGCCGCACGATTGCCCAGTGCGCCTCTCGCTCGGCAAACCATCGCGCTAGGCGTCCATCGACGTCCGCGACGCCGTTCCCGTCGTCAACAACAAGGACCCGCGCGCCAAGATCTCGCCAGCGCGGCGGCAGGTGTTCTGCGGCCTCTGACATGATGGTCACGATGGCGAAGCCGCCGCCCAGCAGATCGTCGAGGCGCTGGGGCTCGCCGTTGGGCGCACGCACGGCGAAATCCGGAAACCGAGCGCCGCCGGTGCGCGGATCGATGAGACCTTGGGCCAGCGGCGGCACGACGTCGGCCATCGCCACCGTTGTTTCCCCGCGCGCCGCCTCGGCCGCGCGAAAGTCGGCGTCCCGCTTTGCGGCCTCCACGGGATCAAGCTTGCACACAGCAGCGCCCGCGGCGACGGATGCGGTGATGATCGCCCGCACATGCGGCTCGCGTTCGAGTTGGTATTCGTCAAGCGTGCCTGCATCGGCCAAGCCGTCGCGCACCAGCTTAAGCCGCCACAACAATTGAGCGGCGTCGCGCATGCCGTGGCACATGCCCTGGCCGAAGAAGGGCGGCGTCTGATGTGCGGCGTCGCCCATCAGGAAGGCGCGACCCGCGCGCCAGCGTTCGGCGACGAGGGCGCGGAAACGATAGACGGCGGCGCGTATGATTTCCACGTCGGCGGGGTCGATCCACAGCCCGATCAATTCACGCAGTCGGTTGTCGGAAACGGCGTCTTCATCGCTTTCGCCCGCCAACAGCATCAATTCCCAGCGACGATGGCGTCCAACTCCAGGAATGAGCGTGCTGGGGCGCGCCGGATCACAGACCATCAGCGAATATTGATTGTTCCGCACTTCGCTCGGTATTTCGTATGCCGACGGCCACCGCATTGGCCCGTCGATCAGCGTATCCACGACAAGCCAGCGCTCCTCGAAGCCAATGTCATCGAGCGCGATGCCGAGCTGCTTGCGGATGCCGCTGCTGGCCCCGTCGCAGGCTAGCAGGTAGGCGCAAGAGGCTTCGAGCGCCTGGCCATCACGCAACGAGCGGATGACGAGATGCGCGCTGGCTTCATCTTGCCTCAGCGCGCCAGCTTCGTGCTCCAGCAGAACGGTGACGTTCGCAAACCGTTTCAAGCCAGCACGCAGAATCGTCTCGAGGTCAGGTTGGTAGAAAAGGTTGGTCGAGCGCCATTCAAGCCCGTGCGCCTGGGGGCGCGTGCGAAAAGTGCGGATCGGCTTGCGGTCGGCGCCGAGATAGACTGACCCCTCAAGCGGCTTGGTGGCGGCGGCGATGTTTTCCGAGAGGCCAACGCTGTTGAAAATGCGCATGACCTCCGCGTCAAAGACGATCGCTCGCGGCTTGAGATAAGGCGTGTCAGCGCGTTCGACGATCAGCGTCTTGAAGCCGGCGGCGCCGGCAAGATTGCCCGCGAGGGCGCCCACAGGTCCAAGACCGACGATGACAATGTCATACTCCATCGGCTCGGTTGACTGCATGGCGACGTCGGCTTCTTCGCGATCAAGACGCCCGAAGGGCTGATCGTTTCAGATACCGAGTCCGGCGATGCGAAAACAAAGAGCAACCGCGCCGAATTCGATAACCCGAAGCTATCGTGTATGCGGTTGCGGCGGGCGCGAGAGCGGTTCTTTCAGATCGGCGAACCGCCGGCGGATCAAGTCGATCACCACGCGCGCGCCGGGAAGCAGCGTGCTGTTCTGCCGATAGGTGATGCCGACTTGCTCCATCGGAAAGCGGAAATTGGTCTTGATCTCCACGAGATCGTAGGTGCGGTCGAACGTGCCCAGCAGCGTCGCCGGCGCCACAGTGACCAGATCGGTCTGTTTGATGAGGGCGCCGAAGAAAATGACGGTGCTCACGTCCATCATCGAGGCCGGCGGCGCCACCCCGGCGTCCATGAAAGCGCGGTCGATAATGGCTTTGTGCGATGCGGGATAACCGGGGATGAGCCACGGATATTGCGCCAGGTCCTTGAGCGTGGGGTTCCTGATCGCGGTGAGCGGGTGTTCTTTGCGAACGACCACGACGGGCCCCGTCGGGATCAGCGGCTCAAACGTCAGGCCCATCTGCTCGGTGTCGCCTGGAAGCAGGGTCACCGCGACGTCGATTTCCCCATCGAGGAGAGACGAAGCAAGCTCGGACGAAAATGCGACTTTCACGTTGAGGCGCAAGCCGGGATGTTTTTCCAATACCGTGGCGAACACTTCGCTCAAGGTCGCGCACATGGTTGGAAGAATGCCCAGAACCACGGTGCCGCGCGTCATGCCGCGCATGGCGTCGATCTCGGCGACGGCGCGCCGCATCTCGCTATCCATCATTTTTGCGTAGCGGAAGAGCGTCTCGCCGAAGGGCGTGGGAACAACGCCGCGCGGATAGCGGTCGAGAAGCTTTACGCCAAGTTGCAGTTCGAGGTTGTGGATCGCTTTGCTGAGCGCAGGTTGGGAGACGTTCACGGCCTCTGCGGCCGCGTGCATGGTTCTATGCTCCACGCAAGCGGTGAAATAGCGCAGCAACCTAAGGTCCATCACGCTGCTCCTTCGCGCGCGCGGAAGATACGGGGGGCGCGCGATCAACGATGAAGCGAAAGCTCGCTTTCCGCGGGGAATGATAACGGTTGGGAATGCTTCTGAGAACAGTTTTCAATTTTTTGACGGCGGTCCGCATGCGCACAAGGAGAAAAATACGGGAGGAGAGCTGATGACGGCCAAGGATTTCGCGTCGTGTTGGGGGAATGGCGCGGGACCGCGTGCGGCCGCGGTATCGGGCTCGGCCTTGGGCGGCATCGCGTCGGTGCTCGCGCTTGCTCTCGCAACCACGCCGGCGCTCGCGCAGGAGGCGCAACCAGCGCCGCAGGCGTCGTCAACTCAGCCAACGGCTTCCGATGAAGTCGTCGTGACGGCGCAGAAGCGCACCGAGCGCCTCTTGGATGTGCCGATCGCGATCAGCGTCGTGGACCCGGCGCTTTTGCAGAACACCAACGCCCGCAATCTTTCGGAACTGCAGGGCGTGATGCCCAGCGTGTTCATCGCCAGCAATCACGGCGGCGGCAAGACCTATGTCACCATCCGCGGCGCCACGGGAACGGCGCTCAATACCGGCGACGAGCCGGTGGCGATCTATATGGACGACGTGTATCAGGCCCGCGGCGTGACCATCGGCATGGTCGATTTGCTCGATGTACAGTCGGTGGAAATCGTGCGCGGTCCGCAAGGCACGCTGCAGGGGAGAAACGCTACGGCGGGCGCCATACTGCTTACCAGCGCCGATCCCACGCCGGACTTTCAAGGCTACCTCACCGCAAGCGTCGCCTCTCCGCAAGAAGTGCGGGCGCAAGGCGCCGTCTCCGGTCCGTTGGGCGGCGGATTCGAGGGCCGTGTTGCGCTCGGTTACGTAGATGAGCGCGGCTGGATGCATAATCTCGCCACCAACGATTGGGATGGCGGCGCACAGAGCATGCAGGGCCGCGGGGTGCTGAAGTACGACAATGGCGGCGCATTCGACGCCCGCCTCGTCTACGAGCACACCTTCATCACCAATGAGCCCGCGCTCTTCCGCTACGCGGCGACGCAGGGCAATCCGTCTCCGACCGGGCCTTACGTCCTGGCGGGAACGGCGACGCCCGACACGCCGCTGCCTGCGGATCAATACGACCAGATCTTCAACCACAACCGGATGTTCGTCGATCCCGGCACCAGCACGCGCGTTCTGACGGACGGCGCCACCGCGCGGATGTCGTATGATTTCGGCGGGGCCGAACTCATCTCCGTCACGGGATGGCGGAAGGTCGCCGTTTCGGGCCTCAACGATTCCGACGGCCTCGCGACCATGCCGCGGCAAGGCTACAACCAAAATCACGACACCAGCCGCGAATATAGCCAGGAGCTGCGGCTGCAATCGACCGGCGCCGGGCCGCTCTCCTGGATCGTGGGACTTTACGCGTTCGACGAGCATCAGTTCTATCTGGACGACATTTTCAATCTTCGCTTCTCGGTCGCGACCAACACGCGAACACGGTACACGGGCACGATCGACACCAAATCGTATGCGGCGTTCGGCGACGCAACCTATCATTTGACCGATCAGCTCTCGGTGGTTGGCGGCGTGCGCTACACGCAAGACGACAAGGACCTCGCGTCGCAGATTCTGACCACCAATCTCGACACCAGCGTCACGACGACGGTGAATTATCAATCGCATGGCGACACCTGGTCGGACACGACGTATCGCGCGAAATTGGTTTATAAGCCCGACGACAATCTGATGTTCTACGCCAGTTACGGCACGGGCTTCAGGGCCGGCGGCTATAACCCGTTCGCGGTGCAAGTTCCCTACAATCCGGAAGGCAGCCGTTCGACCGAGATCGGCGCCAAGGGCAGCATCTTCGATCGTCGGCTCACCTATTCGGTCGCCGCCTATCACAACAGCTACACCAATCTGCAGCTCAGGGCCGGCGTGCCGACGGGCGGCGCGATCATCACCAACGCGGGCGCCGCGCGCGTCAACGGGCTTGAGGTGGAGTTCGAGGCGCGGCCCGATCCGCAGACGCGTCTGATCGGCAATTTCGCCTACACGGATGCGATCTTCACGAGCTTCAAGAACGCGGTCGACCCGTTCAATCACTTCGTCGATGCGACGGGAAACACGTTGGTGCGCACGCCGAAGTGGCAGTATTTCTTCTCGGGCGAGCGCGACTTCTCCGTGGGCGCGCTCGATTTCACGGCCGAGCTCAATTATCGCTGGCGCGACAAAGTGTATTTCTATTTCACCGACCAAGACTCGCCGACATGGCAAGGCGCCGCCGGTGGAGAATTGGGCGCCAGACTGACGCTGCACGGTCGCGACGATGTGTGGACCGCCTCGCTTTACGGGACGAACCTGACCAACGAACGCCTGATCAACAGCTCCAACGTCACCTTCAGCTATCCGCTGGCCGGCCTCAACAAGCCGCGCTCCATCGGCATATCGGTCGAGCGTCACTTCTAGAGGCGCCTCTCCCCGGGGCTGAGCAGCGCAGACTTCGGTCTGCGCTGCTTTTCTTTGAGGATTGGCGTCTCGCGGAATTATTCAGTCGGGGGCGGGATTTCGAAATCGCCCCACTTCACCGGCTCGCCCGCCTTCGCGTGCGGCAAAACCTCAAGCGGCAGCGAGAACGCCAGCGTGGTCGGCGGCAGACACTCGGTGCTGGTGCAGGCTTGAAAATGTAACGCGCCGCGGAGGTCGTAGCGTCCCGGGCGAATGGCTTGCGACGCGACGAAATCGGCCAGTTGCGCGAAGGGGGAGCGCGGCGGGCTCCAGCGGAGACGGATGCGGCCGTGCCCGACCACGCGGCCGGAGAGCACCGGGAGAGAGTCGTTCAACGCTTCAAGCGGGAGCTTTTCGCCGATGGGAAAGGCGAAGCTTTGCGCCGCGAGCAGACCCTCGTCATTCTCAAACGTGATCGACACGGGCGTATAGGGCGCCTGCACATCCGGCGCGTAGACGTGCGCGCCGTCGGCGATCTCCAGCTTTGCCGTGACCGCCAATTCTTGTCCGCCATAGGCGTGCGTCGCCGAAAGCGCGATGTGCGCCTTCACCGTCTCGGCGCTGATGTTTGCGCCGCCATCGACGGTTTCACTTGTCTCGGCGATAAGCACGGTGGCGCTTGGCCGATGCCGCAGATCACCAGTAAATTCGCGCGCGAGAACCCTCATGTCCGGGGAGAGCAGGAAATGTCCGGGGTGGGGCAAGGGCGCCGAACCTTGCAGCCCGTTCGGGGGAATCTTGTCGTTGAGCACCCCGAAGGCGTTGATCGCCGCGCCCTGCGTGTCGGAGAGGATCGGGTAGCCGATCGCATGCTCCAGGCTGAAAGCCTGGATACGCTGAACGACGTCGCTGGTGATCGCCACGACGTTGAAGCCGCTGTCACGCACTTTGTTGAGCTGCACGTTCAGCTCCGCCAATTGATTGCGGCAATAGGGGCACCAATACGCAGAGCGGGCGAAAACGAGCAGCAGGCCTTTGGCGCCGGCGAGCGAACGCAGCGTGCGCATGGCGCCTGCCTGGTCGGGCAGCGCCAAATCGGGCGCGCGCGCGCCCGGCGCCAGCGCATGTTCCGGCGCGCCGTTCTGGTGCTCGAAATGGAACAGGAATTCCTGCTCGCTGGGCGCCTCGCCGCGCATGAAGCGCTCCATGAACGAGACGTATGCCTTCTCCTGCTTCATGGCGCCTCCGCGATCCTTGTGTTGTCTCCGTGGTCCGCGTTGGCAATTGAAATCGGCGGCGGCCCCCATATGCCCCGGTTATCGCGGCCGCGGGCGGCGCCTCTCGTGGGTTAACTCAAGCGAATGCTTCTGGCCCGCGTAATTATTGGTGCGCGTCAATCCAAGAACGTTATCGTCGGACAAAACCAACAATGGCGACGATCGGGATGGAAATGCAGGGAGGTGAATTCCGCCAGCATTGGCGTGCGCTGGCGGGAGCGACGCTGGCTGCGTCGATCGGCACGGTCGGCTTCTATGCCTTCACCAGCGGCGCTTTTGTCGGACCGCTGATGGAAAGCGGGTACAGCCGCGCGGAATTGTCCATTGCGTCGCTGCTGATTTCGATCGTCGTGGCGCTTGCGTCTCCATTCGCCGGCCAGCTCATGGATCGCTTCGGCGCTTTTCCCATTATTGGTGTCTGCGTGCTTGGAGAGGCGCTCGGATTCCTGCTGCTGGGTTTTATTCCCGTGGACTTTCGCGCGTTGTGCGCGGCGGCGGCCGCGCTGGCTTTGCTGGGCGTGGGCACAACGCCGCCAGGCTTTGCGCGCATCGTCAGCGCGCGCTTCGACGCGAAGCGCGGTCTGGCGCTGGGCGTCATGATCGCCGGACCCGGCTCCATGGCGATGACCGGGCCGCTTTGGATCACCGCGCTGATTGAACACTCGGGCTGGCGCGCGGCGTATTGGACGATGGCGTTGTTGGTGCTCGCCTGCGGCAGCATTGGCTTGGCGCTGATTGGCCGTGACGGGGCGCGACAAGCGCCAAAGGGCGAGCAGCCATCGCGGGATCGCGGCAGTTGGGCGGCGTTGCGCCGCCCGTTGTTCTGGCTTCTGCTGTTTGCATTTCTGGCGCCGGCGTTCGTCGGCAGCGGCTATCTCTTCCACACCATCACGATTTTGCGCGAACGCGGATTTTCGCCCGAGCAAGCCGCGCAAGTACAGGCGTTGATCGGCGTCGCTATCGTGACGGGGCGGCTCACTTCGGGCGCCGCTGTCGATCGCCTCCCCGCACAGCGCGTGGCGGCGGCGATCTTCGCGCTTTCCGGGCTCGGAAGCGCGTTGATGGCGACCGGGAACGGCGTGCTTGCTGGCCTCGCCGCGCTCGGGATCGGGCTCACCATCGGCGCGGAGCAAGATCTGCTCGCCTATCTGATCAGCCGGCACTTTGGGCTGGCGAGCTTCGGGCGCTTGTTCGGGCTCGCCTACGCCGGCTTGATCGCCGCAGCCGGGGCCAGCCCGTTGCTGATCTCGACGCTCGCGGACTGGCGCGGCTACGAAGCGGCTTTTGTCGTTTCGATTTGCGGGATGGCGGTGTCGGTCGTCACGCTGCTCCTGCTTCCGCCAGCGCCGCGGGCGGTCCGCTGACGAATCCGCTTTTCATTCACTGACGACTAAATTAATGAAGGCGCCTTCAATCGCCCCAAGGCAATGGGGCGGGGCGGGAGGCGCCGAGTTTCATGTCGAGCAATGGTGTCGCGTTCAGCGCCATACTGGCCCACCACGCGCGTCGCTCGCCGGGCCGCGCGGCCTTGGTGCTCGGCGACAAGACGATCAGTTATGACGAACTCGACGCGCGCTCGAACCGCCGCGCGCGGATGCTCGCGGCGCATAACGTGGGGCGTGGCGATTTCGTCACCGTCGCGCTTCGGAACGGCCTCGAATTTTACGAGAGCATCTTCGCGATCTGGAAGCTGGGCGCGATCCCCAACATCGTGTCGGCCAAGTTGGCGCGCCCGGAGATGGAGGCGATCCTCGATCTTGTGCGGCCTAAGGTGTTCATCGGCGTTTCGCCCCGCGCCGATATTCCGTCCTTTGCCGGAGAGCGGGCGGCGCTCGATCAATTTTCGGCCGATGCGTTGCCGGACGTGGTTTCGCCGAATTGGAAAGCGATGACGAGCGGCGGCTCGACGGGACGGCCGAAGGTGATTGTCGACGCCATGCCGGCGCGATGGAATCCGGAAGAGGGGTTTCTGTGTCAGCGTCCCGGGGATGTGATCCTCAACCCTGGTCCGCTTTATCACAATGCTCCGTTTCACTGCATCACCATGGGGATGTTTGTCGGCGCCACGATCGTCGAGATGGGCAAGTTCGACGCGCTGCGCGCGCTCGAGTTGATCGAGGCGCACAAGGTGAACTGGGTGACGATGGTGCCGACCATGATGCACCGCATCTGGCGCTTGGGACCTGACGTGCTCTCGCGCTTCACGCTGCCCAGCCTGCGGATGATGCTGCACATGGCCGCGCCTTGCCCGACCTGGCTCAAGGAAGCGTGGATCGGTTGGCTGGGCGATGAACGCGTGTGGGAATATTATGGTACGACCGAGGCGATCGGATCGACGATGATCTCGGGAACGGATTGGCTGGCGCATCGCGGCTCCGTGGGGCGCGTGCGCGAAGGTTATGAGATCGCCATCCTCGACGACGCTGGGCGGCCGTGTCCAAGCGGCGCGGTCGGCGAGGTCTATTTCCGCCCGCACGGGGGCGTGGGCTCGACCTATCATTACCTCGGAAGCGCGGCGAAGCGCGTCGGCGAATGGGAGACGCCCGGCGATCTGGGATATTTGGATGCGGAGGGCTACCTTTATCTCGCCGATCGCCGCAACGACCTGATCATTTCAGGCGGCGCCAACATCTATCCCGCCGAGGTCGAGGCCGCTCTTGACGCACATCCCGCGGTCCGCGGCAGCGCCGTGATCGGGATTCCGGACGAAGATTGGGGCGCGCGCGTGCATGCCATTGTTCAGCCGGTGGAGGGCGTCGCGCTGGATGAAGTGGAACTTCACGCCTTCGTCGCGGCGCGCCTCACGCACTACAAGCTGCCGAAATCGATCGAGTTCACCAACGAGCCATTGCGCGACGAAGCTGGGAAGGTGCGCCGCGCCGCGCTTCGTGAGGCGCGGCTGAGGCCGATCGTTACGTCTTAGGACGATGGGCGGGCCGACGGGCGCCGGACTTCCCCTTGGCGCTGGCGGGTTTCGTCTTGCTGCGCTTGTAGAGCGCGTCGAAGCCGGCGGCCATGAAGGTGACGAAGCGCTCGCGAACCGCCGCGAAATCGTCCGACGCGCACACGTTGTTGGATAGACGATCGATGCGCCCGGTGCGCGACAGGATCAGCGAATAAGCGCCGGACGTGAACTGGAAGCTCCAGAAGAGATCCTCGGGCTTGGCGTCCGGCAGCGCCTTCTTGAGAAGGCCGATGAGACGCAGCACCAACGGATCAAAATAGGTGTCCATCTTCTCGGCGCCGTAGCCTGGCGCGTTGTTCACCTGCGCGAAGATACGGCCGAAATTGCGCCAGCCTTCGTCGCCATTGATGTAGACCTCGAACGCGCCGTCATAATAGGCGCGGAGCGCGCCTTCCACCGTCGGGTGTTTGCCGACCTTGGCTTCGTAAGCGTCGAGTTCGGCGGTGCGCACGGTGACCGCGTAGTTCACGCGCCGTTCGAAAACGGCGTCGAACAGCGCTTTCTTGCCGTCGAAATAATAGTGGATCAGCGCGGGATGAATCCCCATCCGATCGGCGACGTCCTTGATGGTGACCCCGAAATAGCCGAGCTGCGAGAAAAGATCCTCGCTGGTGTCGAGGATCAGTTTCACGGTCGCTGCGCGCGGGTCAGCGCGCGTGCGCCGACCCTCAAGCCTCAATTTCGCGGGCGCAACCCGCGGCTCGGCGCGCGTGCGGCGACCCTCGGGCTTCGGCGCTGCTGCCATATCCTTCGGCCTTCCTGATCGGACGCGTTCCGGGGAAGACGCCATATCGCCCGATCATTGCGCGAAAGACGATGGGGCGGAGGTCCAATCCGGTCAAGCGAACGGCCTGCTCGCGTCGAAATTTCATTTAGCGATAAATGAATATTCTTGACGAATTGCCCACCTTGCTGTAGCGGCTGTGGGATAAATTTGATTTAGTGCTAAATGAATGAAAACGCGGACCGTCAATTTACGGGCGGCCGCTCAAGCAACGGCGGATAACCGCCGCAGGGGAGGCAATGCATGGTTGGGACCTGGAAAGCCACGCGGCAGATCACGCTGTCCGGCACGTCGTTCGTGGCGGCCATGATGGTTTTAGCCGCCCCCGGTTGGGCTCAAACCTCGGACACAACCGCAAAGGCCGCCGACGAGACGTCGACCGACACAAGCGAAACCGTCATCGTGACCGGATCGAGCATTCGCGGCGTCCCGCCGACCGGCTCAAATCTGATCAGCGTCTCTCGTGAGGACATCGAGACCATCGGCGGGGCCAATACGCCCGACCTGCTCGCAAGCGTTCCCCAGCTCAACAGCTTCAACACTGCGCCTTCCGCCAGCCTGAGCGGGTTCGGCTCGTTTGCGCCGGGTCTGCGCGGCCTGCCGGCAAACGCGACACTGCCGCTCATGAATGGGCATCGGCTGGTCGCAGCGGCTGCAAACGAAACCAATCCCGATTTCCCACTTCTTCCGAACTTGGCGATCGAACGCGTTGAGGTGGTCGCCGACGGCGCATCGTCGGTCTATGGCTCAGACGCGGTCGCCGGCGTCGTGAACTTCATCACGCGCCGCAATTTTTCGGGCGCGGAGATCTCCGCCGATTACGGCGTCGGCGACCATTATCATTCCGGTTTTTTGGGCGGCGTCATCGGCCGCACTTGGGGAAGCGGGTCTCTGCTCGCCGCCTATCAATATACCGAAAACGGCAATATCACCGGCGCCGATCGGGATTATCGCATTCAGGATTTTCGCCCATACGGGGGCATCGACACGCGCTCGACATCGTGTCCTTCGCCCAACGTGCTGCCTGACATCGCCTTTTATGCAGTTTCCTACGCAGCGCCGGCCTTCGCATTCAACACGCTCAATCACTGCGACAACGGCGCCGTCGCCGACCTTCTTCCAAGGTCGCGCATTCACAGCGGCTTCGTGTCCGGGCGTCAGGAGCTAAGTGATCGCGCCACGCTGTGGGGCGAGATTTTGTATTCCGACCGCCACGATGAACTGCGCGCCACGCCGCCCGTGGAAACCGTGTTCATCGCCAACACAAATCCGTTCTTCCAGGGACCCACTGGGGCGACCAACGAGTACGTCTTCTTCCGGCCCGACAACCTTATTGGCGCCGATCACTTCACCAACACCGACGACCGCAAGGTGGGAAATTCATCCGTCGGCATCGACTTCCAATTGTTTGGCGAAATGAAGTTGAGCGTCTATGGCACGTACGACTGGGCGCAAAACATCGCGTTCATACCCAGCATCAATACCGCAGCTCTGAGCGCCGCGGCGGCGGGCGCGACGACGGGGACGGCTTTGGATCCGTTCGGCAACGGCACATCGCCCGCGGTGGTCGCCTCGATCCTCAATTCCTCGACCTCCGTGACGATCAACCAGCACACTACGCTTGGCGCAGCCAAGCTCGATGGGCCGATCGCCGAGCTGCCTGGCGGGCAGTTGAAGATCGCCATCGGCGCGGAGTATCGGCGTGAGACGTTCGAACAGCGTGGATTCGTCGGCGCGACGGCCGTGCCGGAGGATTTGGATCGCAACATCAGTTCGCTCTATGGCGAAGTGTTCATTCCGATCGTCGGCGCCGGCAACGAAGCGCCGTTCGTGAAGAGCCTCTCGCTCTCGCTGTCCGATCGTTATGACGATTACAGCGATTTCGGATCGACCACCAATCCGAAAGTCGGCGTCAATTGGGAAGTGACGGACGGTCTCGCGTTCCGCGGCTCCTACGGCACATCCTTCCGCGCGCCCGGCTTGCGTCAAGTTGGCGCGACCGTCGGTTCGTACTATTTGAGCGCCTCTCAGGCCGCGACGTACGCCAACGACCCAACGCGCGGCGCATCGCAGGTCAACACGGTCTACCTGCTCGGAGGCAATCGCAACCTTCAGCCCGAAGAAGCCACGACTTATTCGTTCGGCGTCGACGTGAATCCCACATCTGCGCCGGACCTGCGCGCGAGCCTCACCTACTACAATATCGACTACACCGACGTCATCGGCACGCCATCCGTGCCGTACGTCTTCACCGACCCGACGTTTGCCTCGATTGTTTATCGCAATCCGACTTCGACGCAGCTTGCCAGCCTGCTGGCGCTGGCGGTGCCGGTGACTTTGCCTAGTCCGCTGCCGGCGATCGGCAACGTGCTAGACCTGCGTCTCAACAATTTCGGCGTGCGCGACACCGACGGTCTGGACTTCGATATCAACTATCGCTGGTCGACCCGTTTCGGTGCGGTGTTCGCCGACCTGGCGGGCAATTACATCCTCAGCTTCGACACACAATTCTCGCCCGGCGCGCCCGTCTCCGACAGCCTGAAGCTCGGCGTGCCGCGCTGGACGGCGAGGGCGACGTTGGGGCTCGATGCGGGTCCGGTTTCGCTCGTGGGCTTCGTGAATTATCGCGACGGGATCACCAACAGCTTCACGACGCCGACCGGCGTGAGTTCGTACGACGCCGATCCTTACGTCACGGTCGATCTGCGCGCTGCTTGGACATTGCCGGACGCGGGTTGGACGAAGGGCATGCAACTCGCGCTGCAGGTCAACGACCTGTTCGATCGAGACCCGCCATTCTTTCCCGCGACGGACGGCGTCGGCGGCGCCTACAATCCGATCGGCCGGTTCGTGGCGCTCAATCTGCGAAAGACGTTCTGATTGCACGGCGGCAGCGGCGGAAGCGCCCCCTCATGACCAGCGACGCCTTCTGCCGCGCTCACGGGTTTGATCCCGCGAAGCTCGCCATGGTTCGACCCGCGCTTCAGGCGTTTGTCGATAGCGGCGAACTTGCCGGCATCGTTACGCTGACATCGCGCGGCAGAGAGATCGTTCAGCAGGAAGCGATTGGTTGGAGCGATATCGACACCCACACGCCGATGCGGCCCGACACGCTGTTCCGCATCGCCTCGATGACCAAGCCGATCACTTCGGCGGCGGCCTTGATGCTCATGGAGGAGGGCAAGATCGCGTTGGAAGAGCCGATCTCGCGCTGGATCCCGGAACTCGCCAATCCGCGTGTGTTGCGCGAGGCGACCGGTCCGCTGCATGACACCGCGCCGGCGCAGCGCGCGATCACCATCGAAGATTTGCTCACCCACCGCTCGGGGATTGCTTACGCGCCGTTCTCGGAAGGCCCGCTCAAGCAGGCGTATGAAAGCGCGCTCGGCGATCCGGGGATGAATCGCATGTCTGTCGACGCCTGGCTGGCCGCGCTCGGCGCTCTGCCGCTGGCGTACCAACCCGGCGAGCGGTTTCATTATGGCCATTCGAGCGACGTGCTTGGCTTTCTGATCGGCCGGGTCGAAGGAAAGCCATTTCGCCAAGTTTTGCAGGAGCGAATCTTCGCGCCGCTTGGCATGGTGGATACGGACTTCTGGCTGCCGCGCGAAAAGCGCAGCCGGCTCGCGAGCCTCTACAGATACGACGAGAAGGCGGGCAGACTCGTGAAAGTCGAACTGGAGATGTATGACGAGCCGCCGGCCTACACGCCGGGAGGCGGCGGACTCGTCTCATCGGCGGCTGACTATCATCGCTTTGCGCGCATGTTGCTCGAAGGCGGCGCCCTTGACGGCGCTCGCTTGCTGCGACCGGAGACGGTGCGCCTGATGCAGACGAACCGGCTGACCGACGCGCAGCGTGCGGTCCCGTTCGCGGGCATGCCGCTTTGGCGAAAATCCGGTTTCGGGCTGGGGCTGTCGATTGCCGAGGATATGGTCGACAACCCTTATTCCTACGGCGCCCCGGGCTCGGTCACTTGGCCGGGCATATTCGGCACGTGGTGGCAGGCCGATCCAGCCAATGATCTCGTCATGATCTACTTGATCCAGCATCAGGTGCCGGTTTCGGCGCACTCGGGGTCGACTATCGCGACCGGACGCGGCGCCGCGGGCCGGCGCGCTTTGCCCGTGTATCAGCGCGGTGTCTACGCCGCTTTGCAAAACGGGCTCGGCTTGGCGGAGCAAGGGCCCGCGGCGTGAACACTTAGGGGGAATCGTGGCCGTACAAGCGAGCAGCATGTTCGACGAAGAGGCCGCGCAAGTCGCGCGCAGCGCACCGCTCTCGTTGCGCTTCAAGGTCGAATACGGCGTCGGCGCGATGACCAACGGCATCGTCAATGCCGGCGTGGGGTTTTTCCTGCTGTTCTACCTGACGGCTGTCTGCGGCATGTCCGGCGCGCTCGCGGGCTTGGCGCAACTGATTGCGTTGCTGATCGACGCGGTCGCCGATCCAGCCATCGGGCTGGCCAGCGACCGGATCCGTTCGCGCCTTGGACGCCGCCTTCCGTTCATGATCGCCAGCCTCCTGCCTTTCGGCGGCGCATTCGGCTTGCTGTTCTCGATCCCCCCGTCACTGACAGGCGGCGCGCAGTTCATCTATGTCACCGCCTGCCTCGTCATATTGAGGCTGTCGCTCTCGTGCTTCGTGCTGCCGTATACAGCGGTCGGCGCGGAAGCGACCGACGACTATCGCGAGCGCGCCAGCATCGTCTCGTACCGTCTGACATTCGAAAATGCCGGTGTTCTTTCCGCCGTGGTGCTCGGGCTTGGCGTCTTCATGTCCGGCGCCGCTGGCCTGTTGCAACGCGGCAATTACGCGCCCTTCGCGTGGACGTGCGCGGCGGTCGTCGGCTTGACCGGCCTGATCGCCATCGGCGCCGTGCGCCGCGAACGAGCGCGTCTGCACGGTCCTGAAGTCGGCGCCGCACACTTCTTCTCCAGCTTCTTCCGCGAACTGGTCGATCTTGCGCGCAATCGGTCGTTTCTGGTGTTGTTCGGAACGGTGCTGCTGTTCTTTCTCGCCTACGCGACGGCGGGCTCGCTGGCGCTGCACGCCACGCGTTATTTCTGGAGGCTCGATCCCTTCGCGATCCAGCTGATCCTGTTGAGTTCCGCGCTTGGGCCCTTGCTGGGCGGCCCGATTAGCGCGTTTGCGCTTCGCCATATGGAGAAGCGAACGCTTTCGATATGGGCCTTTCTGGGCATCGCGCTGTTTCTTTTCTGGCCGCCGCTCTTCAGGCTGTATGTGCCGATCACGCTCGATCCGATCGCCGCATCCGTAACGCTGTTCGTCAACGGACTCTTGGTCGGCACTGCGATCATGGTCGGCGGAATCGGCTTCCAATCGATGTTGGCGGATACGGCCGACGAGCACGAATGGCTGTTCGGCGTACGGCGCGAGGGCTTGTTCTTCTCGGGCTTGACGCTTGCCTACAAGGCCGCGGCTGGTCTGGGCGGTCTGATTGCGGGCGTGGCGCTCGATGTGATCCGCTTTCCGAGCGATATCGCATCGCGTGGGCCAAATTTCACGCTTCCCGAAGACGTGCTGGAAAAGCTAGGGCTGATTTCCGGGCCGCTCCCGGCCGCCGTCGTCGCCCTCGCGCCGCTCTTCCTGTTCGGATACCGTCTGTCCCGCAGGAAGCACGCCGAAATCATCGCGGAGCTCGAACGGCGCCACGCAGAGAGAACCGAGATGGCCCGCTGAATTGCGACGAGCGGCGTTGCCTCCCGCGTCAGCGGGCGGGATAGTCCCCCAAGATGGGCCTGCGCGCTGAAGCGCGGGCGAGGGGAGTTCTTCCATGGTGACGCTGTCGCGCCGTGCGCTCACGGCTTCTGGGCTTTCGTTTCTCTTGGGCGCGTGCGCCGCCGACCGCACCGCCACGGTCGCGCCCATTACGGCGGCCCCCGCGCCGCTGCGGCGTCCGCAATTCGGCGCGTTCGGGGTGGCGCTCGAGAACCGCGATCTCGCCATCAAGCCGGGCGATGACTTCAACCGCTATTGCAGCGGCCATTGGTTTCAGACGACGCAGATTCCCGCCGATCGTTCGAGCTGGGGCTCGGGATCGATCCTCGCCGAGCAAGTCAACGCCGATGTGAAGGCGCTGGTGCAGGAGATCGCCGCAGCCGGCGGCGCGCCGGGAACGAACGAACAGAAGATCGCCGATTTTTACAACGCATTCGTCGACGTCGACACCATCAACGCAAAAGGGCTCGCGCCCGCGCAGGCCGATCTCGACGCGATCGCGGCTCTGCGTACGCACGCTGAAGTGTTCGCGTTCGCCTCGAAGCCAGGCGTCACCGTTGATTTCCCGATTTCGATGTATCCAGCCATCGATGCGCGTGATCCAGACAAGTATTGCCTTACCATCACGCATGCGGGCCTCGG
>DASZSK010000012.1:0-4114 GCA_035548735.1 Caulobacterales bacterium | reverse complement strand
ATCGGCCGTCATCTCCGCGGGAAAGTCGGTCGACCATCCGCGCGCGCCGCTCAGCACCGCTCGCGCAGCTGCATGAGGATCGGCGCTTGGATAGAAGTAGAGATCGTTGAGCCCCACTTGCTCCGCTTCCCAAAAATGCGGGTTCTTGCGCAGATGGACGATGGAATTGGCCCACCATTTCACCAGCCCGAACGGCCCGTTGACGGCCAGATGCTCCGGCTTGACCCAGGCGTCGCCCGCGCGTTCCAGCAAATGTTTCGGAACGGGATACGCAGCGTGATGCTTGAGCACGTAGGGCAGATAGGCGGCCGGATGTTCGAGCCGGATTTCCAGCACGCGATCGCCAAGCGCCGTGACGCCCAGGGTCGATGGTGAAAGCGCGCCGCTGTTGACGCGCTCGGCGTTCTTGATCGCATAGAGCAGCGAAGCACCTTCGGCGCGCGTCGCCGGATCGAGCACGCGCCGAAAAGCAAAGGCGAAATCGTGCGCATCGCAGCGCATGCCGTCCGACCAGACGGCGGGGCGCAGATAGAAGGTCCAGATGAGGCCGTCCTTGCTGGTCTCCCAGCGCTCGGCCATGCCCGGGATCGGCTCGGCGCGCGCATTCTCGGTGGTCAAACCGACGAACAGGTTGCCGACGATGTTGGCCTCCGCCGCGCTCGAACACCTGTGCGGATCAAGCGAAAGCGGCTCGGCGGAATTGGCGATGTCGAGCGCCCGCGCCGCTTTGTCGAACCCAATCACCGAACCGTTGGCGCATCCGGCGAGGCCGACGCCCGCGGTTCCAAGCAGCACGGCGCGGCGGCTCGGGTTCCTCACTGGCGCGCCCTTGGATCGAGCGCCTCGCGCAGGCCATCGCCCACGCCATTGAGCGCGAGCAACGTCACGGACAAGGTCGCGGCTGGCGCAAGCAGCATCCACGGCGCCGCCGCCATATCGAGCGTCCCCTCCGCGATGAGCGAGCCGAGCGAGGTCAGCGGCTCCTTCACGCCGAACCCCAGGAAACTCAAAACGCTTTCGAGGAACACCACGACCGGCGCGCTGAGCACGGCGCGCAACACGATCGGTCCCAGCACATTCGGCGCGACATGACGAAACGCGATCTGCACCGAGGACGCCCCGCCCGCCCGCGCCGCCTCCACGAATGCGCTGCGGCGAAGGGCGGATATGCGGTTGCGCACGAGGCGGGCCATGTCCAGCCATTGCACCGCGGCGATGGCGATGACGACGAGCATGACGTTTTGCATGGCGTCCTGGGTCGGGATCGCCACGACGAGTAGAATGGCCAACAAGAAAAGCGGGACCGACGCCAGCGCGTCGACGACGCGCATCAGGATTGCATCGAGCGCGCCGCCCACGAAGCCGGCGATCGCGCCATAGGCCACGCCAGCGGCCGACGAAAGCATCGTCGCCAGGAATCCGACGAGCAGCGAAGCACCGAGCCCCGTGAGCAAGCGCGCGACCATGTCACGGCCTTCGGCGTCCGTGCCGAGCACATGCAGATGCTGCGTCGTGGGAGCCCAGGCGATGCGCTCCGCGTCGATCGCGCCCGCCCCGTGCGGCCACAGGAACGGCCCAAGCGCGGCCAGTGCGACAAGCAGGGACACAACTGCAATGCACGCCATCGCCGCCCTGTTGCGCACGAACCGTTCGCCGGTCTCCCGCCAAAGCGAACGTCCGTTCGGCGCACGCGCCGCGGAAACCGGCTCGGATGCAGCCGCTTCGCTCATGCGTGGCGCATCCTGGGATCGAGCGCGCGCGACAGCACGGCGGCGGCGAGATTGAAGACGACGATCAGCACGGCATAGACGATCACGCCGCCGAGCACCGTCGTGTCATCGCGCGCATGCGCGGCGGCGACGAATTGCCAGCCGACCCCAGGCAGCCGAAACATGTTTTCCACAATCAGCCCGCCAATCAGCACGCCGCTGATCGTCGAACCCAGTTGAGCGGCCACCGGCAAAATCGCCATGGGCGCCGCGTGGCGCCAAATCACCTTACGCTCTGGCAGTCCTTTGGCGCGCGCGGTGCGGATCGCATCGGAGCGCAGCGCGTCGATCATGCCGGCGCGCATTTGGCGCGCGACCAGCGCGATCTGCGGCAGCGCCAGCGTCAGAACCGGCAAGACAAGATAGCGCACGCCGTATTCGTCGCGATGCAATCCGCCAACCGGCAGCCAATGCAGTTCGACGCCCAGCGCCCATGAAAGCACCGGTCCGACCGCGAGGATCGGCGCGCCAATTGCGAAGGCGGCCAAGCCCATGAGGATATGATCGTGCGGCTTGCTCTGTCGAAGCGCGGCGATCATGCCCAGGCTCACGCCGACGCTGAGCGCAAGGCACAACGCAGCGGCGCAAAGCAGCGCGCTCGTCGGCAAGCCGTCGGCGATGATGTCGACGACGGTCTTGTCCTTGTACCGCATCGACGGTCCGAGATCGCCGTGCAGCACGCGCAGCAGATAGGCGCCCAATTGCTCGGGCGCGGGCCGGTCCGCATTGTGGGCGTGATCCAGCCGCCGCGCGATCTCAGGCGCCGCCCGCGCATCCCGACTGAACGGCCCGCCGGGCGCGGCATGGATCAGCAGAAACGCCGCGCTGATCATCGCCAGCATGGCCGGCGCCGCAATGGCGAGTCGGCGAACGATCTGCGCGAACATTCCGTGCGAGCCTTGCTTCCGCGGCAAGGCATGTCAACGTAAGAGCGATCATGACGGAATTTCGCCGAGTCACCGCCGCCTTTTCAGTCGCCCCGCAAATTGGCCTGGACGACATCGCACGGGCGGCGGCGGAGGGGTTTCGCGTCCTGATCAACAACCGGCCCGACAACGAAGCGCCCGGGCAGATGACCAGCGCGGAAGCGGAACGAGCCGCCAAAGCCGCCGGTCTCGACTATCACGCCCTGCCGTTCGCGGGTCCGCCGCCACCCGCGGTGGTGGCGCAGACTGAAACCTTGCTGGAGCAGGCAAGCGGCCCGGTGCTGGCTTATTGCCGAAGCGGAACGCGATCGGTCACCGCCTGGGCGCTGGCGCAGGCGCTGGCCGGCGCTCTCTCTCCGGACGAAATTGTCCAGCGCGCCGCCGAGGCCGGCTACGATCTTTCCGGCGCCCGCCCCGCGCTTGAAAGCCTTTCGCCGCGCTAGGCGACGCCCCAGAGGCGCATCGCCATGATCCAGATCGATTTGAGCAGCACGATGATCGCCAGCGCGAGCAGCACCGTGCGCACGCGTTCAAGGGTAAACCAAACGAAGCTCAAGAGAGCGTACATGCGCTGCGCTGAAGCAAGCCGCGGGCCGCACGAGGCGAAAGGTTAAGAATGGCGACGCCTATTCCCTTCGTGCGCGAGATGCCCTTTGCTTATGGCGAGGTTGCACAGACGAGCCCGCTCATCCGCCGCGTGGTCGCCAACAATCCCGGCCCGTTCACCTATTTCGGCACCGGCGTTTACATTGTCGGCCAGGGCGTTGTCGCGGTGATCGATCCCGGCCCCGATCTCCCGGAGCATAGGGAGGCGCTCAAGCGCGCGCTCGACGGCGAACAGGTCGCGGCGATCCTTGTCACGCACCGCCATCTCGACCACTCGCCCGCGGCGCGCCCGCTCGCCGACGCCACCGGCGCCCCCATCTATGCCAGCGGCGTTGCTCCGCGCTTCTCGCCGGACGATTTCATCGCCGAAGC
The DNA here is from genome assembly GCA_035548735.1 of Caulobacterales bacterium. Lineage (GTDB taxonomy): Bacteria > Pseudomonadota > Alphaproteobacteria > Caulobacterales > Aquidulcibacteraceae > Vitreimonas. The sequence continues at coordinate 441 of DASZSK010000012.1, read as the reverse complement.
GGGTGATGATCTTGGCTTCCAGCCGGACGCCATCATCGGCGACGGCGCCGAAGTCTCCGGCCCGGACTGGACGATCGAGGCGATCGCCACGCCCGGACACACCTCGGATCATCTCTGCTTCGCGCTGAAGCAAGAGAACGCGCTCTTCACCGGCGACCACGTGATGGGATGGTCAACGACCGTGGTGTCGCCCCCCGACGGCGACATGGATGAATATATCGCCAGCCTCGACAAAATCCGCGCACGGGATTTCGCAACGCTGTGGCCGACGCACGGGCCGCCGGTTCGCGACCCCGCGCTCTTCATCGACGCCTACAAAGCGCACCGGCTCGATCGCGAAGCGCAGATCGTGGCCCAGCTCGCCGCCGGCAAGACGCAGATTATGGACATGGTGCCGGTCATCTATGCCGGCGTCGATCAGCGCCTCTATCCCGCCGCCGC
>DASZSK010000011.1:0-11056 GCA_035548735.1 Caulobacterales bacterium | reverse complement strand
ACGCGCCACATCCAGCCGGTGCCTTCACGGCACGGCGTGCACTGGCCGCAGCTCTCGTGCTTGTAGAAATAGGCGAGCCGGGCAATGGCGCGGATGAGATCGGTGGATTGATCCATCACGATCACCGCCGCCGTACCCAAGCCCGATTTCAGCGCCACGAGGCTGTCGAAATCCATCAGCGCAGTTTCTGCTTCATGCGCCGGGATCATCCGCACCGACGAGCCCCCGGGGATCACCGCTTTCAGGTTTCCCCAGCCGCCGCGCACGCCGCCGCAATAGCTTTCGAGCAGCTCCTTCAGCGGAATGCTCATGGCTTCTTCGATGTTGCAGGGCCGGTTCACGTGTCCCGACACGCAGAACACTTTGGTGCCGGTGTTGTTGGCGCGGCCGAAGCCGGCGAACCATTTGGCGCCGCGCCGCAGGATGGTCGGCACCACCGCGATCGACTCCACATTGTTGACCGTCGTCGGGCAGCCATAAAGGCCGACATTGGCCGGGAACGGCGGCTTCAGCCGCGGCTGGCCCTTCTTGCCTTCGAGGCTTTCCAGCAGCGCGGTCTCTTCGCCGCAAATGTAGGCGCCGCCGCCATGGTGGACGAAGAGATCGAAGTCCCATCCATGGATGTTGTTCTTGCCGATGAGCTTGGCCTCGTACGCCTCCTTCACGGCGCGTTCGAGCGCTTCGCGCTCGGCGACGTATTCGCCACGGATATAGACATAACAGACATGCGCGCTCATCGCGAACGACGCGATCAGACAGCCCTCGACCAGGAGATGCGGATCGTGCCGCATCATGTCGCGGTCCTTGCAGGTGCCCGGCTCGGACTCGTCGGCATTGACGACCAGATAGTGCGGCCGGTCCTTCACCTCTTTCGGCATGAACGACCATTTGAGCCCGGTCGGGAAGCCCGCTCCGCCACGCCCGCGAAGCCCTGAATCCTTCACTTGCTGGATGATCCAGTCCTTGCCCGCCGCGATCATATCGGCGGTGCCGTTCCAGGCGCCGCGCTTCTTCGCGCTCTCCAGATCGGCCCCATGCGTGCCGTAGAGATTGAGGAAAATGCGGTCTTTGTCGGCGAGCATCGGTGACCCTTCACACTCGGGGTGTCGTTAGCATGAAAATCCGGAGCGCGAACCAGAGCGCGCCAACGCCGGGCGCGATCACGCGCATGTCGGTGATCGGATAATGTGCAACCAGGGCGCCGTATCCGGCCGCCGCCGCGCAGGCGAGCGTGATCGCCGCGAACAAGAACAGCTTGCCGCGATTGCCGGCGAGCTTCGAGGGCGTCTGCTCGAACGGAAGACGCTTCTTGGCCCAGGCGACGTTCGGTTCGCTCGGCTTCGGAGGCTCCGCCTCGCTCATGCCTTCTGCGGCTCGGGAAGATTCGGCAGTGTGATCTTCTGCGCCAGCGAGCCATCGTAGAGTGTCGCGTCTTTCAGCACGTCCGGCCCGCCCTCCGGCGCGGAGGTCTGGCGATTGATTGCTGAGCCCGGCTTCACGCTCTCGCCGCGCGCCAGCTTGTCCATCAGCGCTTCAAGCGCTTCGGGGGTCAGGTCTTCGTGGAAGTAATCGTCGATGACGACCACCGGCGCGTTCACACAGGCGCCGACGCACTCGACTTCCTCCCAGGAGAAATTGCCATCTTTGCTGACGTCGAACTGGCCGCCGATGCGGTTCTTGCAGACCTTCTTCAAATCTTCGGCGCCGCGCAGCATGCACGGCGTCGTGCCGCACACTTGCAGATGATGCTTCCCGACCGGTTCGAGGTGAAACATGGTGTAGAAGGTCGCCACTTCGAGCACGCGGATCACGGGCATATCCAACAGCGCCGCGATCGCCTCGATGGCGGGTTGCGACACCCAGCCTTCCTGTTTCTGCGCCAGCCACATCACCGGAATGACGGCCGATTGCTTCCGCTCCGGCGGATATTTGGCCATCCACCAACGGACCTGCTCCATCGTCTCCGGCTTGAAGGCGAAACTGTCGGGCTGTTCGGCGGCGAGGCGGCGGACGCTCATGCTGGTCTCACTTTGCGAAATCGACGCGGGCGATGAGCCCGTTCTTCAACGTGTAGATGGCGGCGACCTCGAAACGCTCGCCGCCGGGGACGCGCTCGACATCCTCGTGATCGATCACCGTGTTGGCGAAAGCGATGCGGTTGACGAGGCGCGCGCGATTGTTCGGATAGGTCGAAAACAGATTGGCGTGGCGCGCACGGACCGCTTCGGCGCCTTCGGCCAGAACATCGCCATTGAACGAAGCAAGCACAGCGTTCGGCGCATAGAACGTCATGAAGCGTTCCAGGTCTTGGGCGTTGTAGGCGTCGAACTGGCCCTGCACGACTTCCACGGGCGTCATCGTCTTAAATCTCCACCGACGGTCGCGCGTCGAGCGCCTCCAGGCGGGAGAGCGTGCGACGGGCGCTGTCGATCTGGTGCTTCAGCGCCGCGCGTCGATACGCGCGAATATAGGGTCCGATCAAGGGAACCCGCGCCAGAACCCCGCGCCGAATCACCAGAAGCAGCAGCAGCGCCGGCAAGATCGCCAGAGAGGCAATCCCCTTGGGCGGCTTGGGAGCGTCGGGAAAGATGTCAGAGTCCGGCACGAAGAATGCGATCCGGAACGGCAGGATCACGAACGCCACCAGCGCGCCGATGATGAAGCCGTGCAGCACTGCCCCTGCATAAACCCGGTTCGGGTGATGTTCGACATGCTCTGGCCTGAACACGAAGAAGGCGAACAGGAAGAAGAGCAGCGTGAAGCCCCCGGTGACCGCCCCCTCAATCCACGACATGAGGTGCGGCGCAGCCGACGTCGCCAGCCCCGGCTTCATGACGGCGTCGGCGATTGCGCCGGCGCTCCTTGCCGCGCTTCGCGCGCTTTCTGCCTCGCGGCGTCGAGATGGCGGCCCACCGCTTTCACGAACGGCAGCCGCCGCGCCACCATGCGGATCAGGATGGCCGCCACCACGAACATGCCCCACGTGTTCGGCGTGTTGAGTTCGGGGTGCAGCTCGTAGATGTAGAATTTGAACAGCAGGCCGATGATCAGCCAAGGCAGATAAATCACGCCGAGGCGTAGGAACTCATCGACCAGGAAGCCAAGCGCGCCGGCGGGATGATACTTCCACGCGCTCATGCTGAAGAGCCAGCGCAACAGCACGATGGCGCCGACGATCACCAGCGAAATCGCCGTCGAAATGGCGAGAATGATCAGCACGTGATCATGCTGCCATTGCAGCACGTCGGCGCTGGATTGGTTCAACGATCGATCTCGCCGAAGACGATGTCGAGCGAGCCGAGCACCGCCGAGACGTCCGCCAGCATGTGCCCCTTGCACATATAATCCATCGCCTCGAGGTGCGGGAAACCAGGTGCGCGGATCTTCAGGCGGTATGGCCGGTTGGTGCCGTCAGCCACCAGATACACGCCGAACTCCCCTTTAGGCGCTTCCACGGCGGCGTAAATCTCGCCGGCCGGCACGTGGAATCCCTCGGTATAGAGTTTGAAGTGATGGATCAGCGCCTCCATCGAACTCTTCATTTCGGCGCGGCGCGGCGGAGAAAACTTGGAATTTTCCGGCAGCACCGGTCCCGGCGTCTTCCGCAGCAGATCGATGCATTGCAGCATGATCTTCGTCGACTCGCGCATCTCTTCGACCCTGCAGAGATAGCGATCGTAGCAGTCGCCGTTTTTGCCGACCGGAATCTTGAAATCCAGTTCGCTGTAGATTTCGTACGGCTGCGAGCGGCGCAAATCCCACGCCATGCCCGAACCGCGCACCATCACGCCGGAAAAGCCCCAGTCGAGCGCGTCCTGCTGCGTCACCACGCCAATATCGACGTTGCGCTGTTTGAAGATGCGGTTGTCGGTCAGCAGGCCTTCGATGTCGTCGATCACCTTCGGGAATTGACGGCACCAAGCCTCGATGTCGTCGATCAGCGCGGCCGGCAAATCCTGGTGCACGCCCCCGGGACGGAAATACGCCGCGTGCATGCGCGAGCCCGACGCACGCTCATAAAACACCATGAGCTTTTCGCGTTCTTCGAAGCCCCACAGCGGCGGCGTCAGCGCGCCGACATCCATCGCCTGGGTCGTGACATTCAGCAGATGGTTCAGAATCCGGCCGATCTCGTTATAGAGCACGCGAATGACCGACGCGCGGCGCGGCACGTCGATGCCGGCGAGCCGCTCGATCGCCAGAGCGAACGCATGCTCCTGGTTCATCGGCGCGACATAATCGAGCCGGTCGAAATACGGGATCGCCTGCAGATAAGTCTTGTATTCGATCAGCTTCTCGGTGCCGCGATGCAGCAGGCCGATATGCGGATCGACGCGCTCGACCACTTCGCCGTCGAGTTCGAGCACCAGGCGCAGTACGCCGTGCGCGGCCGGGTGCTGCGGCCCGAAATTGATCGTGAAGGTGCGGCGTTCCTGCTCGCCGGTCACGGGGAATGCGTCGTCAGCCATTCGTCTCAGCCCGTCTTGTCCGGACGCGCGGCCTTTTCATCGCCGGGGAGATCGCGCGGAATGCCTTCCCACGGAGAGAGGAAGTCGAAATTGCGGAACGCCTGCTGCAGCTTCACCGGCTCGTACACGACGCGCCCTTGGTCAACGTCGTAGCGCACTTCGACCGTGCCGGAGAGCGGGAAGTCCTTACGCAGCGGATAACCCTGGAAGCCATAATCCGTGAGGATGCGCCGAAGGTCCGGGTGCCCCGAAAAGAGGATGCCGTACATGTCGAACGCTTCGCGCTCGAACCAGTCCGCGCACGGATAGACGCTGACGACCGACGGCACGGCCGTCTCTTCATCCGTCTCGAGCCGCAGCCTGATGCGATGGTTCAGCTGCATCGACAGCAAGTGATAGACAACGTCGAACCGCTTGCCGCGTTCGGGATAATCGACCCCACAAATATCGATCAACGTGGTGAAGCGGCACCGTGGATCGTCGCGCAGGAACGTCAGCACAGGCACAATCTGATCGGCGCTGACGCGAAGCGTCAGCTCGCCATGCGTCAGGATCGTCTCCTGCACCGCGCTCGTCATCGAACTGGCGACGTGTGCGCCGAGGTCTTCCAACGCGCTCACGCCTTGCACTCCGCCTTCACATGATAGTGGGAAACTTGCTCGTCGAACGAGGTGAGCGCCGCGCGCGCCGCCGGCGTCACCACGGCCTGCTCAAACGCATCGCCGGCGAATGCGCGCACGGCCGCCATGTTCGCCCAGCGGCTCAGCACCATGATCTCCACCTCGCCGCCATCCTCGCGCTCGAGCACTTCCGCGCTCACAAAACCCTTCAGATTGCGCATCACCGGGAACACCGAGCTTTCGAGCTGCGCGTGATAAGCGGGCGCATTCTCTTTCGTCGTGCGTGCGTTCCAGATGCGGACAATCATCGCTCGATCGTGCCTTCGCGGCGGATTTTGCGCTGCAATTGCAGCACGCCATAGACCAACGCCTCGGCGGTCGGCGGACAGCCGGGCACATAGATGTCGACGGGCACGACGCGGTCGCAGCCGCGCACGACCGCATAGCTGTAATGATAATAGCCGCCGCCATTGGCGCACGAACCCATCGAGATCACGTAGCGCGGCTCTGGCATCTGGTCGTAGACCTTGCGCAGCGCGGGAGCCATCTTGTTGGTCAACGTGCCGGCGACGATCATCACGTCGGATTGGCGCGGGCTTGCGCGCGGCGCGAAGCCGAAACGCTCAAGGTCGTAGCGCGGCATAGAGGCCTGCATCATCTCGACGGCGCAGCAGGCCAGGCCGAACGTCATCCACATGAGCGAACCGGTGCGCGCCCAAGTGATGATGTCGTCTGCGGCCGCGAGCAGGAAGCCCTTGTCGGCGAGTTGATTGGAAAGACCCGTGTAGAACGGATCATCTTCCTTCACCGGAAAGCCGCCTTCGACGCCGGCGCGCGCGGCGCTTCCGGCGGGAGCGAGCTCGGGCTTCGGCGGCGTGATTACTCCCATTCGAGCGCGCCTTTCTTCCATTCGTAGGCGAACCCGACCGTCAGCACGCCGAGGAACGCCATCATCGACCAGAAGCCGAACACGCCGATCTCCTTCAGCGCCAGCGCCCAAGGGAACAGAAACGCGACCTCGAGGTCGAAAATGATGAACAGGATCGACACCAGGTAGAAGCGGACGTCGAACTTCATGCGTGCGTCGTCAAAGGCATTGAAGCCGCACTCATAGGCCGACACCTTTTCCTTGTCGGGGTCCTTCGGCGCCAGCACCCAAGCCGCGATAATGAACCCCGCGCCCATCGCCGTCGCGATGGCGAAGAAGATGATGATCGGCAGGTAATCGAGCAGGTTGAGTCCCATGACCTCCACCTAGGACGCGCGCACGGTCTGCGCCACCCTCCAGGGCGCCGCACGTGCAAAAAGCGCCGGGACGCTAGTGGCGCCCGCAAAAATGGGCAAGGCGGGATCGCGCCATGAATGCGCGGCGCCAAACCTGCAAACTCAGGCCTGAACGCGCCTTGACCGGGGGAACGGCTTGCCCTAACCCGCTCGCTCTTCGCGCTTAGGACGCGGGTGTAGCTCAGTTGGTTAGAGCGCCGGCCTGTCACGCCGGAGGTCGCGGGTTCGAGCCCCGTCACTCGCGCCACTTACTGCGCCGCCGGAATCGGCCCTTCCCACAGCACTGGATTGGTCCAAGTCTGCGTCGGCGAGGTGGCGTCCAAGAGCGCTTCCAGCCGCTCGTTCGGCCTCAGCACCGTCTCGCCCTTCTCGTCCCGGACGCCCGCGAACACCTCACCCGTCGCGGTGTCGATCGCCAGCACGGCCACCGCGTCCGGGCAGGCATGCGCCCGGCAACCTTCGAACACGAGCGCTTGCGAGCCGCCGCCGGTCGCCAGCGGCGCGGGCGATTCCACCTGCATGGCGCTCTGAAAGCGGGCCAGAGCCGCTGGATCAAGCGCCAGATTCTCGGGCGCAAACCGCTCCATATGCGGTAACCGGATAAAGTCAGAATAATAGGCGCCCGCGTGTTGCTTGACGCCCGGATCGACTGGCGCAGCTTCCGCCGCCGGCGGCGCAGGCGCCGTCGCGGGGCTGCACGCCGCAAGAAACGCCGAGGCCAGAACCGCGAACCGCATGGGCTTCCTATTGCTTGGCGAGCGCGACGATGACGCCAGGCTCCCGCGCGCTCTTCAATTGAAACGCCACATGATCACCCACCGTCACGCCGTTCAGCAGCGCCGGATTCTCGACCGAAAAAGTCATCGTCATGGCCGGCCAATTGATGGCGGCGATCGGCTCATGACTGAGCGTAATGGTGTGCCCCGCCGCGTTGAGCGCCGTCACCGTGCCGTGCGCCGCGACCGGCCCAGCCGGCGCTGAGGTCGTCGTCGCCATGTCGGTCATGGCGGTTTGCGCGGTTGTGCTTTGCTCAGCTGGTTGGCCGCAGCCGGCGACTGCCAGTATCAGCGTCAGAACCAAAGTCCGCATGGACGCCTCCCGCCCCTCCTCTGCACGGACGAGTTCGTCCTGCCAAGTCGCTGGTGGGCGGTGACGGGATCGAACCGCCGACCCTCTCGGTGTAAACGAGACGCTCTACCGCTGAGCTAACCGCCCTGATTATTGACCAAGCCGGCGAGAAACGCCGCCGCCTTGGCGTCCGCGCCGGTGGCTTCCTCCGGCGTCCCCTCGCAGAACCTCACCCACGAGAGCCGACTCTCCACGCCATATTGATTTTGTACGGGCGCCATCTCGGGATCGTCCAGCGAGCCAATCGTCACGTAAAATCGCGCTTCAGGCATGTTGTAGCTGAAGCTCAGGGGCGTGCCGCACTCGCGGCAATACGCGCGCGAGGCCAAGTTCGAGCTGGCGAACACGCCTGGTTCGCCCTTCGTCCAGGCAAAATCGGGCTTGGGCGCGCCGGCCAGCAGCGCGAACGCGCCGCCGACCGCGCGCTGGCACATCCGGCAATGGCAGGCATGCGCATTCTGCGGCGCGACATAGAGCGCATAGCGCACCGCCCCGCATTGGCAGCCGCCGGTCGCCACAGGTGTCCGCGCTTCGTTCATCGCACCGGCTCTAGCCGTTCTCGGGGCGACGAGGCAACGTGCGCGGATGACGGATTCACAAGCTTCCGCCTTGGCCGGCGTGCGCGTGCTGGACCTTTCGCGCGTCCTGGCCGGCCCCTGGGCCACGCAGATCTTGGGCGACCTCGGCGCCGAAGTGATCAAGGTGGAAAAGCCGGGAGCGGGCGACGACACGCGCCATTGGGGTCCGCCCTTCGTCAAGAAGCCGGATGGAAGCGACGGCGACGCCGCCTATTATCTCGCCGCCAATCGCAACAAGCGCTCGGTCGCCATCGACATGGCCAAGCCCGAGGGCGCCGAAATCATCCGTCGCCTTGCACAGCGCGCCCATATCGTCGTCGAGAACTTCAAAACCGGCGGGCTCGCCAAATACGCACTCGATTATCCGAGCCTTTCCAAGCTCAATCCCGCGCTCGTCTATTGCTCCATCACAGGCTTTGGACAGACCGGCCCCTACGCAGAGCGCCCCGGCTACGATTATCTCGTGCAAGCCATGGGCGGCATCATGAGCCTCACCGGCGAACCCGATGGCGAACCAATGAAATACGGCGTGGCCATCGCCGATCTGTTCACCGGCATGTACGCCACGGTCGGCATTCTCGCCGCGCTGCGCCACGCCGAGCGCACCGGCGAAGGCCAGCAACTCGACATTTCGTTGCTCGATTGCCAAGTGGCGATGCTCGCCAATCTCGGCACGCACTTCCTTACCGCCGGCGCGCCGCCGCCGCGCATGGGCAATGCGCACGCGAGCATCGCGCCCTATCAAGTGTTCGCCACCGCCGATGGCTACATCGTACTCGCGGTCGGCAATGACGACCAGTTCCGCGCCTTCTGCAAGGCGGCCAACCTGCCACTCACCGACGATCCGCGTTTTGCCAACAACGGCAAACGCGTGACCAATCGCGCGGCGCTCACCGCGACGATCGACTCGGTGATGCGCACGCGTTCCTCGGCGGCATGGCTCAGCGCCCTTGAAACGGCGAAAGTCCCGTGCGGACCGATCAACACGCTCGATCAGGTATTCGCCGACCCGCAGGTGATCGCGCGCAATATGGTGGAGAAGATGGTCCGCCGCGATGGCGACGCCGTGGCGCTGATGGCCAGCCCGCTCAAGATGAACCGCACGCCGCCGGAACCGCGCCTTGCGCCGCCTTTGCTGGGACAGGACACCGAGAGCGTGCTCGCCGAACTCCTGGGTGCGAACGACGCCGATTGCCAACGCTGGCGCGCCGCCGGCGCGATCTAAAGTTTGCCGCGCAGGCCGCTGATCGTCACGCCCGGCGCAATCGTCTCGACGTCGACTTTGATGTGCACAAGCGCCGGCCCCTTCACGGCGCGCGCGGCTTCGAGTGCGGACGGAAAATCCTCCGTGCGCTCGACGCTCCTTGCCCAGATGCCGAACGATTCCGCATATTTTACGAAATCCGGGTTTTTCAGATCGGTGGCGTGCACGCGCGCCGGGTAGTGGCGCTCCTGGTGCATGCGGATCGTGCCGAAGCTGCCATTGTCGACCAAGAGCACGATGATCCCGACGCCATATTGCGCGGCGGTCGCCAGCTCGTTGCCTTCCATCATGAAGCCGCCGTCGCCCAACACGGCGAACACGTCGTGCTCCGGATGCTGGAGCTTCGCGGCGATCGCGGCGGGAATGGCGTAACCCATCGCGCCGCTGGTCGGCCCAACCTGCGTGTTGAAGCGCCGATGCCTGTAATAGCGATGCAGCCAGATGGCGAAATTGCCGGCGTCGTTGGCGATGATGGCGCCGGGCGCGGCCTCCGCGAGGTGCGTGTAAACGCGCGAGAGGTTCACCGCATTGTTGAGCTGCATCGGCGTTGCGTACGCTTCGAAGTCCGCGCGCGCGGCTTCGCGCCACGCTTTCCAGGTGGGCTTCACGTTGAGCGCGCTCAGAGCCTCCGCCGCATTCCCCGGATGCGACACCGCGCCCAGCAGCGGCGGCCAGACGCGGCCGATCTCTTCCGGATCAGCATGGATATGCACGAGCTTGCGCGCCGTCTCTTCACGCGTGAACAGCGTGTAGCCCTGCGTCGGATTCTCACCAAGGCGGGCGCCGATGGCGATCACCAGATCGGCCTCGCGCAACCGCGCCACCAGTTTTGGGTTCGGCCCCAGACCAAGATCGCCCGCATAGATCGGCGCTTCATTGTCGATCAGGTGCTTGCGACGAAACGAGAGCGCCGTCGGCAAGTCCGCGCGCGCGGCGAAATCGGCGATCGCCTTGGTCGAAGCTTCGTCCCAGCCTGAGCCGCCCAGCACCAGGAACGGCTTTTGCGCTTTCACCAACAGCGCTTCGATCTTTTCCGCGGCGCCGGGATCGAACCCGCCGCGCGCCGGCTCGACACGCGAACCGACGACCGCGTCGGTCTCCTCCGTCAGCATGTCTTCCGGCAGCGCCAACGCCACCGGCCCCATCCGGCCCTGCATCGCCGTCGCAACCGCACGCTCGACGAATTCTGGCACACGATCGGCGGCGTCGATCTCCGACGCCCACTTCGTCATCGGTCCGAAAAAGGCGCGATAATCCACCTCCTGGAACGCTTCACGCTCGCGATCGCCACGCGCGACCTGGCCGATGAACAGGATCATCGGCGAAGAATCCTGCTTCGCCGTGTGCACGCCGACGGCGGCATGACTCGCGCCTGGCCCGCGCGTCACGAAGGCGACGCCAGGACGTCCCGTGAGCTTTCCCATGGCCTCGGCCATGTTTGCTGCGGCCGCTTCATGGCGGCAGACAATCGTGTCGATGCGATCGCGCGCCTCATAGAGCGCATCGAGCACCGCGAGGTAGCTTTCGCCGGGCACACAGAACACGCGCTCCACGCCCTGCGCGATCAGCACTTCCACCAGGGCGCGCGCGGCTGTTCTTTTCGTCATGTTCGACCTCGCATCGCGCTCTCATGCCGCAAGTGTTTGAGACGCCGCAATATCGGTGCGCTCTATGGCCGCTATTCACGCGTTCAATTGGACGGCGGACAGCGAA
>DASZSK010000010.1:0-2111 GCA_035548735.1 Caulobacterales bacterium | reverse complement strand
TTGCCGGTATCGGGATTGATCAGATTGAAGTGCACGTCGCCGCGCGGCGAGATGGCGTTGTAGAGCGCCACCGGGCAGGTCACGAGCGACAGCTTGAGATGGCCCTGCCATGAGGGACGAGCGGCCATTGAGACACCCTTATTTTTGTTTCACAACGTTCCGAATGCGAAATCGTTGCGGCCATGCCTAGCGGGCTCCACATTACCTGAGAGGGGTTAGGAATTACAGTCATGGCGCAAAAAAAGCCCAGTCGCCTGAAGGTCTATGTGACCCGGATCGGCATTAAGGATTGGGTGGTTGCTGCGCCGAACCAAAAGGAAGCGCTTAAAGCTTGGGATGTGCGGGAGAATTTGTTCGCGCAGGGCGCGGCCAAGGAGACGCAGGATCCCGCTTCGATCACGCTGGCCATGAAGAATCCTGGCGTGCCGGTCGCAGCGCCGGGGCCGACCAACATCAAGATTCCCGCTGGCGGGAACGTCGTCGCGCTGGATACCCGCCGGAAGACGCCTCCGCGGCTACCGCCCCCGCCGCCGCCAACACCGAAACGCGACCGCACTAAGCTCGACGCCGCCGAACTGGCTCTGCGCCAGCACGAGCGGGAGATGAAGCGCAAGCGCGCTGACATCGAGCGCAGGCGGCGGCTGTTCGAGGATGCGCTTGCGGCGGAAGAGGCGGAGCTGGTGCGGCAGCAGAAGCAGCTGGAGGCGAAGGTCGAGAAGGCGCGCCGGGTTTATGAAGATGGTTAACAGCGCCGCCTCGGCCGTGGCGTTCGCGTTGGTGACAATGTCGAGCGCGACCGCGCTCACTTTCGATCAAAACGCGCCCGGGGAGGGCGCAAAATGCCGCTTCGCCGATGGCGTGGAGGCGGTTGTGTTTCGGTATGATGGCCAAACAACTTATGACCTCGACATGGTGTTTCCGACTGGCCAGCTCGATATGTCGACGATCTCTATGCGGCGGAATGGGCGAGCGGCGGTCGATTGGAACGCGGTTATAGACCTCGATGACGTCGAAGATGTTGAGACGAACGGCGGCGCAACCAAGCGCGCGGCAATTCTCCGGCTGTTCGAGGACATCATAGGGCACGGCCTGCGACACGGTGGAGAAGGCTCGTATCAGGCCCTTGTTGGTCAACGCCAAGGTGTTCGCGCGTGCGCGTGGCGCAATTGGGATGAGCTCAACGCCATTGTTGGCGCAGAAATGAACGCCAGCGCTCCTCGTCCTTGATGGCGGGCGAGACGTTCACACGTCCGCATAGCGAAACGCCAAGCGGGCGATGGCGCCTTTGGCTTTGAGCCGGCCTTCGGTGGCGAAGATGCAGATGCATTCTTCGCGGCCTTCGACGATGGGCTGGTGCTCGTCTTCGCTATCGGTGGCCGCAAAATCGCCAGCGCCAAACGAGCCAAGCTCGTCGCGGAACGCGCCTTTCAGCACCGTGCAAAATTCCGCGCCGCTATGCGAATGGCGCCCGGTGAGCGCCCCTGGCGCCGCGCCCAACAGATAGACGCGATCGTTGGGATCGTGCGGCGTGTCGACGGCGGCGACCCAAAGGCCGGGGGCGACCCATTTCTTGGGTTTCAAGGGCAGGCGCTCCAGGAGCGGCCGCACCGGCTGCTTCAGCGGCGGAAGCGCGTGGTGGCCATCGAGCCGCTCCGCCATCCGCGTCCAGGCAGTGGCCGAAAGCTCGGCGGGTGGGAGCGCGTCCAAGGCGTCGCCGGAGATCGCTTCGTACGCGCCCACTTTAGCCCGGCATGCCTTGCACATCTCCACGTGCGCGCCGAGCACCAGGCCGAAGCCCGGCTCCAACGCGCCAGCCGCATAAGCGGTGAGGAGGTCGTCCAGGGGGTGATGCGAGGGGCTCAAGCCAAGCCCTCCAGATGCGTGCGCAATTTCGCCATGGCGAGCCTTAGCCGCGATTTCACAGTGCCCAGAGGCTGGGCGAGCGCCGCCGCGATTTCGGAATGGGTCTTTTCTTCGAAGAAGGAGAGGCGAACCACGGCCCGCTGGTCCTCGCTCAGATGTTTCATCGCCTCTGCGACGCGCCCTTCGCGCTCGCTCTGCAGCACGGCCTCTTCGGCCTCCGGCTCGGCCTCTTCGCTTTGATCCGTGGC
>DASZSK010000009.1:0-13030 GCA_035548735.1 Caulobacterales bacterium | reverse complement strand
GCGTCGAACAGATTGCCGTACGAGCCGTCGTTCAGATAGAGCGCGTCGCCCTTGCGGAGATCGACGCGCGCCACGATCGAGCCGGCCTCCGCCACCAGCGCGCGGCCGGGCTCGGCCCAGAGGCGCGCGTTTTCCAGGACGTGCATGGTCTCGAACGTGTCGCGGATGGTGCGGATATAATCCTGCATCGGCGGCGGCGTCATGCCCGGATAGATCGCCGGGAAACCGCCGCCCACATCGACAATGTCGGCGACGACGCCAGCTTGCACGATGGCGCGGCCAACGCTCAGCATCGCCGAGCGGAACGCGTCCGGGCGCATGCATTGGCTGCCGACATGGAACGACACGCCCATCATTTCTTCGGTCGCGCCGCGCACGCGGCGCAGCAGCTCGGGCGCTTCCTCGGCGCTCGCGCCGAACTTCTGCGACAGCGGATAGGCCGAGCCTTCGTTGCCGACGGCCATGCGCACAATGAGGGTCAAATCTTTTGCGCCGCCGGTTTCCGCGAGGATTTTGTCGAGTTCGTCATGGCTATCGAGCGCAAAGGTGCGCACGCCATAGTCGTAAAAGGCGCGCTGAATGGCGCGGCGCGACTTCACCGGGTGCATGAACGCGAGTTGCGCCGTGGGGAAGCGCGCGGCGATCAGCTGCGCTTCGACGTCGGAGGCGACATCGAAGCCCTTGATCCCCGCAGCCCAGAGCGCGTCGAGCACCCAAGGCGATGGATTGGCCTTCACCGCGTAGAAAATCTCGCCGGGAAAATGGCTGCGAAACCACTCGGCGGCGGCGGTCACTCGATGCGGACGCGCGATCGCCACCGGACCTTCCGGCGCGCCAAGCGAGACCAAATCGAGGGGCGAAAGGACTGAGTCCATCCGGCGGCTCCCAATTCGATGCGCAAGCGCGCATCCGCGCCTTGCGACTTCGTTCAACCCAGGCCGGCGTTAGTCGGACATGCTCGATGTCAGGTCCGCCCTTGGGAGCTTACGCCGGAGGCCGTGCCCGAAGCTTCGCTTCTGGTCGGTCCCCGTAGTGGCCTGGGCCGAGGGGGCGTTAGTGGACGCTGTTTCCAGGTCCGCCGGTGAAGTCGCGAAATAGGTAAGCTTGATCCAAAAGTAAAGCGGCAAAATTTGCCGAGCTGAGAATTAACGGCGCGCGACAGCGCGTCGCGCGGCGCGCCTGCAACGTCACAAAACTGCAATGCACTTGTCGTGTCGCCGTCATCGAAGTGTCGCTGACGCTTCATCGCCAGTGGCTAAGCCCCGCCGCGTCGGGCGGGGGCAAAAAGGAATCGCCCCGCCAGAGCTTGCATTTCGCTCGCTGCTACTCGCTCAGAGGGGGCCTTCATGAAGACCAAAGAATTTATCGGGACCGCGGCGCTCGCGGCCCTGGCGACGGCCGGCCTTGGCGCCGTTACGCCGGCGCATGCCGACGTCACCACGGCCTGGAACGGCGCTCCGGAGACGCGCGAAGAGGATCGCCGTTTCCACGTCAGCGGCCGGTTCATGTACGACATCGCCGCCACCGATTCGGACAATGCGACGATCCCGGGCGGCGCCTTCACCAGCGGCATCCGCAGCTACGCGCGCCGCGCCTTCATCGGCGTCGACGGCCGTCTGACCACGCACTGGCGCTACAATGCGAAGTTCGACTTCACCATTGGCGGCTCGGTCAATGTGGACGATATGTACCTGGAATATGCTGAGGATTGGGGCTCGATCTTCATCGGCAACAGCAATGCGGTTTCGCCGATGGAAGACCGCGATTCTTCGCTCAACATTCCCTTCAACGAGCGCTCCTTCCTGATCAGCGCCGGCGGCTTCGGCAAGCGCCCGGGCGTCGCCTTCCTCACCAATGGCGGCAATTGGTCGTGGGGCGTCGCGGTGCAGTCGAACGACAGCCTCAGCACCGCCGACGATGCGCGCACCGGCAACGAGCCGGCGTTCGTGATCTCGCGCTTCACCTACGCGCCGATCTTCTCGCAGACGCCGGAAGGCACGACGCTGGTCGGCTTCGGACTCACCGCGCGCGCCCGCGACGACGGCTCCAACCACGCCTCGCTCAGCTACAATCCGGGCCAGCTCTCGACCAAGCTGTCGAACGGCGGCACCGGCGTGAACACGGGCGTCACCGGCTTCGGCCAAGACACCTATCTCGGCGGCGAGTTCGTGTTCCAGTACCACTCGTTCGGCGCTGAAGCCGAATATGGCCATTTCGACGTACAGGACGGCGTCGCCAGCGGCGCATCGGCCGACGGCTATTATGTCGACCTGTTCTGGTCGCCGACCGGCGAAAGCCGCCGCTACAACGCCGCCGACGGCAGCTTCGGCGCTGTCGCGCCGCGCCGCACGCTCGGCTCGGACGGCGGCATCGGCCACGTCATGCTCAGCCTGCGCTATGAAGACTTCGACGCCACCGACACGAAGTTCTCCGGCGCCGGCATCCAGCAAGAAAACGAGCAGAAGGCCTTCACCATCGGCGCCACCTGGGTGCCGGTCGGCCACGTGAAGTTCCAGCTGAATTACTCGCAAAACGACATCGACTATGTCGGCGCGACGCCGGACAACACCATCACGGCGACGACGCTGCGCACGCAGTTCGACTGGTAAGCATCGCGAAAACGGCGCTCGTCTCGAACGAGGCGAGCGCCGACGCATGACGCAAGATTTGTCTTTCAGGAGCTCATCCATGAACTCGAAATTCAGCCTCCGGCGCGCTGCGCTCGGCGCGATCGCCGCCGCCGCGACGCTCGCCACGTTCGGCTTGGCGCAAGCCCAAGCCGATGAAATCACCGGCGCGGGCGCGACCTTCCCGCAACCGGTCTACACCCGCTGGGCCGAGCAATATGCCGGCCAAGGCGGCGACACCTTGAACTATCAAGGCATCGGCTCGGGCGCGGGCGTGACGCAGATCATCAACCGCACCGTCGATTTCGGCGCCTCGGACGCGCCGGTTGCGCCGGAGCGTCTCGCTTCCAACAACCTGCTGCAATTCCCGGCCGTCATCGGCGCGGTCGTCGTCTCGGTGAACCTGCCGGGCGTCGACGGCAACGCGCTGAAGCTGACCGGCCCGCTGATCGGCGACATGTATCTCGGCCGCGTCCGCATGTGGAACGACCACCGCATCGCCGCTTTGAACCCGGGCGTGCAACTGCCGGCGATCGCCATCGCGCCGGTCTATCGCGCTGACTCGTCGGGCACGACCAGCATCTTCACCACCTACCTCGGCAGCGTGAACCTCGCTTTCAACACCACGATCGGCGCTGGTTCGTCAGTGTCCTGGCGCGCCGGCATCGGCGCTCCGGGCAACGCCGGCGTCGCCGGCGCGATCCGCAACACGCGCGGCGCCATCGGCTACGTCGAGTACGCCTATGCGGTGGAAAACAACATGCCGACGCCGCAGCTGCAAAACCGCGCCGGCCAGTTCGTGCGTCCGAGCACGCAAGCCTTTGCTGCGGCGGCCGCCACGGCCGACTGGGCGCATGCGCCGAACATGGCCGCCAGCATGATCAACACGGCGGGCGCGGCCAACTGGCCGATCGTCAGCGCCACGTACATCCTGCTGCCGAAGAACCCCACCGACGCGGGTCGCTCGCTGAAGGTGATGCAGTTCTACGATTGGGCGTTCCGCAACGGCCAAAGCGCCGCGGATGGCCTGCACTACATCATGCTGCCGGACGCGGTGCGCAACCAGGTCCGCCAGCGCTGGTGCCAAGTCCAAGCCGGCGGCCACGCCGTCTGGACCGGCTGCCACTAAGACCGCTAAGGAGGGGCGGGGCCTGACCGGGTCCCGCCCTTTCTCTTCGTCCTCGCAGAAGCCAGGGTTGCACCCATGACCGCCGTGCCCATCGCTGGCTCGCGCCGCTTCCATCTTGGCGACGCCGCTTTCAAGGCCGTGCTCTGGCTGGCGGCGGTGATCGTCCTGGTGACGCTCGGGGCCATTCTGCTCAATCTCGGCATCGCTGGACGCCTCGCGTTCCAGCGCTTCGGCATCGCCTTCCTCTGGACCGACCAGTGGGATCCGGTGCGCGATCTTTACGGAGCGCTCGCACCGATCGTCGGCACGCTCGCCACATCCGCGCTCGCGCTCTTTCTCGCCTGGCCGATCGGCTTCGGCATTGCCTACTTCCTGACCGAAACTTGCCCGAAGTCTTTGCGCGCGCCGCTCGGCGTGGCCATCGAATTGCTCGCCGCCATTCCGTCGATCGTTTACGGCATGTGGGGCTTCTTCGTGCTTTCGCCGGTGATGTCGGCGGCGATCCAGCCTTGGATCACCACCAATGCATGGCTGGTCTGGTCCATCGTCATCGTGCTGCTCTACGGCATGTTCGCAGCGCTGCTCTTCAGCTTGCTGGGCCGCGCGCTGATTGGCTACGCGGCCGTGATCGCACTCGGCTTGGCGAGCGCGACGGCGATTGGCTATCTATTCATCAACAAGACCGACCTGCCGCCGCTGCCGTCGGAAGACAATCCACTCTGGTGGTGGTTCCAAGGCGCGCCCGTTGGCGTCGGGCTGTTCACGGCGGGCATCGTGCTCGCCATTATGATCCTGCCGTCGATCGCCGCGACCAGCCGCGACGTCTTGAACACCACGCCGCAACTTCTGAAGGACGGCGGCTACGCAATGGGCGCCACGCGCTGGGAGGTGCTGACCGGCATCGTCATTCCCGCCGTGCGCGGATCGCTGTTCGGCGCCGTGTTTCTGGGGCTCGGCCGCGCGCTGGGCGAAACCATGGCGGTGACGTTCGTCATCGGCAACGCCAACCGTCTGCCGACCAGCTTCTTCGATCCGACCGCCAGCATCGCCTCGATCATCGCCAACACGTTCCCGGAAACTGAGCCGGATACGTTGAAACAAGGCGCGCTGCTGGCGCTTGGCTTCGTACTCTTCATGATTTCGTTTGCGGTGCTGGCGCTTGCGCGGCTGCTGCTGCGGCAAGGGAGGATGGCGGCATGAGCACGACCTTCGTCGCCCTCAATCGCGCCAATTATGCACGCCGCAAGGGCGGTTCGTGGATCATGGCGTTCCTCTGCACGATGGCCGCGCTGCTCGGCATCGTGCTGCTTGGCCTCATCCTCTACACCTTGCTTGAGAAGGGCATTGGCGGGCTCGCGCTCAGCGTTTTCACCGAGCCGATGAGGGCGCGCGGCGGCGGCTTGGCCAACGCCATGATCGGCACGCTGATCCAGACTGGTCTCGGCACGTTGATCGGCACGCCGCTGGGGATGGCCGCCGGGATTTATCTCGCCGAAGTCGGACGCAACGGCCGCTTCGCTTCGGTCGTGCGCTTCGTGAACGACATCCTGTTGAGCGCGCCGTCGGTGCTTGTGGGTCTGTTCGTCTATCAGATCGTCGTCTTCCCGATGCACGCCTTCTCGGGGCTCGCCGGCTCGATTGCGCTGGCGCTCCTGGCCATGCCGGTCATTGCGCGCACCACCGAAGACATCATGAAACTGGTGCCGGATTCCTATCGTGAAGGCTCCATTGCGCTAGGCGCGCGTCACTCGACCACGATCGGGCGCGTCATCGTCCCGGCCGCGTTCGGCGGCATCTTGACGGGCATCCTGCTGGCGATTGCGCGCATCTCCGGCGAAACCGCGCCGCTGCTCTTCACCTCGCTCGGCTCTTACGCATGGCCGACCAGCTTGACGCAGCCGATGGCGAGCTTGCCGATCGCGATCTACAAGGATGCGGCGAGCCCGTACCCCGAACTGACCAAACTCGCCTGGGCGGGGGCGCTCATCATCACGTTTGCGGTGCTGCTGTTCAACGTCGTGAGCCGCCTGTCGCACCACCTCGTGTCGCGCGGCGGGAAATAGCAGATCAGAAGCGCCTAGCGCTGCTGCATTTGCTGGCGCTCGACCTTCGCGGCGCGCTTGGCGGCGCGGCGCGCACGGGCGCGCTGGCGCGCTTCGCGCAGGCGGGTCCAGAACCGGCGCTTTTCCGGCTTCGGCAGCGGTTCGAGATTGCGCTGGAATTCCTCCGCGCAGGCGCGCCAGGAATATCTCTCAGCCAGCGCGCGCGCGGTGACGCGATCGCAGGCGAGCGCCTCCATGCATGCGGCCTTCAAATCCATGCTGACCGCGCCCGCGCCCGTGCCGGGGATGATGTCCTTCGGGCCGGGCGCGACAAAGCCCGCGACCGGCGTGCCCGTCGCCATCGCTTCGAGGATGACGAGCCCGAACGTGTCGGTGAAGCTCGGAAACACGAAGACGTCGGCGTCGGCATAGTGACGCGCCAGCTCTTCGCCGAACTTCGCGCCGGTGAACACGGCATCGGGAAATTGCTCGGCTAAGCCCTCGCGCGCGGGACCATCGCCGACGACGACTTTCGTGCCCGGCAGATCGAGCTTTAGGAACGCTTCGATATTCTTCTCGACCGCGACGCGGCCGACATAAGCGAAAACCGGCTTCGGCAGGTCCTTGTAGACGCCGCCGTCGATGCCGCGCTTCGAGGGATGAAACAGCTCGGTGTCGACGCCGCGGCTCCAGGGCGCGATGTTGCGAAAACCGTGGATGGAAAGGCGCTCCATCATGGTCGGCGTCGCCACCATCACGCGGCCTGACTTGTCGTGGAAGGCGTGCATGTAGCGATAGCCCATCCACAGCGGGATCCACGGGAAGCGCGCCGTCACATATTCCGGAAACTGCGTGTGGTAGGAGGTGGTGAAGGGAAACCTGTGCTTCAGGCAGATTGCGCGCGCGTCCCAGCCGAGCGTGCCTTCCGTTGCGATATGCACCGCGTCCGGCGCGAAGGCGAGGAAGCGCTCCTCGACGTCGTCGCGCGCGCCGAGCGCCAGCTTGATCTCCGAATAGGTGATGAGCGGCACGGTCTTGTAGCCGTCGGCGGGGGAGACGACCTCGATCTCGCAGC
Source organism: Caulobacterales bacterium (assembly GCA_035548735.1). Classification (GTDB taxonomy): domain Bacteria; phylum Pseudomonadota; class Alphaproteobacteria; order Caulobacterales; family Aquidulcibacteraceae; genus Vitreimonas. The sequence continues at coordinate 6,157 of DASZSK010000009.1, read as the reverse complement.
CCATGGCCTTGAGTTCGCGCATGGTGTTGGCGAGCGTGCGGACGACGCCGTTCACCTGCGGCTCCCAGGCGTCGGTGACGAGCATGATGCGTTTGGCCAGCGGGGTCGCAGCCGTTTCCGCCGTTGGCCGGTCTTGGACGTCGGTGCTCACGGGGCGCTTCTGACCATGCGTCGCGGACGGACGCAAGGGCTGGGGGTGCTGGACGGCTGGGCCGGCTAGGCGCATTTATCGCCTATGGATTTGGACTTCTCCCCAGCGATCGCGGTGCTGAAACGGGAGATTCCCGGCCTTGCCGGGGTCTATCTGTTCGGCAGCTTCGCCTCGGGAGCGGCTCGGCCGGACAGCGACGTGGACTTGGCGTTTTACGCCGGTCGGCCCGCGTCACGCGCCTTGGTGCTCGACGTCATGACGAAGGTCGCCGCGGCCCTGTCGCGAGACGTTGATTTAGTCGATTTGGCCAGCGCCTCGACGATCCTGCAGATGCAGGTCTTGCGGGACGGTCGTCTGGTGGCGGCGCCGGATCCGCGCGCCATCGGATTTTTCGAACTCCGGGTGCTGCGGGACTACCAGGACCTCAAGCGGCGGCGCTCGGATATTGAAGCCGATATCGTGCGGCGCGGTCGCGTCCATGGCTGACGACGTGATCGTGGCCAAGGCCTCCATCATCGAACGCTGCGTTGCGCGCGCGAGAGAGGAGCTTGCCGCCAGCCAGGATTTCGCCAACGATTACACACGGCAGGATGCGGCGATCCTCAATATCGAGCGCGCCTGCGATGCGGCGATCGACATCGCCAATCGCGTCATCCGCTTAAAGGCTTTGGGAGCGCCAGTTTCATCGCGGGATTCATTCGCAAAGCTGGTCGATATTGGCGTGATTGAGCAGGCGCTTGGCGAGCGCCTCAATCGCATGATCGGATTTCGCAATCTGGCGGTTCACCAATACGAGAAGCTCGATATCGCCATTGTCCGCACCGTGATCGAAATCAGCCTGGATGATCTCCTGGCGCTCTCTGGACTGGCGCTCAAACTGACTTTTCTTCCTTAGGGCCTGAGCGCTTGCTCACTGCCGCAAGCGCGCGCATATCGCGCGCCATGACCGATTCCATCGATTGGGACGCGCTGGACGCCTCCAAATACGCCGACGAGGATCGCGCCGTCGCTGCGCTTCTCGCCGATCCCCCTTTGGACCCCGCGGCGCGCGCGGGGGTGGCCGCCGAGGCGCGCGCACTGGTGACGGAGGCGCGCGCGCTCAAGCGCCGCAAGGGCGTCATGGAAAGCTTCCTTGAGGAGTTCGGCCTCTCCAACGCCGAGGGGCTGGCGCTCATGTGCCTCGCAGAGGCGCTGTTGCGCGTGCCCGATGAAGACACCGTCGACAAGCTGATCGCCGAGAAGATCAAGACCGGCCGCTGGGCCGAGCATCTGGGGCGTTCCGACCATTGGCTGGTGAATGCCGGCACCTGGGGGCTGATGCTGACCGGGCGCATCCAATCGCTGCCTGAGGACATGAAGGGCGATGTCGGGCAGTTCATGGCGCGCTTCGTCTCGCGCGCGGGTGAGCCGGTGGTGCGCGCGGCGGCGATGCAGGCGATGCGCATTCTGGGCGAGCAATTCGTGCTCGGACGCACGATCGACGCGGCGTTGAAGCGCGGCGCCGGCATGCAGCGCGCCGGCGCGGCCACGAGCTTTTCCTTCGATATGCTGGGCGAGGGCGCGCGCACCTATCCAGACGCCAAGCGCTACGCCGAGGCCTATGCGGACGCGATCGACGCCGTCGGCGCCGACGCGGCCGATCGCGATGCGCGCGCCGCCTCAGCCGTGTCGGTGAAATTGTCGGCGCTGCATCCGCGTTACGAAGCGCGCCAGGAAGAGCGCGTGTTCGCGGAGCTTTATCCGTGCGTGCTGGCGCTCGCCGAGCGGGCCAAGAAACACGACATCGGCCTGACGCTCGACGCGGAAGAGGCCGATCGCCTGGTGCTTTCGCTCAAGTTGTTCGAGCGGCTGGCGCACGAGCCTTCGCTGAACGGCTGGGAAGGGCTGGGGCTTGCGGTGCAGGCTTATCAGAAGCGGGCGCGCGCGGTGATCGGCAAGCTCGCGGCGCTGGCGCGAAAACGCGGGACGCGTATTCAGGTGCGTTTGGTGAAGGGCGCCTATTGGGATGGCGAGATCAAGCGCGCGCAGATGGCTGGGCGCTTGGATTTCCCAGTGTTCACGACGAAGGCGGCGACCGATGTGCACTATCTGGCCTGCGCGCGCGATCTGATCGCGGCGGCTGACGCGATCTATCCGCAATTCGCCACGCACAATGCGCATACGGTCGCAGCCGTGCGGCGCATGGCGGATGTGGCGCACGTCAAGGCGTTCGAGTTCCAACGCCTGCACGGCATGGGCGAAGCGCTCTACGCCGCGGTGGGGCCGTCCGCGCCGGTGCGCGTCTATGCGCCGGTGGGCGGGCACGAAGATCTGCTGCCCTATCTCGTGCGTCGCTTGTTGGAGAATGGCGCCAATACCAGTTTCGTGCATTCATTTCTCGACGACGAGGTTTCTCCGGAGATCGTCGCCGCCGATCCGCTGGCGCAACTTGAGGCCAATCCGCATCGTCACAAGCGCTTGCCGCCGCCGCCGCTCATGTATGGCGCAAGCCGGCGAAACTCGACGGGCCGCGATCTGTCGATCACGGCCGAGCGAAACGCGCTGGCTCAAGCCGCCGCGTCTTCGCCCTCGCTGCCGAGCGCGCCGCCTCAGGGGAATAGTGAAGTCGCTTCGGCCGTCGCGGCCCAACATGACTGGAATGCGCGGGGCGCGGTGGAGCGCGGGCGCATTCTGCGCGCCATGGGCGACAAGCTGCAGGAGAATGCCGATGCGCTCGTCGCCTTGATCGCGCGCGAAGCGGGCCGCAACTTGCAGGATGCGATCGATGAAGTGCGCGAGGCGGTCGATTACTGCCGCTATTACGCTGCTGAAGCCGAGCGCCTGTTCGCCGGGCCGCACGCGCTGCCCGCGCCGGCGGGCGAGAGCGATACGCTGGAGTTGCATGGGCGCGGCGCCTTCGTCTGCATCAGCCCGTGGAATTTTCCGCTGGCGATTTTCACCGGGCAAATTGTCGCTGCGCTGGCCGCGGGAAACACGGTTGTCGCCAAGCCCGCCGAGCAGACGCCGCGCATCGCGCAGGCCGCGGTCGATCTCTTCTATCAGGCGGGTTTGCCGCGCGATGTGCTGCGGTTGGTGCTCGGCGATGGCGCAACCGGCGCGAAACTCGTCGCCGATCCGCGTGTTGCCGGCGTTGCGTTCACGGGCTCGACCGAGGTCGCGCGTTCGATCAATCGCACGCTTGCGGCGAAGGAGGGGCCCATCGTGCCGCTGATCGCGGAGACGGGCGGTCTGAATGGATTGTTCGTCGATACGACCGCACTGAAAGAGCAAGTCGTTGATGATGTGATCCTCTCCGCGTTCAATTCGGCGGGCCAGCGTTGCTCCAGTCTGCGCATCCTGTTCTTGCCCGATGAGACGGCGGACGACATCGTCGAAGCGCTGACGGGCGCCATGGATGCGTTGGTGATCGGCGATCCCGCCGATCCGAGGACGGACATCGGCCCGATTATCGACGCTGAAGCGAAAGCCAATTTGGAGAAGCATGTCGAACGCATGCGCAAGGAAGCGCGCGTCTTGAAGCAGATCGACGTTTCTGATCTCGGCGGCACATTCTTTGGCCCGGCCGTGATCGAGATCGGAAGTCTGGACGTGCTGCAGCGCGAAGTGTTCGGCCCGATCCTGCACGTGCTGCGTTATGATCCCGCGGATATCGCAGGCATCGGCGCGCAGCTCGCCGCCAAGGGTTATGGCCTGACGCTCGGCGTGCATTCGCGGCTCGACAGCTTCGCGCAAGCGGTGATGGCGGCGGTGCCGGCGGGCAACGTTTACGTAAACCGCTCGATCGTCGGCGCCGTCGTCGGCGTACAGCCGTTTGGGGGCGCGGGCTTGTCGGGAACCGGACCGAAAGCGGGCGGCCCCAACTACCTCCCGCGTTTCGCCGAGGAACGCGCGGTATCCGTCAATATCGCTGCCCAAGGCGGCGATCCGCATTTGTTGAACCTGTAGCGCGGCTTGCCTGGGTTCGGGCGCGGCGCATATGAGGAGAGCATGGCACGCCCCGACAACGTCACGCCGTTCCGCCCGCGGAGGCCGCCGCCGCGGCCCAGCGGAAACACGAGTTTCGGCATGGCGACGCATCGCGGCCGCGCCGTGCTGGCGCAGGCCATGACGCTCGCGGCCTTTGTGCTGAGCTTCGTTTTTCCAGCGCCGCCGCTTTCATTGATTGGCTTAGCGATCGGTGTCGCGGCCTTGTTCATCGCCGCGTCGCATCGTCAGGGCGGCATGCCCTGGGCGCAGACGCATCATGAGCACGCGCTGCGCACGATCGTCATCGGCGCATCGGTCTGGACGTTGGCGTCGCTGCTGAGCTTCTTCGGACCGCTTGGGATCGCCACGCCGTTCATCTATCTCGCGGTGATGATCTGGGCGGCGGTGCGCGCGGGCGTCGGGCTGGTGCTTGCAATCATGCGCCGTCCGATCTGGCGGCCCACCGGCATCCTCTTCTAATTCAGCAGGCGGCAGCCGTAATTGCCGTCATACTCGGCATCGGCCTTGAACAGGCCGAGGGCCGAAGCGTGCACCACATTGCCGTTCTGCGTGATCTTCAATTGCTGTCGCGCGTCGGCGGGAAAATCGCCCATGCAGCTGTCGAGCGATCGCCCGGCCACATGCAGGCAAGCGCAGGTCTGCTGCGCGGCGTAGCCGGTGGCGATGTTGGCGTAGGCGAGCGGACGCGGCAGCAGCCAGAAGGCCAAGGCCGCGATTGCCGCAACGACAAGGACGCCAATCCAAAGCGTGCGTTTGCCGGCCACGGACTTCTCCCCTTATGTTTGTCGCCAAGACGATAAACCAAGCGGGAGGAAAAATCATGCTGCGTGCGGCGCTGATGGCTGCGGCTCTGATGCTCGCCTCGGCGAGCCCTGCTTTCGCGCAGCTCGCGCCCTTGCCGCCGCAGCCCGCGGATACGCCCTGGCCGACCTTGGACTGGCCGACGGCGCCGCTGCCGAGCGATGTAAACCGCGCGGAGCTCGAAGCGGCGATGAGCTACGCCTTCGCCGGCTATCAACCCGACATCGGCGAGACGCGCGCCGTCCTGATCGTCGAGGGCGGCCGCATCGTCTATGAGCGCTATGGGCAAGGTTATGGCCCGGCGACGCGGCTGATCTCTTGGTCGATGGCCAAATCCTTCACCCATGCTTTCGTCGGCGCGGCGGTGCTGCAGGGCAAGGTCAATATCGACACGCCGCTCGGCTCGCCGCACTGGACGGCGAACGATCCGCGCGCGCAGATCAGTTGGCGCACGTTCCTGAATTTCGTCGACGGTCAGCGTTGGAGCGAGACCTACGCGACGAAGCCGACCGACAACGATTCCGCGCGCATGCTATTTGGGGAAGGGCGCATGGATACGGCGCGTTATGCGGCGAACCAGCCGCTCGTCAACGCGCCCGGCACGCATTGGAATTACAATTCCGGCGCCAGCGCGCTTATTTCCGATGCGCTGACACGCATCGTCGTGCCCGATCCGCGTTCGCCGGAAGATCGCCGCAACCGCATGCGCGCCTGGATGGATGCGTCTCTCTTCACCACCATGGGCATGCATCCCGTGGTGCAATTCGATCCGACCGGCCTCTATTACGGCAGCGCGGAAATCTTCGCGACGGCGCGCGATTTCGCGCGTTTCGGCCTCTTGTATTTGCGCGACGGCATGTGGGACCGAAAGCGCTTGTTGCCCGAAGGATGGGTCGATTTTGCGCGCTCACCGGGCCCCGACACGCACACGACCATCTATGGCGCCGGGTTCTGGCTCACGCCAACGCAAGGAACCGGCGCGCCCGTGCGGGCGCTGCTGACGGACAATGCGTTGAGCGATGCGTTTTCGGCGCAAGGGCATGAGGGTCAATTGATCCTGCTCGTTCCCTCGAAAGATCTCGTTGTCGTGCGGCTTGGCCGCTTCGACGACACGGGCGAACGGTGGGATCGTCTGGGCGATTGGATGCAGCGCGTGGTGCACGCGTTCCCGAACCGTCCGGCGCGCTAATCCTCCTCGACGCCGCGACTGATGCGAAA
>DASZSK010000008.1:0-4526 GCA_035548735.1 Caulobacterales bacterium | reverse complement strand
AGGATGTTGCCGTCCAGCGTCGGGATCGCCTCGGCGCGGCCGCCTTTGGCGCCGAACACGTCGAGCGGCTCGCCTTGGCTATTCAAGAGCGTCATTTCACCGGTCTGACGGTGGTTGCCGTGGTCCCAGGTGTAGCCGAAGCGCAGATGGTTGGTGGAGCTGATGTCCCAGAGCAAGGACGACAGCACCATGAAGCGGTGCGTGTTGGTGATGTTCGGTTCGTACACGCGGATGCTTGAATCGTTGGTGTCGCAGTCGCCGTTGAGGTCGACGCCTTGCGGGCCCGTGATGGTCGCGCAGCTCGCATTCACGCTCCGCGAGGCCACCGCCGGCGCAGCCGTGCCGATCAGACGCGCGTCATTTTCCGCGAACGTGAACGTTCCGCCGCCGTCGGCCAGCACGTATTGATAGCTGGGGTCCAGCGTGAAGGTCAGGTTCGGCGTGATGTCGAAGCGCGACTGAATGCGCACGTTGCCGGTGTCCGACGGATTGATGTTCACGCCGCGATAATTGGAACATTGGTTGGTCGTGAAGGTGCAGCTGCCGTCATAAACGACGCTGTTGGCCGTGCCGGCATTGAACTGAAGGAGGTTCACGCGACGATAGAAGTCGTTGCGGTTCTGGTTGAAGTGCACGGCGACGCTGACGAAATCCGCGCCGCTGCCGATGGGCTGATAAACGCGCAGATTATATTGGTGCTTGGTCAGCGTGCCCGGACCGACGAACTGGTTATAGGTCTGGTCGGACACCGCGCCGAACAGCGACGTATCCCACGGACCGATCTTGCCGCTGTCCAGGAGGGCGAACACGCGGCGATATTCATTCGAGCCGCCGGTGGCGTTCAGCATCACCCCAAAATCGTCGCTCGGCGTGCGCGTCACGTAATTGACGGTGCCGCCCGTGGCCGAAGCGGTCGGACTGTCGACATCGGTCGAGCCCAGATTGACGTTGGCGCGCGCGATCAGCTCGGGATCGAGCTGCTGGTTGGAATAGATCGCATAATTGCCGGTGTCGTTGAGCTGAATGCCGTCGAAGGTCAGCGAGATGCGGGCGCTGTCGAAGCCGCGGATGTTCAATTCGCCGCCCGACGTGCCGTACGCGTCATTGTTGCTGAAGCTGACGCCCGGGATCAGGTTGATCTGCTCAAGGATCGTCTGACCCGGCGTTTGTTGCTCGATGAACGCCTGTGTGATCGTCGAGCGCGCCTTCGCGCCGCTTTCCGCAGAGATCGCGCCGTCGACCGTGCGGCGCGCGCCAGTGACGACGACTTCGTCTTCGGTGATCTGCGACGCCGTCGATTGCGCGTAAGCAGCGCCGCCCATGGAGATGGAGAGCGCCGTCAGCGCGGCGCCGGAGAGAAACCTCTTGGAGAACATTGCGCTTTAACCCCTGGCAGGGGTCGACGCGCACGATCGACCAGTCGATCAAGCCCCCACGCCGCCCCTTGCGCGGCTGCGTAGCGCCCGTTTTTGGCACTCGGCTTACAGTTCGAAAACACTCCTTCGACACTTCCTTGACGAGTTTATTGCACCGCAACACGGGCGAAAAAAACGACGTCTGTCCGCCTTGAAACTTGACCTCCAGCGCAGGCGATCTCTGTCACGCAGGTTTCACATCGGCGATGTAGAGCCCGCCGTGGAGGAACTGCAGGCTCGGAACTGCAGGTTGCAGCGGCCAGAAAGAAAACGGCCGCCCCGATCGCTCGGGACGGCCGCTTGGTTCATTTGTATCGCGCCGCTTTCTTATCGAAGGGGCGTCTCCTCCCCGAAACGCGCGGCCGCCTGGCGACGCATCGCATGCGGCAGCCGGACGCACTCAAATTCGTGTGAGCGTCCGAGTCAAGGGCCGGTCATCGAACGAAAAACTGTCACCGCTGACATGATGCAGAAATTCAACGCTTGAGGTCGGCGAGCAACGCCTGATGCGCCGCATTGGGGCGCTCGAACAGGAAATCCGCCTCGAAGACGCCGATCGCGCCGCCAAACAGGTTCTGGAGTGCGGCGCAGACGGCGAACACTTTTTCGGCCGGACAATAAAGTTCGAGCAGCGCCCCTTCCGCGGCAGAGGCGAGTTGGCACCCCAGCTCGGCGGCGCGCGCGATCATCGGCTGAGGGCCTTCCGGCCCGGGCGCCACCCGCAGCAGACGCTGGGCCTTGGCTCGGGCCCGCGCTTCGATCGTATCCAGGAGCCGCGCGATGCCGCCATGGGCTGCATCGTCCCAGGGTGCGGTGCGGCTCGCCGCCAGTTGGGCCTGGCTCTTGACGATGAGCCCATCGACCAGCGGCCGGAGGTGGTTCGCGGCCAGGGTCTGACCGGTCGTGGTGATGTCGATGATGGCTTCGGCCGCGCCGGCGGCGGGCGCGCCTTCGGTCGCCCCAAGGCTCTCGACCAAGCGATAATCCCCGACGCCCTTGGCTTCGAGGAAAGCGTGCGACTGCACCAGATATTTGGTGGCGATCCGCAGGCGCTCGCCGGTGCGCGCGCGATGCAGCGCCGCCACTTCGGCGAGATCGTTCATATGCGTCACGTCAAGCCAGGATTGCGGCACGGCGACGATGAGATCGGCTTGGCCGAAACCCAGCGGCTTGATCAGGATCGTGCGTTCAAGACCCGGATCGGCTTCGCGCAGGCCGTCCTCGCCGACCACGCCGACATGCACTTCGCCGGCGCGGAGCGCGCGCGCGATCTCGCTCGCGGAAAGCATCCGCACTTCGATATCGGGCAAAGCGGGGATACGCGCGGAATAAAGCCGCGCGCCGCCGTCCTGGCGGAGCGGCAGGCCGCAATCGGCGAAATAGGCGCTTGCCTGCTCCTGAAGACGGCCTTTCGAGGGAATGGCGAGGATGAGGCTCACGACGCGGCCTCCGCCAAGCGGAGCGGACGGAGCGCAAAGCCGGCCGCATACAGGCTGGGCGCGTCGCCTCTTCCGTTCCACAGCGCACGCGCAAGCCCGTCGTATCGCCCGCCGCCGCCGAGGCTGGCGCGATCACCGAGCGTCGGCGCTTCCAGTTCGAACACGAACCCGTCGTAATAAGCGAGCGTGCGGCCAAGGCCCGGCGCGAACGAAAACGATTTCGGCAGCGCGCCTTTCAGCGCATCGAGACGCGCACGCGCCTTGGCGATCGCCGCTTCCGCGGGCGCGCGGTTCTTCAAGAGCTTGGACTCCGCAAGCTTGGCGACGCGATCGAGGCCGTCGGCCGCTTCGATATGCGTGAGCTGATCGAGCAGATCGTATTGCGCGGCGTTCGGCGGCGCGGCCGCGGCGAGCTTGCCGCGCTGTTGCAGACGCCGCGCAATTTCCGCGATCGGGCGCCCGCCGACCGGCGTGATGCGCGCGTGCGCCAAGAGATCGTTGAGCGCGGCCTCGGCGTGCTCCGGCGACAGCGTCGCCAGCGCTTCGGCAAGACCGGCGCCTTCATCTTGCGATGCCGCTGACTTCTCCACGCGCAGCGCAGCCAAGCCGCCCGTGCGCGACAGCGCGCGCACGACCCGCGCGGGCCACGGTTCGTCCAGGCCAAGCGCTGCGACGAACCCCGCGAGGATCGCAAAATCGCCGAGCTTCACGCGCGCCTCCACGCCGGCCGCGCGCGCGCCTTCGAGCGCCGCGGCAATCACTTGCGCTTCGCCGGAAGCATCCATCTCGCCTTTGCCGAGCCATTCGGCGCCGATCTGCGTGAACTCGCTTTCGCGCTCCGAGCCCGGCGCCTGACGGCGAAACACCAGCCCTTCATACGCAACGAGCGGCGGCAGCTTCGGCAGGTCGAACGCGACGCGCACGGCGGGCGCGGTCATGTCGGGGCGCAAGCACAGCGCGCCATGGCTGGCATCGTCGATCAGGAAGGCGCGGCGGCGGATCTCTTCGCCGGAAAGCTCGAGATAAACCGCTGCCGGCTGCAGCACGGGCGGCTCGACCCATATGGGTCCGCGCGCATCGAGCGATGCGCGCAGCTTTTGGCGGACATCGTCGAGCCTGCTCATGCTTGCCCACCCAACATCCGCTTCACGCCGGCGACTAGGTCCTCGCGCTTCACTTCGACCTGCAATTGTTTGCGCGCTTCATTCCAGGCTTCGCGATCGGAGCCGGCGTTGGCGGCGAGTTTTTCACCGAGCTTCAGATCCTTCAGCGTCACGACGCCTTTCGCGAGTTCGTCGCCGCCTTGGATCACCGCGACCGGCGCGCCGCGCTTATCGGCGTATTTGAGCTGCGCCTTCATGCCCGCGCCGCCGAGATAGGCTTCCGCGCGCACGCCCGCGCGGCGGAGTTCGTCGGCCATCGCGAACGCATCGGCGACACGCGCCTGATCCATCACCAGTACGACAATTGGCGCGTTGTCTTCCGCGCCGCCGGCGTTCGCCGCTTGCAGCGATGCGGCCAGACGCGAAACGCCGATGGAGAAGCCGGTCGCCGGAATGCGCTCGCCGCGAAAGCGCGCCACGAGATCGTCGTAACGCCCACCGCCGCCGACCGAACCGAAACTCGCGCCATCGCCGCCAATCAACTGCGCTTCGAACACGGGGCCGGTATA
>DASZSK010000007.1:0-10412 GCA_035548735.1 Caulobacterales bacterium | reverse complement strand
CCGTCAATCACCTCGACCATCAGGTCCGCGATCAGGCGGAATTCGGCCGGGCCGAAGCCGCGCGTGGTGCCGGCCGGCGAACCGACGCGAACACCGGACGTGACCATCGGCTTTTCCGGATCGAACGGGATGCCGTTCTTGTTGCACGTGATCAGCGCACGCTCGAGGCTTTGCTCGGCGGCTTTGCCGGTGACGCGCTTCGGGCGAAGATCCACGAGCATGAGATGGCTGTCGGTGCCGCCGGAGACGACGGCGAGGCCGTTCTCGACGAGGCGATCCGCCATCGCCTTGGCGTTCTCCACCACCCGCTTGCCGTAGAGCTTGAACTCCGGCTCAAGCGCCTCCTTGAACGACACCGCTTTGGCCGCGATCACGTGCATGAGCGGGCCGCCCTGCAGACCGGGGAAAACGGCGCTGTTGATCTTCTTGCCGAGGTCTTCGTCGTTCGAAAGGATCATGCCGCCGCGCGGACCGCGCAGCGTCTTGTGCGTCGTCGTGGTGACAACGTGCGCATGCGGCAGCGGCGAAGGATAGACGCCCGCCGCGATCAGTCCGGCATAATGCGCCATATCCACCATGAGATACGCGCCGACTTCGTCGGCGATCTCGCGGAAACGACGGAAATCGATGACGCGCGAATAGGCCGATGCGCCGGCGAGAATGAGCTTCGGGCGCTCGCGGCGGGCGATTTCGGCGACTTGATCATAGTCGATCAGATGGTTGTCTTCGCGCACGCCGTACGAGACAGGATGAAACCATTTGCCGGAGACATTGACCGGCGAGCCGTGCGTGAGGTGCCCGCCGCAAGCGAGATCCATGCCGAGGAACTTGTCGCCCGGCTGCAGCAGTGCGAAGAAGACGGCCTGATTGGCGTTGGCGCCGGAGTGCGGCTGCACGTTGGCGAACTTGCAGTCGAACAGACGCTTGGCGCGATCGATCGCGAGCCGCTCGGCCTCATCGACGAATTCGCAGCCGCCATAATAGCGCCGTCCCGGATAGCCCTCGGCATACTTGTTGGTGAGCACCGAGCCCTGCGCCTCAAGCACGGCCCGAGAGACGATGTTCTCCGAAGCGATCAGCTCGATCTGACGACTCTGACGCTTCAGCTCCGCGGAGATGGCGTCGAAAAGGTCCGGATCGACGCGTTCCAAAGACGCTTCGAAAAACCGGTCCCGCTCGGCCGCGGCGCGTCCGGCAATCTGAGTCATTCCTGCCTCGCTTCACAATCCAGAGTTTACGCTCGCCGAAGTTATATGGCGCCGCGGCAGCATATTCCCCAGGGGGGGCCTAAGCAAAGAGGCGTGCAGCGCGGCCGAATTTCCCCTGGTTAGACTGTACTCGCCCTAGCTCTGACGACTATGACATGAGCAATACTTGCAAAGCTTGCTGCCACCGGATTATATCCGAAACAAGTGTAACTGTAATCTCCGCTATTCAGGGCGAAAAATGCGCGACGACGATGATATTCGTGGCGAGAACGGCGCGGATACGCTCCGTATGACCACAAATATTGTGGCGTCCTTTGTAGCCAACAACAAGGTGACGCCCGAACAACTGACGGATCTCATCCGATCTGTTCACAAAACCATGGGCGCTCTGTCAGGGGGCGAAGAAGAGCGAGTCTTGGAACGGCCGAAACCGGCCGTCCCCATCAACAAGTCTGTGACGAACGATTACATCGTCTGTCTGGAGGACGGGAAGAAGCTGAAGATGCTGAAGCGGTATCTTCGCTCGACCTACAACATCTCGCCGGAGGAATATCGCAAGCGCTGGGGCTTGCCGGCGGATTACCCGATGGTGGCGCCCTCCTATGCCGCACGGCGCTCGGAGTTTGCCAAGCGAATCGGGCTCGGCCGCGGCGTCCGCCGCAAAGACTGATCAGACGATTTTGCCGCGCTGCGGTTGCGCCGGCTGCGCGTCTGATTCCAACGCCCGCGCGAGTTTGCGCAGCGCCAACGTGCGCACGTCGGCAAGCGAGGCCGCCGCCGGCGCCTGAACCACAACCTCGACGCCGGTGGCGGCATGAATGGCGGCGACGCGCTGGACGTCGCCAATGCGGCGGACTTCGAAGATAACCTCGGCTTCGCCGAAGCTCACGCCGCTTCGCCGATCACGTATTTCGCCCACACGGCCTGCAGCGCGTTCACCAGATCGGCCATGAGTTTGTCGTCATGGAAGGGCGAGGGCGTGAGGCGCAGCCGTTCGGTGCCGCGCGGCACCGTTGGGTAATTGATGGGCTGCACATAGATGCCGTGTTCGTACAGCAGCGCGTCGGAAATCTGTTTGCAGAGCGACGCCTCGCCCACCTGAACCGGGACGATGTGGGTCGTGGACGGCATCACCGGCAGGCCGGCGTCGCGCAGCAGGGTTTTCAGCGTTTCCGCCCGCTCGGCGATGCGGTCGCGCATGTGCGGGCAGGCCCGCACCAGACGCACGCTTTCCAGCGCCGCGGCGGCGATCGAAGGTGCAAGCGACGTCGTGAAAATGAAGCCGGAGGCGTTCGAGCGAATGGCGTCGATCGCGGCTGCCGGACCGGTGACGTAACCGCCCATCGTGCCGAACGCCTTGGCCAGCGTGCCTTCGATGAAATCGACGCGGTGCATCACGCCATCGCGCTCCGCGACGCCGCCGCCGCCTTCACCATAGAGGCCGACGCCGTGCACTTCATCGAGATAGGTCATCGCGCCATAGGCTTCCGCGATGTCGCAAATGGCTTCGATCGGCGAGGTGTCGCCGTCCATCGAGTACACGCTCTCGAACGCGATCAGCTTGGGCGCGTCGGCGGGCGCTTCATTCAGCAGTGATTCCAGGTGCTGCAAGTCGTTGTGGCGGAAGATGCGCTTCTCGCATTTGGCGCGGCGAATGCCCTCGATCATCGAGGCATGGTTCTTGGCGTCGGAGAAAATCCAAAGGTCGGGAAAAATCTTGGCCAAAGTCGACAGCGTGGCGTCGTTGGACACGTAGCCCGACGTGAACAGCAGCGCGGCTTCCTTGCCGTGCAGCTGCGCCAGTTCGCGCTCCAAATCGACGTGGTAGCTGGTGGTGCCGGAAATGTTGCGCGTGCCGCCGGCGCCGACGCCCACTTCGTCGATCGCGGCGTGCGCCGCTTCGATCACTTCCGGGCTCTGGCCCTGCCCCAGATAGTCGTTGGAGCACCACACGACGATCGGCTTTACGCTGCCGTCCGGCTGCCGCAGCCGTGCATGCGGAAAGCGGCCGCGCTCGCGCATGATGTCGGCGAACACGCGGTAGCGGCCCTCGTTGCGGATGGCCCCGACGGCGTCTTCGAACGCTTGTTTGTCTTCTTCTCTCATGGTCCGAACTTCCGGCCTGGTCCGGGAAGGCGCCGCCGACCCGGATAGTGTATATCCTGTTTCCAGTTCATTAGGAAAATGAGGCGTGAACGCGCATGCGTTTGGCCTGCACTCCGGATGGAGATTTCATGGATTCCCGCTTCCCCGCCGCCCGGCCCCGCCGGCTCCGCCAGGCGCCCTGGATCCGCGCCCTGGTGCGCGAAAATCGGCTGGCGGTCGAAGACTTGATCTGGGCGCTGGTCGTCCATGATGGAAAGGAGCCCGAAATTCCCGTTTCGGCCATGCCCGGGACGGCCCGTCTGTCCGTCGCCGCGGCGGCCGAGGCGGCGCGCCGTGCGAGCCGGCTGGGCATCCCCGCGATCGCCGTCTTCCCGTTCATCGACGCCGAGAAGAAGGATGCCCGCGGCGCCGAGGCGCTGAACCCCAATGGCCTCATCTGCCGCGCCGTGGCCGCCATGAAGGACGCCGCCCCGGAGGTCGGCGTCATGGTGGACGTGGCGCTCGATCCGTTCACGGATCATGGGCATGACGGTCTCTTGGTTGAAGGCCGGATTGCGAATGACCCCACGGTAGAGGTCCTCGTCGAACAAGCGTTGATCCAGGTCAAAGCCGGCGCCGACATTGTAGCGCCGTCCGACATGATGGATGGGCGCGTCGGCGCGATCCGCCAAGCGCTTGAGCGCGAAGGCCATCAGGACACGCTGATCATGTCGTATGCGGCGAAGTACGCTTCGGCATTTTACGGGCCCTATCGCGAAGCCATAGGCTCGGGAAAACTCGGCGCGGGCAGCGTGGAAAACCCGCGCGACAAGCAAACCTACCAGATGGATTACGCAAACACGGACGAAGCGTTACGCGAGGTCGCGCTCGATATCGCGGAAGGCGCCGACATGCTTTTGGTCAAGCCCGGCCTGCCGTACCTCGACATCGTGCGCCGCGTGAAGGACGCGTTTGCGTTGCCCACGTTCGCGTATCAGGTCTCCGGCGAATACGCGATGATCAAGGCCGCCGGCGCCAATGGCTGGATCGACGAAGACCGCGCGGTGATCGAATCGCTGACAGCGTTCAAACGGGCCGGCGCCGACGGCGTCATCACTTACTTCGCGCCCAAGGTCGCGGAGATGTTGGGATGAGCGAGCGCAACAACGACAAGATGTGGTTCGCGCCGAAGCATCACGGCTATGGCGCAGGCTTTCCGATCAGCTGGGAAGGCTGGGCGGTGCTGGCCGCCTTCCTCGCCGGCGTCGGATTCGTCGCGTGGTTCGCCAACAATTATCTGCTCGACAGCGCGCGCACCATTTTCAGGTTCGGCGGCGTAGGCGTCTTGCTCATTGCATTCGTGTTGATCGCGCAAGCCAAGACCAAGCGCGGGTGGCGCTGGCGCAACGACGATTAAGCGGCTTTCTGCACGGAAGCTTTCGCCACCGCCTGACGCACTTCTTCAGCGATGACATCGCGCCGTTCGGTGTCGCTGACGGCGATCTCCACCAGCTTCGACACGCCGGCCATGCACGCCGCGAGCGCCGCGTTCGCGGCGTCGGGGCGCAAACCCTTGGCCGAGAGTTGCAGCGCAAAGGCGGCGCAGGCGCGCATCAGCGGCCCGTCGCCGACATTGACTGCGTACGCTTGCACCTGCTTCAGGGCCGCTTCGCAGGCGTCGATCTTACCGCGGCCCGTGATGTGTTGGGAAACCGCATTGGAAAGCGTCAGCACGCTCGCCGCGAGCGACGTCGCCTCCGGCGCCTTGGCGGCTTGGTCCGCTTTGCGGCGGCGCTTGGGCGCGCCGGCGGTGACGATGCCGGCGCGCCGGCACGGCCCGACATAGCCGGCCGCGTCGATGAATGGGCGCGGATTGGCGAGCACTTTCTTGATCGTCGCGGTGAGCGTCGCGCCAGAGATCGGCTTGCCGATCAGCGCATTGGCGCCGCCATGGCGGCAATCCTCGGCGATGGCGCGTGAGAACGCGCGCGACGTCAGAAACACCGCCGCCTTGCGGTTGGCCATCTGATGATTGCGGCGGAACGCGCGCGTCCAGGCCACGCCGCCCAGCGGCTGCGATTCCAGCGCGGCGACGATGATGTTGGCCGGATAGAGTTCAAGCGCCAGCATGGCGTCTTCGCTGTCGGTGAAATGCTTGATCTTCTCGACGCCGGCGTTGCGCAGCAAATCGACGATGATCTGGGCCTCGAATTTGTTGGGTTCGATCAGGCAGATCGTCCAATCTCTGATGTGCATTTCCGGCTCCGGCGCTTCTGCGCGAGCGTCGGAACCTAGAGGAACGGCCTTAAAAGAGCGTGTGCGGGCCGTAAACTATTTCGCCGGCGGCTCCAGCCTGGCGATCAGACTGGAGGTATCCCAACGGCCGCCGCCCATGGCCTGCACGTCGGCATAATAGCGATCGACCAGCGCGGTGAGATCGAGTTTGGCGCCGTTGCGCGCCGCCTCGTCCTGCACGAGACCCAGGTCCTTGCGCATCCAATCCACGGCGAAGCCGAAGTTGAATTCGCCATTCACCATCGTCTTCCAGCGGTTTTCCATCTGCCAGCTTTGCGCGGCGCCCTTGGAAATGGCGGCAATCACTCTCTCCGCGTCGAGATCGGCGCGCTTGGCGAAGTGCAGCGCCTCAGCGAGCCCCTGCACCACCCCGGCGATACAGATTTGATTCACCATCTTCGCGAGCTGGCCTGCGCCGCTCGGTCCGATATGCGTGATGTTGGCGGCGTAGGCGCGCATCACCGGCTCGGCGCGCGCGAAGTGCTCGGCCGCGCCGCCCGCCATCACAGTGAGCCGCCCCGCCTCCGCGCCCGCCTGTCCGCCCGACACCGGCGCGTCGATGAAGCCCAGCCCCTTCGCCTGCGCTGCAGCGGCTAGCTCACGCGCCAGCTCGGCCGAGGCCGTCGTGTGATCGACGAACAGCGCGCCTTTCGCCATCGCCGGGGCGGCGGCGTCGAACACTTCGCGCACGTCGCGGTCGGCGCCGACGCATGCGAATACGATGTCTGCTGTCGCAGCTTCCGCGACCGTGGCGCAAACACGGCCTCTGTTGCCCTGGGCCCAGGCTGCGGCCTTTGCCGCGTTGCGGTTGAACACGGCGACGTCGTGTCCGGCGCGCGCCAGGTGGGCGGCCATCGGAGCGCCCATCACGCCGAGGCCGATAAAAGCGACTTTGCTCATGTCAGATGTTCTCTGGTTCTTCGGCGCGGCCATAGCGACCGCGGAAATAGGTGAGCGCGGCTCCGGGCCTCGCGTTGAACTCGATCACTTCGCCCACCATCAGCACATGGTCGCCGGCGGGAAAGCGCGCATAGGTGCGGCACGCGAAATGCGCGATCCCGGCTTTCAGAACGGGCGCGCCATCGATCAAATCCGCCTCTCCCGCGTCGATCGTTTCGGTGGCGACACGTGCGTAGCGCAGCGCCAGCTTTTCCTCGTCCGCGCCAAGCACCGTGACGCCCCAGCGCTCGGCCGCCTGAAACGCGGGAAAGCGCGCAGACTCATTGCCCAGGCACCACTGGATCAAGCGCGGATTGAGCGAAACGGACGACCAGGAATTCACCGTGAGCCCGCTCATCCGCCCGTCTGCGGCGCGCGTGGACACCACCACAACACCCGTCGCGAACGAGCCGCAGGCGCGGCGATAGCGGCGATCTTCGCTTTCATCCATCTGGCCTGGGTTCCCTCCCGCTCACCCGATCTTAACCGCGTTCGACGCAGATTGCGCGCCTCTCGCCCAGAACGGGCGATGCCCGAACAGAAATTCTGCAATCCTATGGCCAGCGCCGGCGCCAACCGCCCGATCATCATCAAGAAAATCAAGAAAGGCGGCCATGGCGGGCACCATGGCGGCGCTTGGAAAGTCGCGTACGCCGACTTCGTGACGGCGATGATGGCGTTCTTCCTGTTAATGTGGCTGATCAACACGACAAGCCCTGAACAACGAAGGGGTATTGCCGAGTTCTTCGCGCCAGCGAGCGTCAGCCGCGTGTCGAGCGGCGCGGGCGGACTGCTGGAAGGCACGAGCTTCGCCGAGAGCGGCGTCCGGCACGGCCACTCCGCACCGGTTGCCGAGGCTTCGCAGCCGCAATTTACGTCCAACGCCACCGACGACCAGAAATCGCAAAGCGAGACCGCCTCCGGCGGTCAGCAGGATCCGGATCAGGATTCGCTGACGCGCGCCCGCGCGATGCGTGAGGACGCGCAATTTTCGCGCGCCGAAATCGCCATCCGTCAAGCGATGGCCGACATGCCGGATATCGCCGAGCTGTCGCGCAACGTGATCATGGAGCAAACGCCCGAAGGGCTGCGCATTCAGCTGATCGACCAAGAGGGCCGCTCGATGTTCAGCCCGGGCGACGCGCAGCCGAACGAACGCGCGCGCCGCCTCTTGGTCGCGGTCGCCGGCGTGATCCAGCAATTGCCGAACCGCATCTCGATCAGCGGACACACCGATGGCTCGCCTCCAGGGGGACGCTATCAATCGAACTGGGAGCTGTCGGCCGATCGGGCCAACTCGGCTCGGCGCATCCTCATGGCCAACGGCGTCGACGCCGACCGCGTGTATGAAGTGTCCGGCCGCGCCGACAGCGAACCGATGTTCCCGGACGATCCGACGCTGCCGGGCAATCGCCGCATCGCCATCACCCTTCTGCGCGAAGCGCCGCCTTTGCCCGCCAATCACGATCTCTGATCAGAACATTCCGTTCTTGTTCGGGCCGTCGACGACGACCGGCTGCGCCACGTCCCAGTGTTCGGCGATCAAGCCGTCCTGAACGCGGAAAATGTCGACCACGGCAAGCCCCGGTGTGTCCGGCTTGAGAACGACGTGGACGTGGCAAATGACGCGATCGCCGTCGGCGAAAATGCGCTTCAGAATGTGCGCGCAGTCCGGGTTTCTCTGCTTGGCGCCGCGAAGAAAGCTCTTCAGCGCTTCGCGTCCATCCGCAGCCAGCGGGCTGTGCTGAATGTAGTCGGCGCGGAAGTATGCATCGACCGCCTCGGCGTTCATCGGCATCAGCACCGCCTCATACATGGCGCGCACCAGATCGAGGTTCGCCCTTTCTTCCTGGCCGTGGGTCATGTTCGTCCCTGCTGCGCCCGCTCACCCTAGCCGGGGAAAACTGCCTCCAGCACTGAGGCTGCGCCGATTTGTGAAATGCGCGCTCCTCATACACACAACGGGCTACCGCCCTTTTCAGCGTTGACTTCCTTCCAAGAACCATCTACCTTTTTAATACAAGGTAGCTTGAATGGGCGCTGAAGAAAATTTCGCCGGCATACGCAAAGGCCTTCTCGAGTTCGCGATCTTGAAGATCGTGGCGAGCGAACTGGTGTATGCGGCCGACATCCTGCAACGGCTCGCGCCAACGCCGTTCGTCACCCAGGAGGGCACGCTCTACCCGCTCCTCTCCAAACTGCGGCGGGACGAACTGGTCGATTACCAATGGGTGGAATCCGGCGCAGGGCCGCCGCGCAAATACTACCGCCTGACCGAGAAAGGTCAGGCTCGCCTCAACGACCTCGCGGCCTACTGGGCCAACCTCAACCAAACCCTCGAACAGCTAGGACGCTAACGATGGAACGGGTCGTCACGATCAATCTGAACGGCAATCCGTATCAGCTCGACGAGAGCGCGTATGACGCCCTGCGCGCCTATCTCGACAGCGCCGGCAAGGCGCTCGCCGACAATCCCGATCGGGCCGAGATCATCCGCGATCTCGAGCAAGCGATCGCCGATAAGTGCGCGCCATATCTCTCCGGCGCCAAGACCATCGTCTCGCGCGAGGAGATGGCGAAAATCCTCGCCGAGATGGGCCCCGTCGAAGGTGAAACGGCAACCGGCGCGGCGGGCGACAGCAAGCCCAGCGACGGCGAAAGCGCGGCCGCGCCGAAGAAAAAGCTCTATCGCGTCGCCGACGACGCGCGCATCGCCGGCGTCTGCGGCGGCATCGGCGCCTTCTTCAATATCGACTCCAACATCATCCGCCTGCTCTTCATTGTGCTGGCGATCGTCACGCACGGCTTCTGGGTGCTCGTCTATATCGCCATGATGTTCCTCATCCCCTCGGCGCAAACCAGCGAGGAATGGGCCGCCGCGCACGGCATTCCTTTCAATGCGCAGGAAGTGATCGACGAAGCCAAGCGCCAGTATCGCGATTTCGCCGCCAGCGGCCCACCCTGGTCCGGTCCGTGGCGCTGGCGCCGGCGCGAGTGGAAGCGCGCAATGCGCGAGCGCGCGCGCGCGTTCCGTCGCGGCTACGCCTATCCGCCAACGCCGACGCAGCCCGTCTCCACGTTCGGACGCATCTTCGGCGGTCTGTTTTCAGTGATGTTCGCGCTGATTGGCGCAGCACTCGTGATCGCCTTCATCCTGACGCTCATCTCGCTTGTCACCACGGGCGCGGTGCTGAGCTGGGTCCCTCCGGCGAATATTCCGATCTGGGTCGCGATCGTCGTCGTGTGCGTCGTGTTCGGCGTTCTGAACGGCCTCGTGCACACACTGCAAGGCGTGTCCTGGTCGGCGATGACGGGCTACCCCTATGGCCGCTATCACGACAGCGGCATTGGCGGCCTGATCGTGCTGCTGATCGTCGGCTGGGTGTTCTACACCTACGTGCCGGAAGCACATGCCTGGATGGATCAGGCATGGACCATCATCAGCAACGCGTTCCATGAAGTGGCGCGCAGCTTTCAGTGATTACTGGGCGGGCGCGCCCCGCTGCAGGAAGGCGCATTGCTTGCCTTGCGCCAATTCGTAGAGACGTTGTCCGCGCATCATCTGCGGCATGATCGTCTCCATGCCGCCCATCATCTCCGTAGCTTGCGCCTGTTGCGCGCGTGCTTGCTGCATTTGCTGGTGCATTTGCGCCTGTTGCGCCGCCATCTGCGCGTAACCGAGCCACGGCACGAACGAACTCGCGACACCCATCGCCATATTCGTCGCCACCTGACTTCCCGCGTGCGCGCGCGCTTGATCCATTTGCGCCTGCTGCGCCTGCGCCCAAGCGCCCATCTGCGCGATGCGCGCCTGCACCGCAGGATCGCTCATGGTCGCGGTCATTTCCGTCTGCATCTGATCGCAGCTGAGCTGGTCGTCGCCGG
>DASZSK010000006.1:0-4734 GCA_035548735.1 Caulobacterales bacterium | reverse complement strand
GGACGCCTCGCAGCTTCGGGGAGCGAAAGGAACCCGAAGGCGCCGGACGAAGAGTTGGTCTTCCTCCGCACGCCGTCCGGGAACGGAGATCAGGCGCTAAGCGCGCTCGGAAACCCAGCGTCGTGGGCGATCGGCCGCGGTCGAGCGGAGCGAGGGAGGAGCCCTTCCGATCATCATCCCATCTGCCAGCAAACGCATGGTGCCCCGAGGCGTCACCAACGCTTCAGATCTCCGCCGGCGTAACAACAGCCGCGCGAGGCGCGCTTCCGGCACACCTCAAACTTCTATTCTCGCGCAAGCTTGAAGCGCGCCTCGCTCTCCCGCCCTTTTCATCGGCACGCGCCGGTGAATGCGATGACGCGCGCCCATGTCTTTCTCCCCTTGTGGGAGAAGGTGGCGCGTAGCGCCGGATGAGGGGTGCAAGCGCGACCGATGTCGAGGAGGCGCCCCCTCATCCGTCTTCGCTGCGCTCAGACACCTTTTCCCACAAGGGGAGAAGGACGAACGTCCGGTCAGGCGGCGGCGAGCGCGCGGCGCGGCTTGCGCGCGCGGGGCGTCGGCGTGGGCAGCGCTTCCAGTGCGGCCTGTGCGGCGCGGATGCGCTCATGGACCGCGGGCGCGGATGGCGGCGCAGTGAGCTCCTCGTCGCGCGACGCCCACCCCAAGGTCAGGATGTGCGGAGTTTCGACGCTGGCGCGGATCTGGTTTTGAAACGCATCCGCTTGCATCGAGGCGATGCGCGCGCCGCCGGGAAAGAACGCCGACGTCATCACGCAGAACCAAATGAACATCAACATCAGGCGCCTCCCAGCCCAAGCGAGGGCTCACGCTCGCGTGATTTGGGTTGATGCGCAGTTAACTCTTTTGCAGATGCGAAACCGCCCCGAAGGCGGAACCTTCGGGGCGGTGATCCTAAGCGTCGCGGTTGGATCAATAATTGTCGTTGAGGATGGCGCCGAGGATGACGCCGGTGGCGATGCCGACCAGGAGATAGGCGCCGCGGTCGTCGCGAACATAATGGTAGCCGCGCGGCGGCGGACGCAGATGGTGATAGCGCCAGTCGACTTCAGAATAACGCGACCGGTAATAGCTCGGCAGGCGATCGCCGCGGCGCCAATCATGCCAGCCTGGGCGATAGTCGCTGTAATAGGCGGGCGGCGGTCCGTAATACCATTGGCTGCCGCGATAATAGCCGTTGTAGCGATTGTGGTCCCAGCGATCGTTGCGGCGGTCGTCGCGCCAATCGCGGTCACGACCGCGATCACCGCGATCCCAATCGCCGCGATGGTGGCGCGGCGGATCGGCCGAAGCAACATTGGAGGCCAGCGGGGTCGCGAACGTGGCGGCCGCCAGCACGGCAGTGATGACGGATTTCATGGTCAGGCTCCTTGCTTAACCTTCACCCTTGAACGGCTCGATCCAAGGAAAGGTCCCTCTTCGGCGCCCAATATGGGGAGTGCGTGCTGAACCCGAACTGAATGAATCGAGGAGCCGCGGCTGAGCAATTGTGGCGATGTTTGTCAGCATCGAAGCTGAGTGGAAGAAAAGAACGCGAGGTTCCCAGTTGTAGATTTTCAGCACGAACGGCGAATTCTTCTGGAGGACCGCGACAAGATCGACGCTGGCGTTCGACGTTACACTGCACCATGTCGATGAGGCGCGAAGGAGCCCCGACATGCCCAAGCCGATCGAAGTCTATTTCTGGCCGACGCCGAATGGCCACAAGATCACGATCGCGCTGGAGGAGATGCAGCTCCCGTACACGCTGAACGCCGTAAACATCAAC
Organism: Caulobacterales bacterium; assembly: GCA_035548735.1. Classification (GTDB taxonomy): domain Bacteria; phylum Pseudomonadota; class Alphaproteobacteria; order Caulobacterales; family Aquidulcibacteraceae; genus Vitreimonas. The sequence continues at coordinate 2,948 of DASZSK010000006.1, read as the reverse complement.
AAGGGCGACCAGTTCAAGCCGGCCTTCCTGGCGATCAGCCCGAACAATCGCATGCCCGCGATCGTCGATCCCGATGGGCCGGGCGGTGCGCCGATCTCTGTCTTCGAGTCCGGGGCGATCCTTCAATATCTCGGGCGCAAGAGCGGCGCGCTCTATCCGCAGGACGAGCGCAAGCGCGTCGACGTCGAGCAATGGCTGTTCTGGCAAGTCGGCGGCCTCGGACCGATGTCGGGACAGGCCGGGCACTTCCGCAGCTACGCGCCCAAACTTGTGAGCGATCCGGCGAAGGTTGAATACGGGCGCGAGCGTTACACGCGCGAAGTAAACCGGCTCTACGGCGTGCTCGATCGGAGGCTCGCCGACCGCGACTATCTCGCCGGCGAATATTCCATCGCCGACATCGCTTCGTGGCCCTGGATGCGCAACTTCGCATCCTACGACCAGAAGCTGGAAGATTTCCCAAAAGTTAAAGCGTGGTTCGAGCGCATCGGCGCGCGCGACGCCGTGCAGCGCGCCTTGAGCGCGGGCGCCGCTCTGAGAGCAAAGGCGTTGGCCGATCAAAGCGCGGAAGAGATGGCGGAAAGCGCGAAAGTGCTGTTCGGACAGACCGCGCAAAGCGTCGCTGAAGCTTGCGCAAAACAAGGCTGACGCGACTTAACGTTATTTTCAAACAACCACGTCATTTCTCATCTCCGGCGGCGCGAATTGTGCACGCCAGTGGGGTGGAACGGATGACGCCAGAGGCGCGACGTTCCCGAATGAACCAAGGGAGCGTTCTCTATGGCGTTTACGGATGCCGAAATCGCGGAGGCACACGCTGCCGCCCGCACCGCGCAAAATTGCGAAGATCTCTATAAGCTCGGCCTCATCTATTCGACCGGCCAAGGCGGCCCTGTCGACCTCGTGCAGGCCCACATGTGGTTCAATCTGGCTGCGGTGCGCGGTTCGGAAGCGGCCAAGGAAAGCCGCCGCGAGCTGTCCGGGCAAATGAGCGCCGGCGAAATCGCGCAAGCGCAAAAGCTTGCGCGCGAGTGGCTCTCGATCGCCAAGCACTGATCGGCGCGTTCAGCGCCGATTGGGGCTCAGGTCGTAGTAGAGGCCGAATTGAACGGGCAGCGCGTCGCGCACGTATTGCTGCATGAAAAGATTGAGTTCGGAAATGTGCGAGCGCGGCACAAACACGACGTCATAGCGCGAAAGCGGCTGTGCGCCGGGAAGGCCCGCGCGGATCGCCCGCGTCGAAAGATCCACGGCGTGAACATTGGCCGCGCCCGTCCCATCGCGGCTCAGGATCACCACCTCGTTGCGGCGTGCGCTGCTCAAGAAGCCGCCAGCCAGAGTCACAGCCTGAAACGCATCGATCGATGCGGGCATCTCATAGATTCCGGGCCGCGCGACTTCACCGCCTACGAACACCTGGCGAGAACCGAAGCCGCGCGCGGCCACATGCACTTCGGGCGTGCGCAATTGCTGCGCATAAGCAGCCACCAACGCATCGTGCAATTCATCCGCGGTGTGGTTCGCCGCCTCCACCGGCTCGATCAAAGGCATGGAAATCCGACCGTCTGGACCCACGGTTACAGTGCGGCTCAGTTCCGGCGCCGAATAGACCGTCACCTCGATCTGATCGCCCGGATAGAAGCGATAAGCGGGGCCTGTATCCGAATAGGCCATGGGGTTCGCCGCAGGCGTCGGGGCGGCGGCCTCCCCGTGCGCCGTTGCGGCGCATCCTGCGAAACCCGCGGCCACAAGGACAGCGAAAGCGGCGACGGCGCTGCGTGCCATGAACGAAATGCTCCATTCTTTGTTAGCGTATCGCCGCCGATCCAAGGCTCGTGCCAGCGCCGGTGATTCGCCACGTTGGTCAGCGTGGGCGTCGATGGTGAATGATCGTTTACCAAATCGCTTCGATGCTGCCGCACTGGAGATTCGGGCCTGATGCCGAGCGGACGCGCAAATACGAAACGCGCCAGCGTGCTGGATTGGTCCGACACGCCGCGTCTGGGCGTCGCGGACCTGGTGGCGATGCTGTGGGCCGAGCGAAAGACCTTCTTCGGCGTCGCCGCGATGATCTGCGCGCTCGGCTTGGCGATCGCGCTGCTGATGCCGCACAGTTATACGGCGCGTTCGGAATTGCTGGTGCGGCTTGGGCAGGAATATGTGTTGCAGCCGAGCGAGGGCGGCGGCCAAGGCGTCGCGCCAGACATGCAGACGGTGCTCAACGCGGAAATGCGTATGCTCGGCTCAGGCGTTGTTGTGCGCCGGGCCATTCGCGCTGTCGGCCTGCGCGCGCTCTATCCCGGCATCGCCGGCGCCGGCGGGTCTGACGAGGCGCGCCTGTCGGCCGCCGAACGCGCTTTCGCCGCGCATCTCACACTGGAGACCGCGCCGCAGACGCCGTCGATCGCACTCTCGTTCAAGCACGACAATCCGCTGATTGCGGCGCGCGCGCTGAACGCGCTGGTCGACGCCTATCTGGCGCGGCGGCGGGAGGTGCTGATCGGCGGCGAATATGACGCTCTGCAACGCACCAGCGCCGATTTGGATGGCCGCGTGCAGGCGGCGAACGCCGCGCTCGCCGACTTCCTCACCACCAACCATATCGGCGATTTCGATTCAGAACTCGCGGCCGCGGCGCAGCGCCTGAACGATATCGATGCGCAGATGCTGGACGCCGACGCCAGGCGCCGTGAGGCGGAGGCGCGGCGCGGCGCGCTGCGCGCCCGCTACAATGCCGAGCCGGCCGAGATCGAACTCTATTCGGAATCGGACGCGCGACGCGCATTGGTGCAGGCGCAGATCGAGCGTGAGCAATTGCTGACGCACTACCAGGATGATGCGTTGCCGGTTCGCGAAGTGGATCGCCGCATCCAGCAATTGCAGCTTTTTCTCTCCGGCGGCGATCCGGCGAGTCTGACCCGTAGAGGCCCTAATCCTGTTCGCCAGGA
>DASZSK010000005.1:0-23342 GCA_035548735.1 Caulobacterales bacterium | reverse complement strand
GACGACAATCACTTCATCCGCCAGCTCGCGCCGATGACGGCGCTGACGCGTCCGAGCGCGCCTGAAGCGATGGCGGATTTCGAAACGCAAAATGACAACGCGCCGATCATCCTCGTCAGCGCCGAGGGCGGCGGCATTCGCGCAGCACACTTTACCGCGACAGTGCTCGGACGTCTGGCCGACCAGTGTCCGCGCCTGGCGCGGCGCATCTTCGCCATCAGCGGCGTGTCGGGCGGCGCAGTCGGCGCGGCGGCCTATCGCGCCAGCCTCGATGCGGCGCCGCTCGAAGGCGATCAATGCGATCTCGGCGCCAATCGTCCGGTCGGACCACGCCAGCAAGCGCTCAATTCCATGTTCAGCCGCGATCATCTTTCGCCCATTCTGGCGAAAGAGATGTTTCCCGAACTGATCCAAACCTTCGCGCCGGCTTCATTCATCAACGGGCAAAGCGCTTTCCTGCCGCAGACCGATCGTCAGCTCGCGTTCGAGCTCAGCCTCGAGCAAGCCTTCGCCAACAGCTTCCATCTCGATGCGAACCATAATCCGTTCGCGGCTTCCGCTTTCGGTGCGGGCGGGCGCGCGGAGGCGCCGCCCTATCTCCTGATCAACATGACCGAGGTGTCGAGCGGCAGCGTCTTCGTCGCGAGCCCGCTCGATCTCGCCGATTTGCGCAAACGCAATGTGTGGCTGCACGATTTCCGCTGCATCTGGAGCGCGGCGTCCGAGGCGGACGAACCGCGCTGCAATCAATCGCCGGACTTCCGTCTCTCCACCATGGCCGCCACCAGCGCACGGTTTCCGCTGATCTCGCCGGCCGGCTCGGTGCGTGCAGAGAACAATACGTTCCGTTTCGTCGACGGCGGCTATTTTGACAATTCAGGCGTCGAAACTCTGCTGGCCGTCATCGATCATCTGCAGCGCGATGCGCGCGCGAACAATCGCCCGCTGCCGCGCATCGCCGTCTTGCACATCGACTCCAACCCGTATCGGCAGCGTCTGCCCGTGAAATGGCGGCTCGATTTCGACGTGCATGAATTGCAGGCGGTGCTGGCGACGCGCGAAGAGCGCGTGCGCATCTCGCTTACCAAGCTCAACAACCTTTACCAGGATCAGCGCATCTGCTCGCTGCGCTTCGTCGAGGTGTCGGAGAACCGCGTGCCGCTCAGGCTCGGCTGGATCCTCTCGCACACCGCCGCCAACGCTCTGCAAGCGCAAGCCGCGCAGCAATTGGCCATCGCCTATCAAGGCGACCCGCCGCCCACATGCGATGGCGATGAGAGCGCGGCGCTTCACGCCGCCACCGATCGCTACGCGGAGCGGCTCGCCATGGGTCCGGTCGGCGCGCCTTAACCTTTGCTCGGCGCGAGATCGACGATCTCGACTTCAGCGCGTGAGTTGCCGTTGAAGTCGTTGCGCTTCACGCGCACCGCGGCGTGATAAACGCCTTCGCGCTTCAGCAAAGCTTCGCCGATCGGATTCTTCACGGCGCGAAACGCGATGCCGCCGACGCGTGCGCCGCGCGCGTCCTCCAGCGTGAAGCGCACGTGCTCGTCTTTCACCAACTTGGAATAGCTGACGCGTACGTCCGGCAAAGCGAGGATGGGCTCGGGATGCCCCGGCCCATACGGGCCAATCTTGTCGAGCGCGGCGACGAGATCGAGATCGATCGCGCCAATGGCGCCCGCCGCATCGATCGACAGCGCGCGCGCTTCGCCTTCCGACGCGGCTAGTTCCGGCGCGAGGCGCTCGGAGAGAAAATCCCGCAACGCGTCGAGCTTCTCCCATTCCATGGTGAGCCCGGCGGCCATGGCGTGCCCGCCGCCCGCGAGCAGCAAGCCTTCCTTCGCCGCCGCCGACACCGCCGCACCGAGATTGACGCCCACGGTCGAGCGGCCCGATCCCTTCGCCGGCTCGTCTTCCGTGACGCCGCCCAACACGATCGTCGGCTTGTTGAGGCGATCCTTCAGCCGTCCGGCGGCGATGCCGATGACGCCCGGATGCCAACGCGGCGAACCCACGATCACCACCGCGCGCCTCTCCGCTTCCGCCAGCGCCGCGGCTTCCGCTTCCGCCAGCATCTCCGCTTCGCGCTGACGCCGCTCCTGGTTCAGCGCCTCCAGCGTCGAGGCGATCTCGCGCGCTTCGTCCGGGTCTTCGGTGGAAAGCAGCCGCGTCGCCAGCGAGGCGTCGCCGACGCGCCCGCCGGCATTGATGCGCGGACCCAGCACGAAGCCTAGATCATATACGGAACCCAACTCGGCGCGCTTCGCGGTTTCACCCAGCGCGGCGAGACCGATATTCTTGTTGGCGCGCAGGATCTTCAAACCTTGCGCGACGATGGCGCGGTTGAAGCCCGTCAGCGGCGCGACGTCGCACACTGTGCCGAGTGCTGCGAGATCGAGCCCCTGGATCAAATCCGGCAGATTGTTGGAACCGATCGAACCGCGCCGGCGCGCTTCGCGGTTCACCGCCGCGAGCGTCACCAGCACGACGCCAGCGGCCGTGAGATGGCCTTGGCCCGAGATGTCGTCGAGACGATTGGGATTGACCACGGCAGCCGCTTTCGGCGGTGGTCCGTGCATCAAGTGATGATCGAGCACGATCACGTCGAGGCCGAGTTCGGCCGCCGCATTGAGCGGCCCTTCCGCCGCCGCGCCGCAATCCACGGTGATGACGAGTTGAACGCCCTCAGCCTTCAGGCGCTCGAACGCCAGCGCGGACGGCCCGTAGCCTTCCTTCATCCGATCCGGCACGTAGATTTTCAGGTCGCGTCCGCGCGCGCGGAAATAGCGCACAAGCTGCGCGGCCGAGGTGCCGCCATCAACGTCGTAGTCCGCCAGCACCGCCGTCGGCTTGCCGCTGACGATCGCGTCCTCGATTAGCGAGGCGGCCTTGTCCATGTCCGAGAACGTCGAAGGGTCGGGAAACAGCGCCTTCAGCGTCGGCTGAAGGAAGATCGCCGCGTCCTCCAGGCCGACGCCGCGGCTCGCAAGAATGCGCGCGCCGATCTCCGACAGCCCATGTCGCCGGCGATGCGCCTCGACCAGCGCGAGGTCGGCTTCGCGCACGCGCCAGCGTCGTCCGGTCAGCGACCGTTCCGCACCCAGAAAGGCCGGCGTCTCCGGCAAATCGAACTTACGCGCTGCGTCCACACTCCTGCGTAGCCTGAGTCGCGATCACGCGAAGAAAGCTATTGTGTTCCACACGGTAGCATGCTATTGTGCTTCACACATTAGCAGACTGAGCGACGAACCGCCATGCCTGAACCCAATGCCAGCGATTGGACCTCGCAACTTCGCCGAGGCGTCCTTGAGCTTTGCGTGCTCCGCGTGCTCCGTGACGACGCGAGCTACGGGTACGAAATCGTCACCCGTCTCGCCGCCCTCGGGCCGCTGGCGGCCGGCGAAAACACGCTTTACCCGTTGCTGCGGCGATTGAAGGCCGAGCACTTCCTCGAGACCTACAGCGTGGACTCCCCTGCCGGGCCGCCGCGTCTTTATTACCGGCTCACGCCCCGCGGGCGTGAGCGCCTCTCTTCTCTGCAAACCGAATGGACCGACATGGCGCGCGCTGTTGAGCGCTGCCTGAATGATGGAGCGCCGGCATGAGCCCGCAGGAAGATCCGATGGTCACGCACTACATGGCGCGCTTTGAAAGCGCGCTCCGCCGCTACGGCGTGCCGGAGGCGCAGGAAATCGCCCTCGATGTGCGCAGCCACATCGCCGAAGCGCTCGGTTATGGAAGGCCGCTCGACAGCGTGATGAGCACGCTTGGGCAGCCCGACGCGCTCGCGCGCGCCTACGCCGTCGAGCTGCTGATGCACCCGCCGAAGGATGCGCGCGTTGACGCCGTCATGCGCTTCTTGCGCATTCTCGCGCTGGTGATCGCCGGCAGCTTCGTCAGCCTGATCGTCGCCACCGTGCTCGGCGCCTTCGGCCTCTCCTTCCTGCTCGCGGCGATCATCCTCCTGATGGGCGGCGTGCTCGAAGCGTTCGGCGTCCAACTGGCGCACGTGCATACGGGCGGCCTGCCGCCCTGGGCCGTGATCGCGCTTTCCCCGGTTGCTGGGGTCGTTGCGTGGTTCTTCTTCTGGCTGCTTTGGCTCTATGTGCGGGCCGCCGCGCGCGCCGTGCGCCGCGCGCTGCCAAGCTCGGGCATCGCCAAACCCGCCGCCTGACACATCGTGCACGTGAATTTGAGACTTGTGTCCTGAACTGCCCGCTGGACGCAGCGCTCCGCGTGTCATGAACTCCCTGCCTCACGATCAGGGGAAACGTCATGAACCGAGTATGGGCGCGATCACTTGTCTGCGCGGCTCTGCTGTGGACCGGCGGAGCCATCGCTCGAGCGCAAACGCCGGCCGCGCCCACGGAACCACCGATGGCCCCTGCCGACTACAGCATCGACGCCAATTGGCTCTGCCGTCCGGAACGGCATGATGCATGCGCCAGCGATCAAACCACGACAATCATCGCCGCCGACGGCGCATTCACTCGCGAAGCCTTCACGCCCGCCGCCAACCCCGCAATCGATTGCTTCTACGTCTATCCGACCGTCTCGCTCGATCCGGGCGAGAACAGCGATCTCCTTCCCGGCCGCGAAGAACTTTATGTCGCGCAGGTGCAATTCGCGCGTTTCGCCGCGCAATGCCGCACTTTCGCGCCCATGTACCGGCAGAACACGCTGGCCTCGCTGCGCGCGCGCATCGCCGGCGGCTTCTCGCCGCCCAACCGCCAATTGGCGTACAATGACGTGCTCGCGGCGTGGCGCTCTTATCTCGCGCACGACAATCACGGCCGCGGCGTCGTGCTCGTCGGTCACAGCCAAGGCGCCGCGCTCTTGATCCGGCTGATGCAGGAAGAGATCGACGGCAAGCCCGTGCAGGCCCAACTCGTTTCCGCCCTCATCCTGGGCGCCAATGTCGTCGTGCCCGACAACGCCGATGTCGGCGGTTCCTTTCAGCACATCCCCGCTTGCCATGCGCCGACGCAAACCGGCTGCGTGATCTCCTACGTCTCCTTCCGCGACACCGCGCCGCCGCCGCCGATCGGGCTCTTCGCGCACGCCTACGATCCGCAAACTTTTGCGCCCATCGCGCACGCGCACGTGCTGTGCACGAACCCCGCCAATCTCGCTGGCGGCTCAGGGCCTCTGCACAGCTATTTCTTCACGCTGGTGACTGGGCCGTCCGCGCCGCCCGACTTCTCCTGGACGACGACGCAGCAGCCGATCGACACGCCCTTCGTGTCCACGCCGGGCCTCGTCAGCGCCCAATGCGTCAATGATGGGACGAGTTCTTATCTCGCGCTCCACGTCAGCGCTGGCGCAAATGATGTGCGCACGCACGACATTCCGGGCGATGTCCGCGCCAACGGGCGCATCCTTCCCGATTGGGGCATGCATTTGATCGACGTGCCCGAAGCGATGGGCAATCTTATCGATATCGTCGGTCAGCAAAGCGCAGCCTATGCCGCGCAGCATCACCGTTAGACGGGTTGTTTCACCCGCAACTCGCTGACCGTCCGCGTCGCTGAATTCATCACCAAAGTGTGCGTGCGCACGGAGCCGTTGGTGAAGCGCACGCCGTCCAACAGCGAGCCCTGCGTTACGCCGCTGGCGACGAAGATCGCATCCTTCGAGGCGAGGTCATTCAGGAAATAGAGCTTCTTGAAGTCCGCGACGCCAACGCGCTCGGCGCGCGCCTTTTCTTCATCGTTGCGGAACACGAGACGGCCCTGGAACTGCCCGCCGACGCATTTGAGCGCCGCCGCCGCCAGCACGCCTTCCGGGGCGCCGCCTTGGCCCACATACATGTCGATGCCCGTCTCGGGCTTCGTCGTATTGATCACGCCGGCCACGTCGCCGTCGGAAATCAGATGCACCCGCGCGCCCACGCTGCGCAGAGACTCGATGATGCCCGCATGGCGCGGCCGATCCAGCACGCACACGCCGATGTCTTCAGGCCGCACGCCCTTCGCCTTCGCCAGCGCCTTCACGTTGCGGTCCGGCGGCGCATCGATCTCGACCACGCCGTCGTCGTAACCGGGGCCCACCGCGAGCTTGTCCATGTAGGTGTCCGGCGCGTGCAACAGGCCGCCGCGCGGCGCGAACGCGATCACCGCGAGCGCATTCGGCATCGCCTTCGCGGTTAACGTCGTGCCTTCCAGCGGATCGAGCGCAATGTCGATCTCCGGACCTTCGCCCGTCCCCACCTTCTCGCCGATATAGAGCATCGGCGCTTCGTCGCGTTCGCCTTCGCCGATGACGATCCGCCCGCGCATGGCCGTGGCGTTGAGCGCCGTGCGCATCGCATCCACTGCGGCTTGGTCGGCCGCCTGTTCGTCGCCCCGCCCGATCAGCCGCGCCGCAGCCACGGCGGCGGAGATCGCTACGCGCGCAGCGCAATAGGCCATGTCGTCGGTAATGGCCGCATCCTTTGTCATCGAGGCCCTCAGCTCCAGAAGCGCGACCGGCCGCCGCTTTCTTCGATCGGCATCACGCGCGGCGGTTCGGTGACCGCATCCAAGCTCTCAATGGCGGATGCAGCGGCGTCAAGCGCCGCTCTTGCGCATGACTGCGTTGTCAACACGATCGGCACTATGGGCGCCTCATATGACGGCATCTGAAGGAAGCTTTCGATTGACACGTTTTCGTGCGCGAGGCGATCCGACACCGCCGCAACGACGCCAGGGCGATCCTGCACGAGAAGACGCATATAGAAGCGTCCGCGTTCCTGCGGCGTAGCGCGCGCCGCCGACTGAAGTTGGTTAAGCGGCTGCCCGAAAGCGGGTCCGCCGCGGCCTTCGGCGATGTCGAGGAGATCGGCCGCCACCGCCGAAGCCGTGGGCCCCTCGCCCGCGCCACGCCCGATGAAGGTGAGCTGGCCGACCGGATCGGCGTCGACGACGACCGCGTTGAGCGCCCCGCCCACATTCGCCAGCGGATGATCGAACGCCAGCAGCGCCGGTCGCACATGCATCGAAATCGCCTCGCCGATGCGTTCGGCCTTGGCGATCAGCTTGATGCGATAACCGAGTTTCCCGGCGAGGCGGATGTCGTGCAGCGTCACGACGTCGACGCCCTCGATCTTGACGTGCTCGTAGTCCGGCTTCGCGCCAAAGGCGATCGCCGCGAGAAGCGTCACCTTATGGGCGGCGTCGAAACCGCCGACATCCATGGTCGGATCGGCCTCGGCGTAACCCAGGCGCTGCGCGTCGGCCAGCACGTCCTCGAACGAGCGCCCAGACGCCTCCATCTCGGTCAGAAGATAATTGCAGGTCCCGTTCAGGATGCCGGACAGCGACTTCACGCGGCAGCCGGCGAGGCTTTCCTTCATCGCCTTCACCACCGGCACGCCGCCGCCGACGGCCGCCTCGAACATCAGCTTGCCGCCATGCTGTTCGCTAAGCGCCGCCAGATCTGCGCCGTGCAACGCGAGCAGCGCCTTGTTGGCGGTGACGACATGGGCGCCGCGCTTCAGCGCGATCTCCACCGCGCGTTTGGCCGGACCGTCCGATCCGCCGATCAGTTCGACGAAAACATCGATGTCCGGATTGGCCGCGAGCTCGACCGGATCGTCGAACCATTCGTAGCGCGAAATATCGACGTCGCGCTTGCGGGTGCGATTGCGGGCCGAAATCGCCGTCAGCGCCAGCCGCTGATTGAGGCGTGAGTTCGCGTCGGCGAACAGCCGCAGCAAACCGCCGCCCACCGTGCCGACGCCGGCGACGCCGACCTTCAGTCTCTCCGCCCCCGCCATGACCTACTCCGCCGCCGTCGCGGAGGGCGCGACATTGCTGTTGAGGAATTTCTTCAGATTGCGCGCCGCCTGACGAATGCGCTGCTCATTTTCCACGAGTGCGATGCGCACATAGCCATCGCCATATTCGCCGAAGCCTGCGCCCGGTGCGACGGCGATCTCCGCACCCTCCATCAGCCGCAGCGAAAACTCCACCGAACCCAGATGCTTGAACTTCTCCGGCAGCGGCGCCCAAGCGAACATCGAAGCGGTCGGAACCGGCACGTCCCAGCCCGCGTCGCGGAAGCTTTTCACCAGCACGTCGCGGCGCGACTTGTAAATCTGGCGCATCTCTTCAACGCAATCCTGCGGGCCGTTGAGCGCCGCCGCCGCCGCCACCTGCACCGGCGTATAGGCGCCGTAATCGAGATAGGATTTGACGCGCGCGAGCGCCGCGATCAGCCGCTCGTTGCCGAGCGCGAAACCGACGCGGAAACCCGCCATCGAATAGGTCTTCGACAGCGTGTTGACCTCGACCGCGACATCCGTCGCGCCTTCGACCTGCAACACGGACGGCGGCGGATTGCCGTCAAAATAGATTTCCGAATAGGCCATGTCGGAGAGCACGAACATCTCGTGCTTCTTGGCGAACGCCACGGCCTCCTTATAGAAATCGAGATCGGCCACCTGCGCGGTCGGGTTGGCCGGATAGCATGTGACCATGGCGATCGGCGGCGGCGTCGAGTGGCGCACAGCGCGGCCTAAGCCGCTCAGATATTGCTCCGGCGAATGCGCCTCGACGCTGCGGATCACGCCGCCCGCCATGATGAAGCCGAAGGCGTGGATCGGGTAAGAGGGATTCGGCGCGATGATCACGTCGCCCGGCGCGGTGATCGCCTGCGCGAGATTGGCGAAGCCTTCCTTCGAACCCAACGTGGAGACGATCTGCGTGTCCGGATTGAGCTTCACGCCGAAGCGCCGCTCGTAATAACCCGCCATCGCCTTTCGCAATCCAGGGATGCCGCGCGACGCTGAGTAGCGATTGGTGCGCGGCTTCCGCGCCGTCTCGCACAGCTTGTCGACGATATGCTCCGGTACGGGCAGGTCCGGATTGCCCATGCCGAAATCGATGATATCGACGCCCTTCGCGCGCATGCGCGCTTTGAGCTTGTTGACCTCCTCGAAAACGTAAGGCGGCAGGCGGCGAATTTTATGGAAGTCGGTGTTCATCGGAGTCCGGGCGTCAAATTCTGCTGAAAGCGTTCAAACGGCGTTAGTGCGCGGCGGCAGCCGGCGGCGTGTCGGCGTGCGTTGCGGCGGTCTCGTTCAAGTCCTGCCGCGCCTGGTCGATGAACGCCTGGCTGTCGTTCGACGTCACCGGCTGGTTGCGCGGATTGGCGCGCATCGCCCGCCCCGCCGCCACGACATCGGCCTCCACCGCGGCCCAATGGCGCTGATCGGTGTTGGCGGTCGTGGTCTGCGGCACGTCTTTCAGCTTGGGGTAGCCGCCGCTTTGCTGCTGCAGCGCCTGCGTGAACCAGGCAGGCTGATTGGCCGCCGGCTTCGCCGAGGCGCAGCCCGCCAATCCGACGCACGCCGCCGCCATGGCGCCGACGCCGATCATCGCCCTACCGATCGGACGCTGCACGCGGTTCTCCTCCAGAAGCTCGGGCTCCTTATGCCCTTGCCTATACCAGCTTCCGCCTTTGCGCCACCGTGGGAGTCAACTAGGTAGGATTGAGGCGGAACGGAGAGAAAATGAGCGAGGCCCATCCGACAGCGCCTGAACCACCGGCGGCCGAGCCGCCGGCGGCCGCGCAACCACAGGAGCCTCGCGAAGCTCCCGCGCCGGCCAGCAAGCGCGGCAAGCGCCGCGCCGTTGGAAAGGCGCGCGCCGCCGTCAAGAAAGCCGACGCCGCCGTCCCCAAACCTGCCCCATCCGCTCCGGTTCCAGCCGTTTCGCCGGAGAACCAACCCTTGAGCGAAATGATGCTGGCGCAGACGGCCGAGAGCCTCGCCCAGCTATCGGTGAACCTGACCGAGGCGGTGACGCGCGCCAACCAAGTCTTCTCCACAGCTTTCCTGGATCAGGCGACGACGCCGGCGGCCAATTGGCAGCCCGATCCGTTCGATGTGCAAGGCGCGCTCAACGAAGTCTGGGGCAGCCTCGCCCAACAACCGGAAACCCTGCGCGACGCGCATGGAGAGCTCTGGCGGCGTTACGCAGAAATCTGGGAACGCCACACCGCTTACATGCTGACCGGCGCCGCCCCGCCCGCCGAACCGGCGCGCGATCGTCGCTTCAAGGACCCGGAATGGCGCTCCAACCCGGCGTTCTCGATGCTGCGCGAGACTTACCTCGCCACCGCCGACTTCATCACCAATCTGGTCGCCAAGGCTGAAGGCGTCGACGAGAACACCAAGCGCAAGGCTGCATTTTTCATCAAGCAAGCGGTCGACGCGGCCTCGCCGTCGAACTTCCTGATGACCAACCCGGCCGCGCTGCGCGCGCTACTGCAGACGCATGGCCAGAGCCTGCTGCACGGCGTCGAGAACCTGGCCAACGATCTGAAGCGCGGTCAAGGCGTGCTGGCGATCAGCCAAACCGATCTCAACGCGTTCCGGTTGGGCGAGAATGTCGCGACGACGCCCGGCGAAGTGGTCTTTCGCAACGAAATTCTCGAACTCATCCAATACGCGCCGACGACGGAAACTGTGCACAAGGCGCCGTTGTTGATCTTTCCGCCGTGGATCAACAAATTCTACATCCTCGATCTCCAGCCGCGCAATTCGATGATCAAATGGCTGGTGGACCACGGCTACACCGTGTTCCTCGTGTCCTGGGTCAATCCGGACGAACGCCTGGCCGAGAAAACCTTCGAAGACTATATGCGCGAAGGCGTCTACGCCGCCGTGCAAGCTGTGCAAGACGCCACCGGCGTGGATCAGATCAACGCCGTTGGCTATTGCATCGGCGGCACGCTTCTGGCCGCGACGCTCGCGCACATGGCCAAGAAGGGCGACACGCGGATCAAAACGGCGACCTTCTTTGCGGCGCAGACCGATTTCAAATTCGCCGGCGATCTCCTGGTGTTCGCCGACGACGCCGGCATCAAATATCTCGAAGACCGCATGCAGCAAAAAGGCGGCCTGCTCGACGCGCAGGCGATGGCCGACACGTTCAACTCGCTGCGCGCCAACGACCTGATCTGGAATTACGTCGTCGACAACTACTATCTCGGCAAACACCCACCGCCATTCGACCTGCTCTATTGGAACGCAGACCAGACGCGCATGCCGAAGGCGCTTCACCTCTTCTACCTGCGCAACTTCTATCGCGACAACGCGCTCACCAAGGGCCAACTCACACTGCTCGGCGAAAAGCTCGATCTCGGCGCGGTGAAGATCCCAATTTTTATGCAGTCCTCGAAAGAGGATCACATTGCGCCTTGCGCCAGCGTCTATCGCAGCGCCGAAGCGTGGGGCGGGCCGGTCGAATTCATCGTCGCGGGTTCAGGCCACATCGCCGGCGTCATCAACCCGCCGGCCGCAAACAAGTATCAGTATTGGACCAACCCCAACATCGCCGGCTCGGTCGAGGATTGGCTCGCCTTCGCGCACGAGACGGGCGGCTCCTGGTGGCCGCATTGGGACGAGTGGCTGCAGAAGAATGACGGCGAGGACGCGCCGGCCCGTCATCCGGGCGACCACAAGCTCAGGCCGATTTGTCCCGCCCCCGGCGAATATGTGAAAGTGCGCTCTGGGTGATCCATGGCCAAGCGGGCGCTGCGGCTCGGCGAGCCGATCTCTTATTTGCACCTCAAATCCAATCGCAATCCGCGCTTCGCCATTTCATCAATGGGCGGACGCTTCATCCTGTTTTGCGTCGTCACCGACCTGGATCGCCCTGAGGCGCGCGCCGCACTCGAGGCGGTCAACCAAAGCGGCATTGAGGAAGGCGCGCGCGTCTTGTCGGTGCTCTGCGCCGACCCCAGAGGCGACGCCGATCCCCAGATCCAAGAGATCGCCGCAAACCGGCCGGTGTTCTACGACGCGCGCGCCGCTGTCGACGCTTGGGGTCTAAACGACGGCTGGGTGCTGCTCGATCCCTCCTTGCGGGCGCTGGGTTTCTGGCCGCTGGATCAGGCCGTCAGTGCGCTGCGCACGCTCGAACGCACGCCTCCGCCCGATGCGCATGCGGGCGTCCCGCTGCATGCGCCGGTGCTGATCGTTCCGCGCATCTTCGAACCGGCTTTCTGCAAGGAGCTCATCGCCGCCTACGAGCGCGCGGGCGGAAAGCCCTCCGGCACGACGCGCGAGAACGACGTCGGCAAGACCTATACCGGCCTCGATGACAGCTTCAAAAAACGCTTCGATTACGACATCGCCGAAAAGCACCTGCGCGACGGCGCCATGCATCGCATGTTCTGGCGGCTCAACCCTGAGATCGAAAAGGCCTTCATGCAACGCATGACGCGGATGGAGCGCTATATCGTCGCCTGTTACGACGCCGCGAGCGGCGGCTTTTTCCGCGCCCACCGCGACAACACCACCAAGGGCACGGCGCATCGCAAGTTCGCGGTCACCATCAACCTCAATGCCGAAGAGTATGAAGGCGGCGACCTGCGCTTTCCGGAATTCGGCAGCCGCACCTATCGCGCGCCCACGGGCGGCGCCGTCGTGTTCGGATGCGCGCTGCTGCACGAGGCGACGCCCGTCACGCGCGGCAAGCGCTACGCCTTCCTGCCATTCCTCTATGACGAGGCCGGCGCCAAACTGCGCGAGGAAAACAACCGATTCCTCGACGACAGCATCGGCAAGTACGAGGGCTAAACGAGCCCCGCGCTCTCATCCAGGCCCAGCATCAGGTTGAGATTCTGCACCGCCGCGCCGCTCGCGCCTTTGCCCAGATTGTCCAAGAGCGCAACGAGGCGCGCTTCTTTGTCGTGCCCGAACACAAAAAGCCGCATGCGGTTGGTCCCGTTCAATCCCTCCGGATCGAGCGTCGCGATCTTGGCTGCATCCTCGAGTGATGCAACCTCGACGAAGCGCTCGCTCTCATAGGCGGCGCGCAGCGTCTCGTGCACGCGCTTCAGGCTTGGCGCGTCCGGCAACGCTTCGAGATGCAGCGGGACTACCACCAGCATGCCTTTGTAGTAGCGCCCCACCGACGGCGTGAACAAAGGCGCGCGCGACAAACCCGAATAGAGCTGCATCTCCGGCACGTGCTTGTGCTGCTGCGTCAGCCCGTAAATCCGGTACGGGACGCGCGTGTGGTTCGCCGCCGTTTCGTCTTCGAACTCGGCGATCATGCCTTTGCCGCCGCCCGAATAGCCCGACACGCCGTGCACGCTCACGGGCCAATCCTTCGGCGCGATCCCCGCCTCCACCAGCGGACGAACCAGCGCCAGAAAGCCTGTCGGCCAGCAGCCCGGATTGGCGACGCGCTTGGCCTCAGCAATGCGCGCGCGCTGATCCTTCGCCAGTTCGGGAAAACCATAGGTCCAGCCCGGCGCAACCCGATGCGCTGTCGAAGCGTCGATCACCTTCACGGCAGGATTTTCGATCAGCGCCACCGCCTCACGCGCCGCGTCATCGGGCAGGCAGAGGATCACCAGGTCGACGCCGTTCAGCAGCGCGCGGCGCGCCTCAGCATCCTTCCGCTTCGCGGGATCGATCGACACAAGGCCCAGGTCGCGCCGCGACTCAAGCCGCTCGCGAATCTGCAGGCCGGTCGTTCCGGCTTCGCCATCAATAAAGACCTTCGCAATCATGTCATTCGAGCCGGTTCTGGACGCTGCCCCGCGCGCGGACTAAGGCGAAAACGCTCGGAACATAGGGAGAGGGTCTGATGCTCGCCAGTCTTTTGAACTTCGACAAATTCGTCGCGCCGGTGCTGATCCGCATCGTCTACTGGATCGGGATCGTGCTGATCGTGCTGATGACGCTGGGCGGCGTGCTCGGCGGAGGCATGATGGCCGGCATGATGGGCGGATACGGCGGCTATGGCGGCTTCAACGCCGGCGCCGCGCTGATCGCGCTGATCGCAGGCGCTGCGGGCCTCTTGATGTGGCGCGTCGTCTGCGAAGTGTGGATCGTGATCTTTTCGATCAACGATCGCCTCGGCGTGTTGGTCGAGCGCGGCAAGATATAAGGCGCCCCGGCGCGCCGCTGTCAGAATTGCGCGGCGCGCCATTGGTCCAGATCCACATAAAGAATGGCGCCGGGAAAGCTCGCACTGACCTGAGACGCCCAGCTCAGATGCATTTCGGCGACCTCGCCATCGTCGAGCTGAAGCAGCACGTCGTCGGCGTCCGAACGGCGCGCCAATACTCGAAACGCGCGCCCGCGTAGGATGTGCGTCGGGCTGAGCGCATTGGAGATATCCTCCGCCAAGGCGCCCGCTTCCGCACTCTCCGTATCGCGCCAACCCGCCGGCCACTCCGCCATGCGCTCATCTCCAAAACAAAGCGGGCGCTCCGTTGCCGAAGCGCCCGCTCTTCCCACCATGTTGAAGAGATTTAGCGCTTCGAGAACTGGAAGCTGCGGCGCGCTTTCGCCTTGCCGTACTTCTTACGCTCGACGACGCGGCTGTCGCGCGTGAGGAAACCCGCGTGCTTCAGCGTAGGGCGCAGCGGCGGTTCATAATCGGCCAGCGCCTTCGAGATGGCGTGACGCACCGCGCCGGCTTGGCCCGAGAGCCCCGAACCGACGACCGTGACGTTCACGTCGAACTGGCCTTCGCGATCGGTGATGCGGAACGGCTGGTTGATCATCATGCGCAGCACGGGCCGCGCGAAATACGCATCGCTGGTTTTGCCGTTGATGGTGATCTGCCCTTTGCCCGGCTTCACCCAGGCGCGTGCGATGGCGTTCTTGCGCTTGCCGGTCGCATAAGCGCGGCCGAACTCATCGACCTTGCGTTCGCGCAGCGGCGCAGGTTCTTGTTGCGGGCGCAGCGGGGCGTCGACCATCTCGCCCAAACCGCCGAAGCCTTGTTGGATATCGCTCATCCGATCCTCGAATTCTTGCGGTTGAAGCTCTTGAACGGAACCGTCTGCGGCTGTTGCGCCGCATGCTTGTGCTCGGCGCCCGCATAAACATGCAGCTTCGCGAGCTGCCGGCGCGCCAGCGGGCTTTCCTTCGGCATCATGCGCTCGACGGCCTTCTCGACCACGCGCTCGGGATGCTTGCCGCCCAGCACCTTGCCCGCGGTGCGCTCCTTGATCCCGCCCGGATAGCCGGTGTGCCAGTAATAGACCTTCTTCAGCAGCTTCTTGCCGGTGAAGGCCACCTTGTCGGCGTTGATGACGACGACGTGGTCGCCGACGTCGGCGTGCGGGGTGAAATCGGCGCGGTGCTTGCCGCGAAGGCGGAGCGCGATGAACGACGCGAGGCGGCCGACGACGGCGCCCTCAGCATCCACCACGATCCATTTGTGCTCCGTCTCGGCGGGCTTCGCCGAGCGGGTTTGCAGGGTGCGCATGGAAGTTTCCTGAGCAAAAAGAAGGCGCGCGGATAAAGAGCCACCGCGTCCTTGTCAACACGTGTCGTTTTTCCGTTTATTTTCCGCCACTTGTACTAACGGTATCATAATACCCAACACGCAGCACTGTCCAACCGAACAGCCACAGCACGGCTGCGCCAGCCTGATGCGTCAGCGCCAGCCCCAGCGGCGTTCCCGCGATCACCGTGGCGATCCCCAAACATGCCTGCGCCAAGGCCACGCCGCCGAGCGCAATCGCCGTCGTCCGCGACGTCCCCTCGCCCTTGCGAAACGCCAGCACGGCGATCGTCAGCGCCAACGCGGCCACGGCATAGCCGAGCGTCCGGTGATTGAAGTGCTGCGTCGCGTGGTTCTCGACGATATCCAGTCCATAGCCCGCCGGGAAAATCCGCCCGCCGATCGTCGGCCAATCCGCGTACGCCGCGCCGCCATGCGAACCCGCGAGCAGCGCACCGAACATGATCTGCACGAACAACGCCGCCACGAACGCCAGAGCGAACCCACGTGGCGCGCCCGTCTTGCCTCGCACGCGCGGCCAATCGAACGCGTCGAGCGCCAGCCAGAGCGCAAACGCCATGATGAAGAACGCGACCGCCAAATGCGCGGCGAGCCATGCCGGATTGACTTCCGTGCGTCCCGCCAAGCCGCTCGCCACCATCAGCCAGCCGACGAAACCTTGCAGCCCGCCCAAGGCGAACAGCGCCAGCACGCGAAGGAAGCGCGCCTTCAATCGCCCCGTCGCCCAGAAGGCGAGGAAGGGGATCAGGAACACAAAGCCAATCAGCCGTCCGAGCAGGCGATGCGCCCATTCCCACCAGAAGATGTACTGAAACTCGCCGAGGTTCATGCCGCGATTGAGCTGCGCGTACTGGGTGGTCTGCCGGTAGGCGTCGAACACGCGCTGCCAATCCTGCTGCGAAAGCGGGGGGAGCGCGCCGCTGACCGGCTTCCATTCGGTGATCGAGAGCCCCGATTGCGTGAGCCGCGTCGCGCCGCCCACCATCACCATGGCGAACACCATGACGACGATGGCCAGGAGCCACACGCCCACGAGCTTGTCCGGCTTCGCCTTGCTCATGCGGGCTGTTTATCGGTTTGTTCCGCGCGCGGAAGCTGCGGCGCGCAGCCGCGCCTAGACGAAGCGGGCGACGTTCCCTAGCACGCGCATGTGGAGAGCCTGATCAACGCCGCCTGGGTGGCGCTCGGCGCCGCCATCGGCGGGCCAGCGCGCGCTTTCCTATCCGGGTTGATCGGCCGCCATTTCGGCGACGCCTTCCCGCTCGGCACCCTCGTCGTCAACGTCACGGGTGCGTTCGCCATCGGCATCGCCGGCGCTCTTCTCAGCCGGCACGCGCTTGCTTCGGATGGCTGGCTGTTTGCCGTCACCGGCGTGCTCGGCAGTTACACGACAGTCTCCTCCTTCAGCCTGCAGACGGTGGCGCTCGCGCAACGCAGCGCGATGCGCTCGATCCTCTATGTCGTCCTCTCTGTGCTGCTTTGCGTCGGCGCCGTAGCCCTCGGCTTCAGCATCGCCGGGGGCGTTCCATGAAGACGCCCTATCTCTCGATCGCGCTCGGCAGCGTGATCGGCAGCTTGTTGCGCTGGCTCGTCGGTCTTCTTGCGCCGTCTTTGTTCGGCGCAGCGTTTCCTTGGGGCACGTTCTTCGTCAACATCACCGGCTCGTTCGCCATCGGCTTCTACGCGGTGTTGAGCGAACCGACCGAGGCGCCCAACGCGCATGTGCGCTTCCGTCAATTCGTGATGACGGGCATTTGCGGCGGCTACACCACGTTTTCGATGTTCAGTCTCGAGACGTTCCGCATGCTGCATGCCGGCGCGCTTCTGCAAGCCGCGCTTTATGTTGGCGTTTCGCTCGTGACCTGGCTCGTCGCGGCCTGGGCTGGCGAGCAGACCGCTCGGGCGCTGCGCTAGCGCACGCCGAAGCCTTGCTGGCGAAAGATCGCGCGCGCTTCCGCGGAACGCAGAAACCGCGCGAAATCTTCCGAGGCCGCATTACGCTTTCCCGCAACGATGGCGAGCGGATAGGAAATTGGCGGATGCGTGTTGGCGGGAAAGGTCCCGACCACGACCACGCGAGCGCCGGACGCCTGCGCGTCCGTCGCGTACACGATCCCCGCGGCCGCCTCGCCCGTCTCCACGAACCGGAGCGCGGCGCGCACATTCTCCGCGCGCGCAACCGAGGGCGAAACCGCGTCCCATACGCCGAGCGCTTGCAGCGCCGCGCGTCCGTAACGTCCGGCCGGCACGCTGTCGGGATCGGCCATCGCCAAGCGTCCGCCATTGAGCGCGCCGAGCAGATTGAAGTTGCGGCGAATGGAAAGATGAAACGGCCGGTCGCTGGGCGCGATCAGCACGAGGCGGTTGCTCAAGAGGTCGACGCGCGTCGCGGCATCGACCAGATGGCGCGTCTGCAGATAATCCATCCAGTCTTCGTCGGCGGACATGAAGAGATCGGCGTCCGCGCCCTGCTCGATCTGCCGCGCCAGCGCTGAACTCGCCGCGAAATTGAACACCGGGCGTTCGTGATGGTGCGCGGCGTACGCATCGCCGGCGGCGTTCAGCGCGTCGGTGAGGCTCGCGGCGGCGAATACCTTGAGTGGCGCGGCGAGCGCGGAAACGGGCGCAAACGCCAGAAGCGCCAGCAGAACGGCAAATAGGCGTCTTCCCAGCATCGTTCGTTTCCTCAAACCGAGTGCGCTTTCACGATCGCCCACACGCTCAGCCCTGGCGCAAGCGCCAGTTCGTCCATCGCGCTCCGCGTCACGCGCGCCACCAGCACGCCCACCTGTGTACGCATCGTGACGAGCACCGCGGTCTCTTCAGCGTGCAACGAAAGGATCTCGCCCCGCCACACATTACGCGCCGAGAGCCCCTGCGGTTGCGCCGTCGCCAGCAAAACGTGATCCGCCCGCACCCATGCCCCGCCGCTGGCGCTCGCTAGCGCCAAGGCCGGCAGCGCCGCGCCGACGTCGCGCGCATCCAGCAAATCCTGAAACGCGGACATCGTCGCCGTCGTTTGCATCGGCCCCGAAGCAATCACCCGGCCGGCTTTCAGCGCAACGACATGATCCGCGAGGTACGCCGCGTCGTCGATCTGGTGCGTCACGACGATCATCGGCAGCGCGAATTGCGCATGCAGCGTCTTCAGCAACGTCAGAAATCTTTGCCGCCGCGCGCCGTCCAGCGCCGCGAACGGCTCGTCCAGCAGCAACAGATCGGGCGCGGACAACAACGCGCGCGCCAGCGCCACGCGCGCCTTCTCGCCACCGGAGAGATTGCGCACGCGCCGCTCCAGCAGTGCTGCGATGTCGAACAGCGACGCCGCTTGTTCGAGCCCTAGCCGCGCCGCCGGCGCGCGCCGCGCGGCGTACGCCAAATTCTCCCGCACGCTCAGATGCGGAAAGAGGCGCGCGTCCTGAAACACGAGGCCCACGCCGCGCTGATGCGTCGGCGTCGCGCTCACATCGCGTCCGCCCAGCACGATGCGCCCCGCATCGAGGCGCGCCAGCCCCGCGATCGCCGACAACAGCAGCGACTTGCCCGCGCCCGAAGGGCCAAACAGCACGGTGACGCCGTCGAGCGGCGCTTCGAACCGCGCGTCGAGCGCGAACGCGCCGCGCCGCAGCCGCGCGTCGACGACGAGCGTCACGCCTCAAGCCTCTGCTTCGACCAGCGTTGCAAAGCCTCCGCCGCCGCCAGCCCGGCGATCGCGAACGCAAACGAAAACGCCGCGAGCCGAAGCGCCTGCGCCTCTCCGCCCGGCGTCTGCAGCGCGGCGTAGATCGCCAGCGGCAGCGTCTGCGTCTCGCCAGGAATATTCGCCGCGAACGTGATCACCGCGCCGAACTCGCCCAACCCCGCCGCGAACGCCGTCACCGCGCCCGCCAGCACGCCGGGCGCCGCCAGCGGCAGCGCCACCGACGCGAAGCGATCCCACGGCCCCGCGCGCAGCACCGCCGCCGCCTCGAACAAACGCCGGTCCGTCGCTTCAAAACTCAAGCGGATCGCCCGCACCATCAGCGGAAACGCCATCACCGCCGTCGCCAGCGCCGCGCCCGCCGTGGTGAAGGCGAGATGGACGTGAAACGCAGCGTCGAGCCAGCCGCCGATCGGTCCGCGCCGCCCGAACCCCAGCAGCAACACAAACCCGACCAGCACCGGCGGCAGCACCAGCGGCAGATGCACCAGCGCGTCGACGAGGCTCTTGCCCGGAAACGAGCGCGTCAGCGCGTACGCCGCCGCCACCGCGAACGGCAACGAACACGCCACCGCCCAGCCCGCGACCCGCAGGCTCACCCAAAGCGCCGTCAGCTCCGCCTCGCTCAACATGGGGCGCAGCATCGCCGCGCCTCGCGGAACCGTCCAGCGCTTCCCCTCATTGGTGCGGCATGATCCGCAAGCTCAAATCCGGCGAATACCGCCTCTATTCGCGCAAGAAGAACCCCAAGACCGGCAAGCGGCGCAATCTCGGCACGTTCAAATCGAAGGCCGCCGCCGAGAAGCACGAACGCGCCGTGCAATACTTCAAGCGCCACTGAATCGGTTGGGCCTCATGGCCGAACACGAATGATCGTCTTTCCCGTGCGGCGCTCGGGTGCGTTGAGAGCAGCAACGGCCTGGTCAAGAGGCGAGACCTTGGCGATGTTCGTGCGCAATCGGCCGTCACGCACGCGCAGGACGATTTCGTTCAGTTGAGCGCGGTCGGGTTCGACGACGAAGTCGATCGCCAAGGTGTTTGCGGGCCGCGCTTCGGCTGGCCCGACGATGGACACCAGCGTTCCTCCGGCCCGCACCAGGCGTGCAGACCGCTTGCCGATGTCGCCGCCGATGAGATCGAACACCAGATCGACGCCGCGGAGGTCCTCGAGCGCGTCGTTCTCAAGGTCGACGAACTCCTGGGCGCCGAAATCGAGCGCCTTTTGTCGGTCCGCGGCGCGGCCCGTACCGATGACATAGGCGCCGAACTCACGTGCGAGTTGCACCACCATCGAGCCAACGGCGCCGGCTGCGCCGTGCGCGAGCACGCTCTGGCCCGCGCGAAGACGGCCGTGCGCCAACAATCCCTGCCAAGCGGTCAGACCTGAGATCGGCAGGCTGGCGCCCACCGTGAAGTCGACATCGCCCGGCAACGGCGCGAGATTGCGCGCTTCGATCGCAATGGATTCCGCCAGGCCGCCGTCGCGATACCAGTCGGCGAGGCCAAACACGCGCTGTCCGACCGACAGCCCCGTCGTGCCGTAGCCGACAGCGGAAACGACGCCGGCGATCTCATGGCTGGGGATCGAGGGCGTTCGGTTTCGGCCGTTGCGATCGGTCCAGGTCGAAGGCCAGGACAATTCAGTCCCGACAAAGCCCGATGCGTGAATATCCACAAGGACATCGTTGATCCCGGCCTGCGGCTCCGGCCGCTCCGTCAGTTTCATCCCAGCCGCGCCCGCGCCCCGGTCCATCACCACGATCGCCTTCATGATAACGCTCCCTCGATCATTGGCCTCCGGATTGAAATGTTGCTGCCGAGCATGATTGCAAGCGGAACCGAGCCGAGAACCGGCGATGCAGAATTTCGGACCCGCGGAGGGGCCTGGTCTTGCGCAGGAGTGAAAAACCGCACATGGGCCTGAGGGCATGAGTACATCCGCGCCCAAACTCAGTGTTCGCATCGTTCCGGTGACGCCGCTGCAGCAGAATTGCTCGCTGCTCTGGAACGAAGACACCAAGCACGCCCTGCTGATCGATCCCGGCGGCGACGCCGACGTGCTGATGCAGGCGCTCTCCCAGTTCGGCCTCGCGCTCACGCGCATGTGGCTGACGCACGGCCATCTGGATCACGCCGGCGCCGCCGCCGAACTGCGCGAACGCACGGGCGTCGCCGTCGAAGGTCCGCACGCGGAGGATCAATTCTGGCTCGACCGGATCGAAAGCGACGCCACGCGCTACGGCGTCAAAGGGCTGCGCAACGTCACGCCCGACCGCTATTTCGACGACGGTGAAGCGCTGGACTTCGAAGGCGCGCGTTTCGACGTGATCCACACGCCCGGACACACGCCGGGCCATGTCGTCATCTTCAACCGCGACGCCAAACTCGCCTTCGTCGGCGACGTGCTGTTCCAGGGCTCGATCGGGCGCACCGATTTTCCGCGCGGCGACCACGCCACGCTCATCGCCTCGATCACGCAAAAACTCTGGCCGCTCGGCGAGGACGTGCGCTTCGTCCCCGGCCACGGACCGCTCTCCACCTTCGGCCAGGAACGGCGCGCCAATGCGTTCGTCGCTGACCGCATCACCGGTTATGCCGGCGCGCCCACCACGGAGGCCGACGCCGTCGAACAAAAGCTCACCAAGCGCTGGACCTGAGGCTTCAGGAAAGGGCTGCCGGGACCGCCGGCTTCCAGCCGGCAAGCACTTCGACGTCATGCCCTGAGCCTGTCGAAGGGGGCGCAACGCCAACCCTAATTTGCGCTCCCTCGCGCACAGGCCCGGCGCCTTCCCGTTTGCGCTCGCCCGGCGCAGCCGCTAAAGACGGCGCTCTTCGGAGCGTAGCGCAGCCCGGTTAGCGCACCAGTCTGGGGGACTGGGGGTCGCGAGTTCGAATCTCGCCGCTCCGACCAATCAACACTCTGTTTTCGCTATGATTTTCTCAGTTCCGGCCGAGCGAAAGTCCAGTCCTGAAAGCTTAAATAGCCACCGCGTAGCCACCGCGAGTCACAAAGCCACCTAGGGCTGCACCGAAAGGGGTAACCTGGGTAATGTTGTCGGTGATTTTCGACTCGGGGGAGCAACTTCGCTGACGGACGTGTCGCCCAAATTCACGCCGCATCAGGCGAAGCTCTTTGCCCACATCCTCACACGGCAAGGGCTCGAAGGCGGCACCGTCGCGCAATCGCTGGCGGCTGCGCGTGTCGATCTTAACCCTCACCAAGTCGATGCGGCGTTGTTCGCGATGCGCTCGCCGCTCTCCAAGGGCGTCGTACTGGCCGACGAGGTTGGGCTTGGGAAGACCATCGAAGCCGCGCTTGTCATCGCGCAACGCTGGTGGGAACGCCGCCGCCACATCCTCCTGATTGTCCCCGCCTCGCTGCGGAAGCAATGGACAACGGAGCTGGCGGAGAAGTTCTCGCTCCCAACGCGCATCTTGGACGACAAACGGGTCAAGGATTTCGCCAAGGCCGGCATTGAGCGACCCTGGGCGACGACAGAAGCCATCGTCGTCATGTCCTACGAATACGCCGCCCGGCTGGCGATCCGCCTTCGCGAAGTGTCTTGGCAGCTCGTGATCTTCGACGAAGCCCACAAGCTCCGCAATGTTTACAAGGCCGCGCCTACCGCCCGCGCGGCGGTGCTCAAGGAGACGTTTCGCGACCGGCCAAAACTCTTGCTCACGGCCACACCGCTCCAGAACAATCTGCTTGAGCTGTACGGCCTCGTGAGCGTCGTGGACGACCACTTCTTCGGGTCGGAAGATGCGTTCCGCGCGGAGTTTGCCTACCGCACGGATGACATCGGTCTCGGACTGCTAAGCGACCGGCTCCAGCCGCTTTGCCGCCGCACGCTGCGCCGGCAAGTCCAACAAGCCGGCTTGATCCGCTACACAGCGCGCGAACCCGTCACCATCGACTTCACACCATCGCAGATGGAGCGCGACCTTTACGACAAAGTGTCCGCGTGGCTCCAGCGTGACGACACCGTCGCCTTCTCAAAGAATGGGCGGCAGCTCGTGACGATGGTTATGCGGCGCACGCTCGGCTCGTCGTCCTACGCCATCTCGCAGACGCTCGACAAAGTCATCAAGCGGCTCGAAGCCGCGCTCACGCCGACTTTAGAGACATTCGACGACATCGAGAGCGTTGAGACCATCGCCGACGACTGGCGCGACGCGGGCGCGGACATCGACGATGACGGCGAAGACCGCTTGGCCTCCGTCGATCCAGCCGTGCTGCGGGCAGAGATCGCGGAGCTGAAGGAATATCGCGACCTTGCCTACAGCATCGGGGGCAACGCCAAGGGCGACGCGCTTGCGCATGAGCTGCCGACAATCCTCGACGCCATTCAAAATAAGGGCGGCAAGCGCAAATGCCT
>DASZSK010000004.1:0-46231 GCA_035548735.1 Caulobacterales bacterium | reverse complement strand
TGAGAGCGTGTCCGCACATGGGAGCGACGCATGCATTTGCGTAGAGCGTTTGCGTTTCTTGTCGCGTTCGCGGCGTTGTGTGGCGCATCGTTCGCGCAAACGTCCGAGAAAGTCGAATACACCTACGATGCGCTCGGCCGCGTCATCACCGTGACCTATACGACCGACACGACTGTCACCTGCACGATCACCTACACATATGATGCTGCGGGCAATCGCACGCAGGTCGTGCAGACGCACTAATTGGGGGGAGGGGCGCATTCTCCCGACTCATACAATGGGCGACGGACTGTCCCTGGGCGCGTGTAGGCTTCATCTACGAGCTTGAAGACATCGACCGCATCATGGTGCTGGAGTCCGTCACGACCGAGATACGTACCATGGCGTTGAGCGTGCTGGTGAACGACACGGGAAAGTCAAACTATAACCGTGGGGCTTGCTTGTCGCGCGGCACAGCGAGTTTGCGACCCTCGCAATGGCGCAGATGCACCGGCGCATGAGTCAGTTCGCAGTTGACCGATTCGGCATCCCGTACGCGAGCCTCGAAATTTGCAAGTCGCGGCGCACATTGCGCTTTCGAAGCTCAGTATCCGAATGCTCGGCTACCTGCTTCCGAATGGCGAGTACATTTGCTCCGACTATGCTGCACGCTCCTACGAGGCTCTTGGGATACGGATTCCCTTGGGGGTGACCGGGGTTCATCGCGCCGGCGGACTTTGCGCGCGCAGATCAAGTGAAGCCCGTCGGCGTCCTGAAGACGCTGCAGTAAGACCAGATCGCTTGCCGTGCGCTGGCCCTGATCCGGGGGGTGGGACCGCCGCGTCGCCAGCAGTCGTACTCCTAGCGTCGGTGTAGTAAGACGTAAATGATGGGCACTTCCGGCGGACTCTGATGACCGAACAACGTCGCGTCAATGCAATCGATCGCCAGCTCGGACAACGGCTACGCGCGCGGCGACTCCAGATCGGAATGAGTCAGGAGCGGCTCGCGGAGATACTCGGCATTACCTTTCAACAGGTCCAGAAGTACGAGAAAGGTGTCAATCGAATCGCGGCCAGTCGTCTATTCGAAATTGCGGCGGCGGTCGATTTGCCGCCCGCCCGTTTCTTCGAGGGTCTTGCTGGGGATTTCGGCGCTGACGAGGAGCTAGCCGAGACAGTATCCAGCGTGCTTGCAACGCCGGAAGGGGCGCAGCTCGCGAGTCTCTTTCGGTCAATCCGACACAAGCGCACGCGGCTCCGCGTGATCGAGCTGGTCCGCTCCCTGGCGCAAACCTCACGATGAAGCTGCGTCCGGAAATTGGTCCGGCGGCACATACTCGTCGCGAAACCACGGATAGACCCGCGGATCGAAGATCGCCTTGATCCACTCGGCGACGGCCCGTACCCGCGCGCTCTTCACCGCATCCTGGTGGTGCACCAGGTAGAGACGGATGTGGGACATTGCTTCTGGATAGACCACCACGAGATCTCGCGCGAAGGATCGCACGGCGCTCGGGGCGACCGCGATGCCTCCGCCTGCGAGCAACGTATGAAGCAGCATAGCGCTTGAGTTTGTTTCAAGGCTGGCTTCGGCAAGGCCCCGCAGCGACGACGCGCGCTCATGCCAGTTCTCCGGCTGCTCGGAAATCGGCGTGAAATCGAGAAAGCGATGGTCAGCGACGTTGGCGAGCGTGAGCGGCGCCCCATACGTATCCAGGTACTTCGGCGACGCGAAGAGCACGTAGTGAAGGACGGCGAGTCGCGTCGCGACGTAATCCAGACGCTTCTCTTCCTTGACGCTGATAATCAGGTCGGGCGGGTCCGGGAGGGGGCGCTCCGACCAGAACCCGCAGTCGACGGCGATCCGTATCTTCGGATTCTCTCTGATGAAGTCAGCGATGCGGGGCGCGATCCAGAACGCTGCGACGCCGTCCGGTGCCTGGATGGTCACTCGACCGGCGCGACGTTTGTCCTGCGCTCCTGCCATCCGCTCGATAGATGCGGCCGAGTGCTCCATCGTGAGCGCGTAGTCGCGCACGAGCTTCCCTGTCTCGGTGAGGGAGACGCCGTGCGCGTGGCGCGAAAGAAGCGTTGCCCCGAGACGTGCTTCGAGATCGTCGATGCGCTTGCTCACCATGCTCGCGGTGACACCAAGCACC
Source organism: Caulobacterales bacterium (assembly GCA_035548735.1). Taxonomy (GTDB): domain Bacteria; phylum Pseudomonadota; class Alphaproteobacteria; order Caulobacterales; family Aquidulcibacteraceae; genus Vitreimonas. Next base: position 44,091 of record DASZSK010000004.1, on the reverse strand, counting down.
CGCGCGGCGCCGGCCATGGTCCCATGCTCGGCGACGGCGTTAAAGACCCGCAGATCGTCCCAGTCCCACTTCGGTTTAGCCGACGCCGGTGCGTGCACTGGTTTAGGCACACGCCGCTTTCCACTTTCGCTCACGCCTCTGCCCCGCGCTCCACGTACCATTGCCCTCTCGGAGATTGTGATGGACGGCGGGAAATTGGAAGACTTAGTGGACCCGGAGGGTCGCTGCGCCGACCCTGAGCGCGTTAAGGCGGTCGCGGCGCTCTTCAACTTGACTCTGGCGTCAGCGGATCAGATTCGGCAGGGACGCGAACTCGGCGCGCGCCTGATTTCGTCCCAGGTCGCGTCTGCGGACGTGCTTCACGCGGTGCAGTCTCGAACCGGCGCGAGCCAATTCGTCCATGTGGAGGAGGGGGTCGTTGATGGGGCGCTGGGCTTTGCCGCCCTCCGCGCTACCGGCCGCGATGCACTCGTCGAGGGTGCTTTCGATCCCCGCGATTTTGCACTCGACCTCATCGCGCCTCCCGGCGAGCCGCCCGCGGCGGTGTTTGCGTTCGGCGTTGTAGCGTCCACGAAGGCCGGGGGTAGCGCGGTCATTGGCGGGGCCGCTGCTATCCAGGAAGCGCTCTTCTGGGCGCTCCCCATCTACACACGCATCGCGACCGCCGATGGCGAGCGCGTACTCCTCACGCGGCTCGGCTTTAGGCGCGTGCAGGGCGATACCAGCCTCGCGTGCCGTCCCCCACGCACGCGCCCACTGGAAGGGTTTTCAGCAGGGGCGGCGGCGTGAGCGAAGGCCTGTCTCGCGTACCACCCGCGAACGACAGCGATGCGCCGGTCGACGTGCGAATAGCGCGCACGCTTGAGGATTTGCTCCAAGTGGTCGCCATTCGCGCGCTCGTATACGTCGGCGAGCAGAGCTGTCCGTTTGCGGAAGAATTTGATGGGAACGATTTGGCGGGGGCGACGCATCTCATCGCTTCGGTGGAGAACGAACCCGCAGGCGTGCTCCGCATGCGCTGGTTCGCCGGCTTCGCAAAAGCTGAGCGCCTCTCAGTCCGCGAGAGCAAGCGTGGCGGGAACGTTGCGAAAGCGCTGATCGACGCCGGGAGCGCACTCGCCGCACGCAAAGGCTACACCATGATCCTCGGGCACATTGAGCCAGCGCTGCTTGCCTTCTGGAAGCGCAACGGCGCCGTGCGCGAACGGCCTGGGCGGCCCCCCGTTGAATTTTCTGACCGCTACTACATCGAGGTCATCAAAGACATCGCTCCCGTCGCCGACGCGCTCTCCCTTGATTCTCCCGCGCTCGTATTGCTGCGTCCGGAGGGCGAATGGGACGCCCCGGGCGTGCTCGACCGATCGCTTCACCGACGGGGCGGACGGGCCCGATGATGGCGGCCGGTCCATCTCCCTGGCTTATCTGCGTGGAGCTACGCGCCGACCGCACGACGCCGGACGCGCCGAACTACGCGCCCGCGTCCGAGGCGATTCTTCCGCGTCTTCGCTCGCTCTTGCGGCATGCGCGGGACAGCGCCTGGTTTGTAGCGCACGTCCAGTGGCGGGACCGGGACATGCGAAGCGGCCCGATCGCGCAGCTTGAGCCTCTGATCGACGAACCCGTGTTTTACCTCGACGCGCCGTCGGCATTTTCCATTGCCCGGTTGCACGAGCGGGTCACCGAGCAGCCGGGCGCCGCTCTTCATTTCGTGGGCTTCGCCGCATACGACGTCATCCTTCCATCCCTCATAGCGGGGCGAGACCTCGGATTGCGCGTTGTCCTCATTGAGGACGCGATCGCGTCCTCCGCGTCCGATGCCTGGCGCGAGGATCACATTGTTGGTCTTCTCAAGACGCAGCTTACGTCGATTGTTCTGAAGACCAGCGCGGACGTGATGGCCGACCGTGGAGCGCCAGTTGTTGATATTCGAGATTTCACGCATGGGGGGAACAGACGATGACGCAAGGTACGAAAGGTCTCGAGCGTTGCGCGCAGCTTGTGAACGAGGCGCTGGTGAGCGCCGCTGAGGCGGGAGCGACGCCGAAGGTTCTTGATCACCTACTAGACACCATGCGGGCGATCGCCTCGGAGCGCGAGAGTGCGAGTGTCGGCAGTGATGGCGATGCCGGCACTGGTATCACACCAGGTCGTCCTGGCGTATCCTAACAAACGGCCCAAAATGGCGCGGGGCGAGAGAGTGCGAAGCGCCGGCCGATCGCAACTTTGTTAGAACCGAATGTATCCGGCCAACCAAAGGGAAACGACCACTATCGCAATCGCGATCAGCGCGTGCGCCCACCACGGCCAGTCGCGTCCCGTGTAATCCGAAGAATGCCTATCCCAGCCGCTCATTTGTAGCCCTGTACGCTTACCGGCGAGCGGTGGAAAGCACGCCCTCGCGAACGTGCGCTTCTCACGGAGTTGCTCGCACGCAGAGGGCCGCGTAGCCGCCGACCCGCCGCGGCGCGAAGAGATTGCGCGGTGTCCAGTATCCCTCCGGGGAAGAGCTCCAGCTCTCGGTGTACGTGCCGTCATTCGCGAGCCCGTATTCGTACGAGACGATCATGCCGTGATGGGCGGCGATCTCCTCCACCGGAAACATCGGCTCTGAGCTTGAAAGGACCCAGAACGAATTGACCACGAGCGTCCGGTGCTCCGCAGTCAAGGCGTCGAGGGCGTTGCCCCATACGCGCTCGTCGGGCGTATCCATGAGAAGAAATGAGCGTGTGCCGCGCGTGGCAAAGAGCGCAAGGAACTCCGCCCGCGACGGAAGCCGCCAGTCTGCGTTCCTCGCTACGCGAAGTGCGCGGCAGGCGGCATAGACATCGCTGAAGCTCTGGCCGCGAACGAGCGTATGCGCGAATTGGAGGCGCTGACGCGGGAGCGTCACCACGTCGCCATCAAGGCGTTCGATAGACGTGAATTGCTCGTAGATGAGGTCCATGGCGGCGCGGTATGTCCGCGCGCTGTCTTGCACTATTTGCTCGCGATACTGGCCGTCGTGCGCGCGTTCAGCGGCTGTCATCGCATTCACGAGGAGCGTACGCACCGCCTGCCGCAGCGCCCCGGCGTTATACAGCCGCCACGCGTGCGATTGCGGGTCTTCGCTGAACACCACGTGCTGATCGAGCGCGGGGAGGGTGCCGAGGTCAAGAAACCGCGTCACGGAGGCCGAGAGCGCAAGGCTCACATGCGCCTCCACGCCGCAGAACCGCGCACCGTCGTCTGTCCAGCACTCCGGCTCTGCGAGCGAGAGGTCCGCAACGTTGAGTACCGGCCGGCCTGGTTCTACGGCAGTGAGGAGTTCTCGGCCGGCGTCGGTCTCAACGAGACGAACGAACGGCTCGACCGTAAAGGGCTGAAAGGTCGCAACGTCCTTGCCGTATAGAAGCGACGCGAGGAGGGGGCCGTTTTGGTCCGTTAGCGAACCATGCGTGATCGAGAGAACGGAGCCGTCTGTCTGCGCCACGTCGATGGCGACCAGCTCGCGTGCGTTTCTCGGGAGGCCGGAGAGCGACGGCGCTGCGCTTCCTTCCGGCGAGCAGCCGCTCGCTAGGAGAGCGACGAGTACGGCCCCGGTGCGCACGGACAGCGTCATTGGACGCCGCACTGCCGCTTGATGAGGTCGAGGCCGCGCGAAAACGACGACAGCCGGCCGAAATCGCTGCCAAGGGTCTCGCTCACGAGCGCCCGGCTGCGATACTGTTTCTCTTCGGCGCTCAGGTCTTGGGCCTGAATTTCAAAGAGACGGCTCGCGAGATCGAAATCGCTTGCCGAAAGCACGCGCTCGACACAAGCGCACTCTGACTGCGAGAACGCCATGCGGCAGCTCCGCATGGCGCTGTGGGTTGCGGTCGTGGACCTTTGCGCGGCTTCACGGCTACTTTCATTTGCCGGCGGCGCACAGGCTGCAAGCGCGAGCACCAGAAGTGCGATAGCCGTTCGCATTGATCCCCCAGCGCAAAGAAATATATGAAACTCATATATCCGAGAACGCGATATACGGCAAGCGGCTGGAGTCGACCCAGCCCATGCCGAAATCGGCCTTCACCGATGCCTATGCAATTTTGCTCGACATATTGGTGGCGCTTCGCAAGAAGCAGGGGGTGACGCAAGTCGAACTTGCTCGGCGGCTAGGGAAGCCGCAGCCCTTCGTCTCCTACTACGAACGGGGCGAACGTCGCATCGATGTTATCGAGTTCTATGCGATTGTGCGAGCGCTCGACGCCGATCCCGTCAAGGTGTTCGCTGGTTTGGCCAAGAGACTTCCGAAGCGCGTCGATATCTGACTGTTACCGCTGGGGACCCTCAACGAGACACCGTTCGAACGTTCTTGCCGCAACGGGCATGTGCGATGCGTGCCTTCATTGAGAGCGAGCTTTGAAAGCTTGCCGCCACTCACCCCGTCATGATGCGCTCCCAGACACCATACCGTCGGCCGGGCTCTCACGCTCAGCGCCTTGCATATCTCCCGAACCGCAGGCTGAACTTGTAGTGCGCATTACACGTCTTGCATGCTTTTCTGATATTGGCTGACGACATCGGCCTCTGAAGAACCCTTTGGCACGACCCATTCGGTGCCATTCGACATTTGCACAAGTACCCCACCCTGCCGCGCCCGATCTGCAATTTGGTGAGCCAGCCTATCGATGCTCTCATCCCTTCCCACCGGAAATTTCTCCAGTCTAGTTCGCAAGTCCTCCAACGACATACTTGGTTTTGTGAATAGTAAAATTCGTTCGCACCGATCTAATTATAGCACGTCCCCTTAGGTTGCGGCGCGCGTCAGAAATGCTGGCAATTTTAGTTGAGCGACGTCTAAACTGTAAGAGTTGTCGTTAAGGGGGGCCATAATGACCACAGATGGAATTCGGGCACTTCGAGAAGCGTTCGGGCAACCTGCGATTCAATTCCTTGTCGGCGTTGTGTTCGCACTGGTTTTGCGAGGTTCTGGCCTGCTGCTTCTCATGCTCGCTGGGTCTCTTTCGCGTCGAGTTACGCAAGTGAGGCTGAGCGGCTTGCTGGAAGAACTGACACTCTACAAATTTTTCGAGCGTCGGCCCGCCGTGCTGATGGCAAGGGCAATAGAGCTTCAGTTGTGGACTGGCGTCAGTGTGGTCGCGTTCTGCATGATTTGGGCACTTCGTGGCGGGATGGCTACATCCAACATCGCGACGCTAAGCTCAAATGCACTTGAAGTACTGTTGTCGGTTTTCACAGGTTGGGTGCTCATTGATCTCTTTCGACTGGTGCGCCCTATCTCGCAGTTTCAACGGTACGAAGCATCCACCCGAGATCGCATTGCCCGGATGAAGGCGCGAGTGTTGGTGACGACCCGGCGCCTTAAAACCGAGCAGGAGCAGCTCGAAGAGATGGATGAGAATCTCAAGAAGATGTCTGGTTTAGCGGAGGGCGCATCTTTCGAGGACGCACCATTCTTTTCCGAGGAATCTGATCCAGCTCCTGCACCCGCGTCGACAGCAACCACGGTCGACGCGCCACCAGCGCCGCCAACCTTAGAGCCAAAAGCAGAATCGAAGGCGCCGCCGCCGAGCGCCGACACTCGGCCACGTCCCGAAGCTAACGAAGCGGTTGCTCCTGCGCGCCCGCCCGCGACCGACAATGGTTCCGTCTACCAATCGGCGTGGATGAGCGGTCGTGTAAAGAGATGGCCGGATGGAGCACCGTTTGGCTTCATCGTCGCCGACACAGGGGAGCAATTCTTTGCGGGCGCTGATAATCTCGCGGGGCTCGAACCCTTGGAGGAGGGCGACGTGGTGTTATTTCAGCCTGTTGCGGGGACGCCGCATAGGCGGGCGGGGCTCGTGTGCGGGATAGGCTCCTACGGGCAGGGACGAGTAAACGGCATTCGCGGAAATATGGGCTTCATTACCATTCAAGATAGCCGACGAAGCGCAAGCATCTATTTTCGCTTGCCGGTGGGCGTCTTGCCGACGTTCGACATTGGCGACACGGTTGGCTTTCGCTTTGGCCGGAACATTTTGGGTCCCACGGCGGAACGAATTGATGCCGATCTCGGCGATGACAAAGGAGCGCAGTGGCGGAGGGGATGATTGAGAGAACCGAATTGAACAAAATGCGCCTAGTCGTCGAGGTATCTCTTGCTAAAAAAGCTGTCGAGCGTAACCGCGCCAGATGACCGCTTTGAAGCCGTTGTGGTCCATGACGCGCAGACGGGCGCAGTCAGGCCAATGTCTATCGCCGATCATCATGCAGCGATCGCTGCGATAGAGCTTGCAGTCGAAGTGTCTGAGCCAGTGAGAACGGTGTTCGAGCGAGCACGAAACGCGTTTCTATACTCTTGGTTCGTCTATGATTTGACGCCGTTGGCCGAGGGTCAGGGATATGCGGCGCTTGAAATGGCGTTGAGGGAGACGCGAAGAAGAGAGTTCGGCGTGCGTACGGCGCGGGGACTAAGCGAGCAGCTGCATGAAGCATTTCGCGCTGGGCTGTTTGAGGATTTCCCGCTTCCTCCAGGCGACGAATATCCGGACCGATCTGCCTATTTCGTGCAGATCACATCGCTAATTCGCCATTTCAGGAATCACCTTGCGCACGGCTCCGCGTACGTCAACATGCCAGGCGCCACGCTCGAAGCGCTACGGCTGTGCAGGGATCTCATCGACCACCTCTATCGAAAACAGCGCGGGTTTGGGGTGACTCGCGCAACGGATTAGGATTTTCAGGCCGTCAACGCGGACAGATCAACAAATCCATTTGATCCGAGTGCTCCGCCAAACGCTTCGAGTAGAGAGTATGCGAAATTGTCGATTTCGCGGGTCTCCGCATTTGACAAAGGCAAACCGCCCGCCCTGGCCTTAACCAGCTCGAGAAACTGTTTTCTGGGAATAAGAGGATTCCGCACGGCGATCTGTCCCAAGTCCGAACAAAGCTCGTTTAGTATCTTGGTGTCAGCCAGCATCTTTTCTGCGATCGCTGATGCCTCAGGATACCCTTTCAGGCGCTCTTCCTTGGCAAAACTGAGAATTCTCACAAGGCGATCAATTTTGCTCTTTGGTGATTCAGGTCCTCTCTCCGTCATGCTCGAGGGAATTATTGCTACTTCGGTAGTGTAGCACGCGCCCTGGGCCCATCAGCGCAATAATGTCACGTTCCGACTTCGAGGGGCCGCTCGCGCAAAATTCGTAGAAATTTGTCGCGCAATAGGGCGCTAACAAGGCTATGAAGAAACACCAGCATCGAGTCATTGATAGTTACTCGGTCGAGCTGCTTGTCGTACACGACGAACGGCGTATTGTTTTCGACGATTTGATGCTTCATCCAATCGACCTTTACTTTGCGTGCAAAGTCCTGCGGGCTCATTAACTCCACCGGCCGCTTTTGCTTAAGAGCCCAGGCCCTAGTCGCCGAGTCCACCCGCGCCTTCAGTTGCTCGATGGAAAATCCGCGTCGCACCTCGTCTGGAGTTGAACTCAAAATTGCTTCCACAACATAAGAAACGTGGTGCCGCCCCGTAGCATCCCGAGAGCCGTAATCTGATATTGAAACGAGCGTGCTGGCCATGTCATCGGCGGCCTGCCCCGCGACAAGCTGGGCAGCGGTGTTTGCTTTCGTCGCCTCACTCACATTTTTGTATCGGCGATCACCTTTGATTTGGTCGAGATAATACCGAGCCGTTATTGATTGCAGTGCGCCTATGCTACCCCTTGAGACAGACGCGAGAGTGCGCTTGGCCTCCTCAGGCATTGCGTATCCCAAGGCCTTTGCGCCAGCGGCGACAACCTTCTCCAATTCTGCGGGAGTCCAAGGATCGACGGAAACGCTTTGGTATGCGTCGCGGAGATCGTTGTTAAGGGCTCGGAGATAATCGGCCTGCTTCCAGGTTCCGGCCACAACGACCTTGAACCCCTTTGCACCGAGCACAGTAAAGTCGCGAGAGAGCTTCTTTTGGCCGTCAAGGTCCACGTGATGAAAATTGTCAAGCACCAAGACTCTGGCGGGAGATGCATCGAGGAGCGCCTTCGCTACCCACGTCACATCGTCGAATTCTCCATCGACAAACTCCATCGCGTCTCCGCCTTTGATTTCATTTTTCCAAACGAAAATTTTGCCGATTTCCCACACATTGCTTGTGCTTTCGCTGCGCGTCTTTCGAACGACTGCCCGAGCGGAGTTGAGGAGCGCCTTATAGATAGCGATCGGGGTTGGCTCGTAACCCAACTCAAGGTGAAGCGCCAAAACATCGTGTGAAAAAATGCTTCGTAAGATATTCGATTTGCCTTGCTTCGAAGAACCGTGAAGAGCGAGCACATAGTGCTGTTTGTCCCCAAGCAACTCTCGCAACGAGATTTCTGCTTGACGTGTTATGAACGACTCTAGGTTCCCGGACTTGACGATCGCGTGTACTTCGGTGACCCGCGACCGTTCGACTTTTGTCAGGTCATGCCCTTTCGCGACGCCCTGTTGGCTACGTGGGTTCGAGTTGCCGGTCATTTTGTCCCCCAAGGGGCCCTTAGGCTCTAGCACCCATCATTACACCAATGGCAATAGGTTTGAAGCCTTTGCCGGTCGGCTGACCGACCAGTGCAAAACTCGCGGGACCGACCCATCCTTTCTTCCGTCTGTCAGTGCGTGACACTGGTCGGATGAATTTGGTGGGCCTCGGAAAGACGAATGCGCGAGCGTCATTTAGACCGTTCGGCGTAAGGCAGACAGATCGCTTTAGCCACCTATATGTTGTCGGCGAGACGGGCGTTGGAAAAACGACCCTGTTACAGAACCTGATCCTACAGGACATAGACGCCGGCACCGGCTGTGCCTTCGTCGACCCTCATGGCGACGCCGCGAAGCGCATTTTGGAGGGTATTCCGGGGCAAGGGGCGGTCCGATACGTCGATATTGGCGATCCAACACTCAAGTTCGGATACAATCCCCTCACCCGTGTCTCCTTCGGACATCGGCCGCTCGCCGCTTCCGGCCTCATCTCCGTGATGAAGAAGATGTGGTCGGATGCGTGGGGCGTGCGCATGGAGCACATTCTCCGCAATACGCTGCTGGCGCTTCTCGATCAGCCGCACGCGGAGCTACCGGACGTTCTTCGTATGCTCGGCGACAGGCGCTTCCGTGCAGTGGCCGTCCGCAACATCGAGAACGAGCAAGTGCGTGAGTTCTGGGCGAAGGAGTTTCCAGCGTACTCACCCCGGCACGTCGCCGATTCCATCGCACCCATTCAGAACAAGGTGGGTGCCTTCCTTGCCGATCCCCGATTGCGCCGCTTTGTGTGTCCCGAAGATCGCGGCCTTCGTCTTCGTCAGATCATGGATGAAGGGAAGGTGCTCTTGGTGAACCTCTCCAAGGGCATTCTAGGCGAAGACAGTGCGTCGATCCTTGGCGGGATGCTAGTGACGGCGATCGGCCTCGCGGCACTTTCACGCGCCGACATCCCGGAGCACGAGCGCCGGCCTTTCTTCCTGTACCTCGACGAATTCCAGAACGTTACGACGCTCGCGATGGCCGAGATGCTCTCAGAGCTGCGTAAGTACGGCGTGGGCCTTGTGATGGCCCACCAGTACTTGGCGCAGCTGGAGCCCGAGATCAGGCACGCGGTGCTCGGCAACGCCGGCACGATCATCAGCTTTCGAGTGGGCCCCGAAGACGCGCACGTGCTCGCGCGGCAGTTTGCACCGGCGTTCCAGCCGCTCGACCTCATGAACCTGCCCAACCGCCACTTCTACATCCGCCTCATGATCGACGGCGCGCCCTCAAAGCCCTTCAGCGCGGTGACGATGACGCCGGAGGAGGCGCTTGCGGCGCAAGCAGCGAGACGACGAGCGGCCTAGCCATGGTCGCGACGACCAGGACCCACATGACGAGGACCATGAGGCCGAGGAAGCGGCCGCCCCATCCCCAATCCTTGTCCGGCCACTCGGCCATCCTCATTCCCCGCAGTGGCAGCTCGGGCTGTCCGTGCCGTCGCAGCAGCGTTGCATGCCCGTTGCCTGATTGCACCCGCAGACGCCGTGATGATGCGAGCAGCACCCGCGTCGGCCGGCCGAGTCCGGCGCGCACACTGCGGACGGTGCGTCGCCTATGGCGGCAAGGAGTGCAACGGATGCAATGAGTGCCTTAACCATGAGAGCCTCCCCAGCCACTTGTACAGAGCAACTCTAGGTTTCGTAAACTGTATTCTTCCACCGGTTTTTAGCGCCTGTTTGCGAAGCTCACCGCTTCCGAAGGAGGCCTCTATGCAGCTCAAAGTGCGTCGCAGTCAGAAGAGCGGAATGCTCGGCGGCAAGGTGATTTTCGTGCTCGACGTGCGGGCCGAACTCACCGGCGAGGAGCAAGCGCTCGTCGAGCGGTACAAGCTATGGCCCGAGGTTGTGTACACGAGCGAACAGTCGACCGCGAATGCCGAGCACGCCCGCGCCGGCAACGCGCTCGCCCTTGCGAAGCTCCTCGCTGACAAGGTGATGAAGCAGTTTTTCACTATCAAGGACTTGGTCCAAGGCCAGCACATCGAATGCAAGGAATTGCAGCAGGTGCTCGCCGTCGAAGAGCAAGTCTGCGTCGCCTGCCAGAACCTCAAGAAGTACCTCGAACTCGCGCAGAGCTTTGATGGCAACGAAGTGGTGGTCGAGATCGCGGCGGCCGCGTGAGCGACATCCTCAAGGACTTGTGGAAAGGCGTCGAACAGGGGTGGAAGGCCGGCGCGCTAACGCCGAGCCTTCCGGTCCCCTCGGTCGGGCGCGGGCTCCTCTCAAACCCCTTCCTAACTGAACGGGATCGCGACCTTCAGGAGCTTCGCGAGTTGTACTGCCGCGTGCGCTCTGCACATGCCTCGTCCGTCTTCTCGGACGAGGCGGTGTTTGAGCGAACGCTGCTCCAGATCTTCACGGGGGCCATGCGGGAGAGCGGCGCCGCCAACATCGATTGGGCGGTTGCGATCGGATATCACCCGATCCGCCGGCTTCTCGAAACCGAACTCCTTGCGGTGCCCGACCTGGATGAGGCGGATTGGCAGCGGCTGACGCTTCGGAGCATGAGCGAGCTCCGGAAGCTCCTGCTCCGCAAAGATTGGCAGCTTGCGCACGCCGATGACACCTACGCACTGGCCGCACGAGCCGCGTCAGTGCTTCTCGCACGGGTGCTTGACGCCGCCTCCGACGGGACAGCCACAGGCGAAGAGGGTGCGCTCACCCTCGACGCCTCACTCCTCGATGTGCTTCACAGCCCTGCCGAACAGATCGAGTTCGCATGGCGGCTCTTCTTCGCTCAGGAGCTGCGGGACGCGCAGCTCTTCGATGACGTGCGCCTTCAATTGGAGCGCAACGCGCTCACCACCTGTCGCGTTGATCCGAGCGATCCGGCCGCCTGGACGAGCAAAGTATACCTTCCGACGCATGCACGGGCGCGAGGTCGCTCGCCCCGCGAACTCGTCACCGACTATCTCGCCGAAACACCCCTTACCGGCTTCTTCGAAGCCGAAGTGCCGATATCGATCCCGAATGAAGTGCGGTTCGAGCACATGCACGTCCTCGGCGGCTCGGGGCACGGCAAGAGCCAGCTGCTGCTTCACCTCATCCATCATGATCTCACGCAGGAGGAGGGGCCAGGCCTCATCGTGATCGACAGCCAAGGCGACTTGGTGCGCACGCTCTCGCGTCTGGAGCTGTTTGACCCCGACGGGTCGCTCGCCGACCGTTTCGTCCTCATTGATCCGGCCGATGTCGAATATCCGGTGGCGCTTTCTCTGTTCGATGTGCCCGAGGAGCGGCTCGCGCAATACAACAGTGCGGAGCGCGAACGTGTCCTCAACGGCGCCATCGAGATGTACGAGTATGTGTTCTCGTCGCTCCTCGGCGCTGAACTCACTCAGAAGCAGGGTGTGATCTTCCGCTTCCTCGCGCGCCTCATGATGCTCATCCCTGGCGCGACGCTCCACACCTTCCTCGACCTCATGGAGCATGGCGAACGCTTCAAGGGATATATGGAGCAGCTCGACGGGACGGCGCGGCGCTTTTTTGAGGACGAATTCTTCCATCCGTCATTTGCCGCAACAAAGAAGCAGATTGCGAAGCGGCTCTGGGGGATACTCGCGAACCCGGTGTTTGAACGCATGTTCTCCCAGGCCCACGGCAAGCTTGATTTCTTCGAGGCGATGCAGGAGCGGAAGATCATCCTCATCTCGACCGCCAAGGACGTGTTACGCCAGGAGGGGGCGGAGATTTTCGGCCGCCTCCTGCTCGCGAAGATCACACAGGCGGTCATGGAGCGCGCCACGCTCCCCCTTAACGAGCGCCAACCCTGCTTCCTCTATGTTGACGAGGCCCAGGAGTATGTCGATGAGCAGATGGCGCTGCTGCTCAATCAGGGGCGCAAGTATCGGGTCGGACTGACCCTGGCTCACCAGAACCTGGACCAGCTTCCGCTCGCGCTCCGGGCAAGCGTCATGTCCTCGACCAGCATCAAATTCGCCGGCGGCGTCTCCGCGAAGGATGCCCGCGCCCTTGCTGATGAGATGCAGGTCGATCCTGAGTTTCTGCAGGGGCTGCGAAAGCGTCACGGGCGCACGGAGTTCGCCTGCCACGTTCGGAACCGCACGCCGTGCGCTCTGTCGGTCTCGATTCCGCTTGGGGCCGTGAACGCGCTCCCGCAGCTCGCCGATGACGAGTTCAAGCGGCTCATCCAAAACAATCGCGACGCGTACTGCGGGCCGATGAGGACCGTTGCGGTGCCCGCAGCCCAACCGCCTGCGCCGGAGGCGGTTCGTCCGGCCCCGACGCCTCCGCTTGAGCCGCAGCCTTCTTTTGCCCCTGCCGACCCGTATGTCGCCGGTCGTGGCGGGCAGGATCACAAGTACCTGGAGCACTTACTGCGCACTGCTGCTCATGAGCTTGGCCTCAAGGCGGAAATCGAGGTCCCGATCTCCGGTGGCTCCGTCGATGTCGTTATCGAAGGTCGCGGTCGGCGCATCGCCTGCGAGGTGTCCATCACAACGGACGCAGAGGAGGAGGCCGCAAACGCTGCCAAATGCCTCGCGTCTGGCTTCAACGAGGTGTGGCTTGTGGTGGCTACCGCCCGCCGCAAAGCCGCACGCCTCAAAGCTATTCGGGCGCGTCTTGGAGAGGACGACCGGCTCCGTGTGCTGACCGCGCCTGAAGCTATCGCCGAACTTGATCTGCTCGCCAGCGAACCAGAGGCCGAGGCCAAGCAGGTTCGAGGATACACCGTCACCGTCAAGCGGACGCCGATAGATGCGGAGGAGGCGCGCCGGAAGCGGGAGGCGGTGGCGAGTGTGCTCGCGAAGTCACTTCGCCAGACCAAAGAATAATTCGGCGCTACGGGTTTGGCGCGAGGTCGGTATGAGCAACGAGCGCCACAGCACTCCAAGCACGGTCCAGCCCCCGATGATGCTCCGATTCTTGAGAAGTTTCCTCGGGACGCGAAAGAATAAGCCGCCTGTTGCGTCAGACAGCTGATTTGCGCGGGACTGCACCGGTGCGCAGCGGAACCCTAGCGTCCAGTTCCGCTAGCGCGAACTGAGGTAACCGGCGCTCGACACGCTAGTGCTGCCGCACCTGGGGCACGGCCCGCTTGTCCAACATCCGAGCAGGCTCTGACCAAGCCTATCCTTAGCACAACCGGTGTGTCCACACTTGTCGCACCGATAGAACGTCCCATCCGTACGCCCGCAACGAGGACACGGCCCGACCATATTTGCCATTTTTCCAACTCCCCGATCGCTTCGCTACTCGCCTTCTAAGTGTAGCTTCAGCTTGACAGACTCTCCAGCGCCGATTCGCCATGTTTCACCCAAAAGGCAATCGAGCATCCGCTCGTAGCGCCGTCCCGGAATGGAAGCGTCTGCCTCCCACTTAGCGATCGTCGACTCGTCGCACCCGAGGCGCTTGCTGAATGCCTTCATGGACAGTCCTAGCCGAAGTCGGGCCGCCCTCAGACGCTCACCAAGTGTCTTAGGAGCGGGAGTAGGGTCGTACCCGAGAAACCCTACGACGCGCGGCCACAGGCGATCTGCGGGCACGATACCACCCTCCCATTGGCTCACACTCTCCGTGCACACACCCATTATCGCCGCCGCTTCCCTTTGGAGGAGTCCTCGCTGTTTCCGGCAACGAACGAGGTGATCCGCAAGCGTGCGCGGCTCGCACCAAAGCGGGTCATGCAACCGACTGGAAATACGATGTTTTCCGCTCTGGAAAAATGCAACACGAGCATGCCGCTGCGGCGGCGGGCCGGGCGCGCCCTGCCGTCGCGGGCCGCGCTGCGCCATCGATTATCAGGCGCGGCTCTCAGGGCCGCTGCTGGATCGCATTGACATCCAGCTCGACGTGCCGCCGGTGACGGCGGCCGATCTCGCTTTGCCGGCGCCGAGCGAAGGCAGCGCCGAAGCCGCGAACCGCGTGCTGCGCGCGCGCGGCGCGCAAGCCGCGCGGGGTTCGGCGCTCAACGCCACGGTCGATCTCGAAACGTTGGACCGCATCGCCGCGCCTGACGCGGGCGGCCAAGCTCTCCTCAGCAAAGCGGCTGAGACGCTTGCGCTCTCCGCACGCGCCTATCACCGCACGCTGCGCGTCGCGCGCACCATCGCCGATCTTGACGGCGGCGATGGCGTCAAGCGCATTCATATCGCCGAAGCGCTGAGCCTGAAACGCCGCTGGGCCAGCGCAGAGCCGGGCGGGTTCGCCCACGCGTCTTGAGGAAGGCGGGTCGCGGAAAGCTTTGTTAACCCCCGGCGCGCTTGATCGCGGGCAATGACCGCGCCCGCACTGACCTCTGCGTTCGACGCGTTCGACCTGCTTCCCGATCCGGCCGCGCTGCTGGCGGCGGACGGCGCGCTTCTACGCGCGAACCCGGCTTTTCGCGCGACTTTTCGCCAATGGATCGGGCCGCAGCGTCCGCCCTGGGGCCGCGTGCAGCCGCCGCCGTTCGAGCGCGACACGCGCCGCTTCGATGCGCCCGCGCCGGACGGGCGGCGCTTCGAGTGGGTCGAGCGCGTGCTGCCGGACGGCGTGCGCATGGTGGTCGCGCGCGACGTGACGCGCCATGCCAGCGCCGCCGACGAAGCGCTGCGCGCCAAGACCGTGCTGTTCGCCACGCTGACGCATGAATTGCGCACGCCGCTCAACGGCATCCTGGGCATGGCGGGCCTGCTGGCGCAGGCGAAGCTCGAGCCGGCGTGCCAGACTTATGTCTCGGCGATCCGCCAGTCCGGCGAATTGCTGCTCGATCTGATCACGGAAATTCTCGATTACTCCAAGCTTGAGGCCGGGCGGCTTACGCTTGAGTCCGCGCCGTTCAATCCAGAGTCGACGATGCAGGATGTCGCCGAACTCTTGTCGCCGAAGGCGCATGCGAAGGGCCTGGAGATCGCCGTCGTCGTGCGTGGCGGCGCGCCCGCGCGCGTGCTGGGCGATGACGGCCGTTTGCGTCAGATCCTGTTCAATCTTGCCGGCAACGCAGTGAAGTTCACGGAAGAGGGCGGCGTCTCGCTCGAACTTGCGCCGGCGGGGGCTGACCGCTTGCGCTTCAGCGTGCGCGATACGGGCCCCGGCGTCGCGCCGGAAAAACAAGCGCTCATCTTTGAAGAATTCACGCAGGCCGACGCCGGCGTTGCGCGCCGTCATGGCGGCACCGGGCTGGGGCTCGCGATCGTGCGCAAGCTCGCGCGCGCGATGGGCGGCGAAGCCGGGCTCGTCAGCCGGCCGGGCGAAGGCGCGAGTTTCTGGGTGGAACTGCCGCTGCAGACTTTGGACGCCGCGCCGGCGCAGAAACCGCTGACAAATATCCGCATCGCCGTGCAAAGCGAGTCCGCGTTCCTGGCGCGCGCCGTCAGCGACATGACCACGTCGCTCGGCGCGGCGCTCGCCGACGCGGACGAAAGCCACGACGTGATGCTGGTCGATTGGACGGACGCACTGAGCGCCGACGACGTGCTGGCGTTCAAGCGCAAGGCGCGGGTCGTCATTGCGCTTGCTCCGCAGGAACAGCGCAGCGTGATCCAGCAATGCCGCGCCGCCGGCGTCGATCATTACACGCTGAAGCCGCTCCGTCGCCGTTCGCTGGCGGAGCGCATCAAACTTGCGCTCGGCGATGCCGATGCGGCCAAGAATTGGGTCGCCGAGGATGTAGACGAGGCGCCGCCGCAAGTTCTGAAGGACGTGCGCGTGCTGCTCGCCGAGGACAATCCGATCAACGCGCTCCTCGCACGTACGCTGCTGACGCGCTCGGGCTGCATCGTCGATGGCGTGCATGACGGCGAGGAGGCGGTCGCGGCGGCGGCAGTCGCGCCTTACGATATTATCCTGCTCGACATCCGCATGCCGCGGCTCGACGGCCTCGCGGCGGCGGAGCGCATCCGCGCTTCCGACGGGCCTTCCGCGGCCGCTCCGATCGTGGCGCTGACGGCGGATGCGGGGGAGGAGGAGCGCATGCGCGCGTTCGAGGCGGGGATGGATGATTTCATCACCAAACCGATCCGCGCTGAGCAGCTCCTGGACGTCGTCGCGCGCTTTACGAAGCGGGAGAAACCGTCCACGTCTTGAGGCGAGGACGGAGCACAGCCATGACCGCCAACGCCGGCGCGCCGGATAAGAAAAAATACGGCCTGCGTGAAACCGTGAAGGCGCTTGGGCAACCGCGGGTCGCGGCGATGTTCGCGCTGGGCTTTGGTTCCGGTCTGCCGTTCCTGCTGACGGGCGCGACCTTCGGCTATTGGCTGCGCGATGAAGGCACGAGCCTCACGGCGATCGGGTTTCTGTCGTGGGTTGGGCTCGCTTACACGTTCAAATTCTTCTGGGCGCCCATCATTGATCGTTTGCCGGCGCCGCTGTTCGGCAAGCTCGGGCGCCGGCGCGGCTGGGTCGTCTTCACGCAGGTGCTGATCGGCCTGACGCTTGTGGCGATGGCCGCGGTCGGCGTGCATGGACCCGGCGGCCTGACGACGATCGGCGCGCTGGCGCTGATCGTTGCGGTCGCTTCAGCATCGCAGGATACGGCCGTTGACGCATGGCGGATCGAAGCCGCGTCGGATGGCGACGAACTCGGGCTTTTCACCTCCGCGTTTCAGCTGGGCTATCGCGTCGCCTTGTTGCTGACTGACGCGATCATTCTCGTCTTCGCGCAATATATGGGCTGGCCGATTTCCTACGTGCTGATGGCGGTCGCCATGGGCGTCGGGCTGTTTGCGGCGTTCAAGACGCCGGAGCCGCCGAAAGCCGAAGCGGCGATGGACGCCAACGCCAAGGCGCGTCCGCTGTGGACGCCGCGCGGTTTCTTCGACGCCGTGGTTGGTCCGTTCTTCCAATTCTTCCGCGCGCACGGGCCGCTCGCGCTGATCCTGCTGCTGATGATCGCGCTCTATCGGCTGCCTGAGTTTTTGATCGGGCCGGTCGCCGGCCCATTCTATCACGACCTTGGGCTGGAGAAGGCGACGGTGGGCGCGATCCGCGGTTCGATCGGCTTGGTGGCCTCCGTCGCAGGCATCGCCGCCGGCGGCGTATGCGTCGTGCGCCTGGGTTATGTGCGCACGCTGGTGATCGGGGCTCTGCTGCAAGGGCTCGGCGTTGCTGCATATGCCATGGTCGCCACCTATGGCGCGGACCTGCGTCTCTTCGGCGGCGCGATGGCGTGGGACAATTTCTGCTACGCGTTCGCGGGCGTCGCGCTCGTCACCTACATGTCGAGCCTCACCAATCTCGGCTACACCGCGACGCAATACGCGCTGATGAGTTCGATGTACGCCTTCGTCGGCAAAGTGCTCAAAGGCTATTCAGGCGCGGTGGTGGACTGGCTCTCCCAGCACGGACACACGCTGATGCAATCCTACGCGATGTTCTATGTCGGCGCGGGCGCGGTCTGCTTGCCGGCGTTCGTGCTTTGCATTTTCCTGGCGATGCGCACGGCGAAACTGAAAACCGAAACGCCCGCCCCGGCTTAGGCCTCGCGCTGCACGAGGCCGGCTTCGAACGCCGCCACCTTGGCGAAGTTGACGATGTCCGACACGGTCGCGCCCAAGGGCGCGATCTGGATCGAGGCGGTCAGGCCCAGCAGCACCGGACCAATCACCGTCGCGCCGCCGATCGTCGACAGCAGGCTCGTGGAGATCGAGGCCGAGTGGATCGCCGGCATGATCAGCACGTTCGCCGGCTCGGTGAGGCGCGAGAACGGATAGAGCCGGCGCGCATCGGGATTGAGGGCCACGTCCGGGCTCATCTCGCCTTCATATTCGAAGTCGACGTCTTCCCGGCGATCAAGGATCGATACCGCTTCGCGCAGCTTGTCGGCGCGGTCGGAGCGGGGATTGCCGAAGGTCGAGTGCGAAAGGAACGCGACGCGCGGCGTGGCGCCGAAGCGGCGCGCGGCGCACGCAGCTTGAATGGCGATCTGCGCGATCTCCGACGCGATCGGGAATTCGGCGACCGTGGTGTCGGCGATGAAAAGCGTGCGCCCCTTGGAGAGCACGATCGACATGCCCATGACGCGCTCGCCGCGCAGCGGATCGATCACGCGGCGGATTTCCTCAAGCACGGTCGCGTAATTGCGCGTGACGCCGGTGACCATGCCGTCGGCATGGCCAAGCGCCACCATGCAGGCGCCGAACACGTTGCGGTCGAGATTGACCATGCGCTGCGCGTCGCGCTGCAGCATGCCGAAGCGCTGTTGGCGCTTGTAGAGGTAGTCCGTGTATTCCGGATTGTGGTCGGACAGGCGGGCGTTGATGATTTGCAGCTTCGCGTCTTCGGGCACGCCGACGACGGCCATGTTGCGCATCACTTGCTCTTCGCGCCCGATCAGGATGGCCTGACCGAGATCCTGTTCCTGGAACGCGTAGGCGGCGCGAATGACCGCGGGCTCTTCGCCTTCGGCGAAGACGATGCGCTTCGGATTGCGTCGCACCGAGGTTTGCACGCGCTGCAGCAGCGCCGCCGTCGGATCGAGCCGTTGCGCGAGACCTTCGCGATAGGCGTCCATATCGGCGATCGGCTTGCGCGCCACGCCCGTGTCCATGGCCGCTTTCGCCACATAAGGCGGAATTTCAGAGATCAGCCGCGGATCGAACGGGGTCGGGATGATGTATTCGGGGCCGAATTTCAGCCGGCGGCCGTGATAGGCGGCGGCGACTTCATCCGGCACGTCTTCCTTCGCCAGTGCGGCAAGCGCGCGCGCAGCGGCCACCTTCATCTCTTCGTTGATGGTCCGGGCGCGCACGTCGAGCGCGCCGCGGAAGATGTACGGGAACCCCAGCACATTGTTGACCTGGTTCGGATAGTCCGACCGGCCCGTGGCGACGATGGCGTCCTTGCGGACGGCGTGCACGTCTTCCGGCGTGATCTCCGGATCGGGGTTGGCCATGGCGAAGATGATCGGCTTCTTGGCCATCGCTTTGACCATCTCTTGCGTCATCGCGCCGGCGGCCGAGAGGCCCATGAAGCAATCGGCGCCTTCAATCGCATCGCGCAGCGTGCGCGCTTTGGTTTCGATCGCGTGCGCCGCCTTGAATTGGTCCATGCCTTTCTCGCGGCCGCGATAGACGACGCCTTCCCGATCGCAGACGATGACATTGTCATGCGGCACGCCGAGCTGCTTGATCAGCGCGATGCAGGAGAGGCCGGCGGCGCCCGCGCCGTTCACGACCACCTTGATGTCCTTGAGCTTGCGCCCGGTGAGCTCGCACGCATTCAAGAGGCCTGCGGCGGCGATGATGGCGGTGCCGTGCTGGTCGTCATGGAACACCGGAATATCGAGTTCGTCCCGGAGACGGCTCTCGATGATGAAGCACTCGGGCGCCTTGATGTCCTCGAGATTGATGCCGCCGAAGGTTGGCCCGATGTTGCGGACGGTGGTGATGAATTCCTCGACCTCCTGGGTCGTCACCTCGATGTCGATGGAATCGACGTCGGCGAAGCGCTTGAAGAGGACGCTCTTGCCTTCCATCACCGGCTTGGACGCCGGCGCGCCCAGATTGCCCAGCCCAAGGATGGCGGTGCCGTTGGAAATGACGGCGACCAGATTGCCTTTGGAGGTGTAATCGTAAGCCTTGTCCGGATCGGCGGCGATCGCCTTCACCGGCACGGCGACGCCCGGCGAATAGGCCAGCGAAAGGTCCCGCTGCGTGCCCATCGGCTTGGTCGGCGTGATCGAAATCTTGCCGGGCGGGTGCGAGCGGTGGAACGCGAGCGCTTCTTCGTCGGTGAAGCTGCGTTTGAGGTCGGCCATGGGTCGTGTGTGCTTTCGGCGAAACGGAAAGGCGCCAACCTAAAGGCCGTCGCCCCGCCGTCAATGGAAGTTCCCGCGCCGTTGCGGTTAAGGTCCTGCGAATGGCCGATTCTTCCACCTCCGCGCCAACGCCCTCTGCGGGCGCCGCCGTCGTGCGCGCCACGCCATTCATGGCGCAATATCTGGCGGCGAAGAGCGAACATCCGGACGCGCTTCTGTTCTTCCGGATGGGCGATTTCTTCGAGCTGTTCTTCGACGATGCGGTGAAGGCCGCGGGCGCGCTCGGGATCGCGCTCACACAACGCGGCGCCCATGATGGCGAGCCTATTCCCATGGCGGGCGTGCCATGGCGCCAGGCGGAAGCGTATCTGGCGAAGCTGATCCGCGCTGGTTTCAAAGTCGCCGTTTGCGAGCAGCTTGAAGATCCCGCCGAGGCGAAGAAGCGCGGCTCCAAATCAATCGTGAAGCGCGCGGTGGTGCGCGTCGTCACGCCCGGCACGCTGACGGAGGAGGGGCTTCTCGACGCACGCGCGGCGAATCGTCTCGCGGCCTGCGCGTTTGCCGGTGACAGCGCTGCCATCGCCTGGGCGGATGTCTCGACCGGCGCATTCGAGACGCGCGCATGCGCACCCGAACGCCTGGAGGAAGAACTCGCAGCGCTGGCGCCGGCCGAAGTTCTGGTGGCCGAGAGCGATGCCGCGCGCGTCGGGCGCGGCGCGGAATTCTCCGGCGCGGCGCTGGCGACGCGCCCGCCGGTCAAAGCCGACGCGAGAGCGGCGGTGCGGCGCGCCAAGGAGATTTTCGAAGTCGCCGCGCTCGATGCGTTCGGCGATTTCTCGCCGGCCGAACTTTCGGCGATCGGCTTGGTGCTCGACTATATCGAACTCACGCAGGCGGGCGCGGCGCCGCGATTGTCGCCGCCGAAGCGCAGCGGCGAACGCGCCTTCATGGCGATCGATGCGGCCACGCGGGCGGCGCTGGAAATCGAGCGTTCGGTGCGCGGCGGCCGCGAAGGCTCGCTGCTGGCGACCATCGATCGCACGGCGACGGCGTCCGGCGGACGTTTGCTGGCGGAGCGCTTGGCGCGACCGCTGACCGATGTCGCGGCGATTCAGCGTCGGCTCGACGCCGTGCAATTTTTTGTCGACGCACCGGATCGGCGCGCCGGCGTGCGTCACGAACTGAAAGCGGCGGGCGATGTGGCGCGGGCGCTGACGCGGCTGGCTCTGGGGCGCGGCGGGCCGCGCGATCTGGCGCAGTTGCGCGAAGGCTTGAACGCGGGCGATCGCGCCGGCGCGCGCTGCCTTGGCCTGCAAAACGATGCGCCGGCGGAGATCGCCGATGCGTGCGCCGCACTCTCGCTGGCGGCGCATGCTGAATCCGCGGCGCTAGTGCAGACGCTGCAGCGTGCATTGCAGGATGAATTGCCGCTGCTGGCGCGCGACGGCGGCTTCATCGCCGCAGGCTTCGATGTTGCGCTCGACGAAGCGCGCGCGCTTCGCGACGACAGCCGCCGCGTGATCGCCGCGCTGCAGGCGAAATACGCCGAAGAGACCGGCGTCGCCGGCTTGAAGCTCAAGCACAACAACGTGCTCGGCTATCACCTCGACGCGACCACCAAGCAGGCGGAAGCGCTGATGGCGCCGCCGCTGAATGCGCGCTTCATCCATCGTCAGACCAATGCCGGCTCGGTCCGCTTCACCACGACGGAGCTCGCCGAGCTCGACGCCAAGATCGCTCGCGCTGGCGACGCCGCGCTGGCGCGCGAGCTTGAGCTGTTTCGCGACTTCGCCGCGCGCGCCGCTGCGATCGAGCGCGATATTCGCGCGGCCGCCGATGCGCTGGCTGCGCTCGATGTCGCTTCGGCGCTGGCGGAATGGGCGGAGGAGGTTGGCGCGGTGCGCCCCGAGATCGACGACACGGCCGCGCTCATCGCCGAAAGCGCGCGCCATCCCGTGGTGGAGGAGGGGACGCGCCGGCAAGGTCAGGGCTTCACCCCGAATGACGCGCGCCTCGATGCGGACGGGAAGACGGGCCCGCGGCTCCTGGTGGTCACCGGCCCGAACATGGCGGGCAAGAGCACCTATCTTCGCCAGATCGCGCTCCTGGCGGTATTGGCGCAGAGCGGCTCGTTCGTTCCGGCGCGGCGGCTGCGGCTGGGCATCGTCGACCGGGTGTTCGCGCGGGTGGGCGCGTCCGATGATCTGGCGCGCGGGCGCTCCACTTTCATGACGGAGATGGTCGAGACCGCCGCCATCCTGCACCAGGCCGGGTCGCGGGCGCTGGTGGTGTTGGACGAGATCGGCCGCGGCACGGCCACGTTCGATGGTCTCGCCATCGCCTGGGCGGTGGCCGAGCACCTGCATGAGGCGAACCGTTGCCGGGCGGTGTTCGCCACCCATTACCACGAGCTGACGCGCCTGGCGGACAAGCTGGCCGCCGGGTCGAACGCGCATCTGCGCGCCAAGGAGTGGAAGGGCGACTTGGTCTTTCTGCACGAAGTCGCGCCCGGTCCCGCCGATCGCTCCTACGGCATTCAGGTCGCCAAGCTGGCGGGCCTGCCCAAGACAGCGGTCGAACGGGCGCGCGGCGTTTTGCAGCGGCTGGAGCAAAACGGAGGGGCGACTCGCGTCGATATCGCCGGCGATCTGCCGCTGTTTTCGCAGGTTCAGGCTGAAACGGCGCCGTCCGCGCTTGAAAGCGCGCTCGATAAGCTCGATGTCGATGCGCTCAGCCCGCGGGATGCGCTGGACGCGCTTTACCGCTTGAAAGCCTTAGCCAAAAACGATGGCGACGCCTGAAAGCTCAGTGCTGGTTTTGCGGTTGCGTGGGCTGCGGGTCCTGCAGCGTGAGCGGATGTTCGGCCGCACGCACCTGCGCGTCATGCGCGGCCATGCCGCCGAGAATGTTGTCGCGCACGGGACCGGAAAGGCCGACATAGGCCTGCAGCGTCATGAAGCCGCCCAGGATCGCGCCGACGACAAGCCCGCCGGTGCCCCAGATCGACGCCGCCATCCAGAACGCCGCGGAGCGTTCGCGACGGATTTGAAGACGAAACAGATTTTGGTCGAACAGCGCTTCAATACGCCCGCGTTCGGGGTGGTCCTGCACCTGCGGTCCACGAAAGTCGTCGTCGACCGGGGTGATTTCCCCTTTGCGCGGCCTCGCCATGAACGGTCCTCCTTAGGAGCGTACGAACGGGCGCGCGTGAAACAATTCCCCGGCCCGCGTCGATATACTTCGCAGTGCTCGCGAATTAAGGCAAGTTTGCGATCTGCCATTTACCAAGAAGTCATTTCTGTGCGGCTGCCCAAAGAAAGTTCACTCTGACGATGGCCGCACGCCTGAAACCTGCCCGCATCGAGCATGTCGTCGACGGATTGCGTCTGCGCGCACAGCTGACCGCGGTGGCGCAGAGTCACGAACCGGACGACGCGAAGCGCAAGCGCGCGCTGCAATTGCTGCACGGCGCATTGTTCCGGGGTCGGATCATCGCCAAGGAGCGGCTGGAGGACGGCGAGAACGGGCTCGCCGTTGCGCGCCTGCTGGCGAAGGTCGCCGACGAAGTGATCTCGGCGCTCTACGATTTCACCACCGTGCACGTCATTCGTTCGCGCAACCCGACGCAGGGGGAGCGCTTTTCGGTGATGGCGGTCGGCGGCTACGGACGCGGCGAACTCGCGCCGTCATCCGACATCGATCTCTTGTTCTTGCGCGCTTACAAGCAGACGCCATGGGCCGAGAGCGTCACCGAATACATGCTCTACATGCTCTGGGACATGGGTCTCAAAGTCGGCCACGCCTCGCGCACCGTGAACGAGTGCGTGAAACTGGCCAAAGAAGATCACACGATACAGACGGCGCTTTTGGAAGCGCGGCGCATCGCCGGCGATGAATCGCTCGCCGAAGAATTGGACAAGCGTTTCCGCGACGAAGTGGCCGCGCCCAATCACGCCGGATTCATCGCCGCGAAGCTGAAGGAACGCGACGAGCGCCACATTCGCGCGGGCGCGTCGCGCTACATGGTCGAGCCCAATATCAAGGAAGGGAAGGGCGGGCTTCGCGATCTGCACACGCTGTTCTGGCTCGCCAAGCATCGCTACGGCTTCAAGCGTCTGAACGATTATGTCGCGCAGGGCGTGTTTAGCGCCGACGAGTGGTCGCGCTTCCGCCGTGCGCTCGAATTCCTCTGGACGGTGCGCTGCCATCTGCATTTCATCACCGGCCGCGCCGAGGAGCGGCTCTCGTTCGACCTGCAGCCCGAGATCGCCAAGCGCATGGGCTATGGCGCGCGCGCCAACCAGGAATCGGTCGAGCGCTTCATGAAGCACTACTTCCTGGTGGCCAAGGAGGTCGGCGCGCTGACGCGTTCGCTGTGCGCGAAGCTTGAAGCCGATCAGGCCAAGCGCGCCCCGCGCGGGTTGCAACGCTTTCTGCCGCCCGGAAAGAACGCGCCGGCGCCGGTCGAGCCCGGCTTTCGCATCGAGTCCGGCCGGCTCGACGTGGAAAAGCCCGACGTGCTGGACGATCCGGTGAATTTGCTGCGGCTGTTCGAGATCGCCGATCAGCGCGATCTCGATATTCAACCATCGGCGCTCGGCGAAGCGGCGCGGCGTTTGAAGCGCATCACGCCCGCGGTGCGGCGCGATCCGCAGGCGCGTGCGGCGTTCCTTAACGTCGTCACGTCGACGCATCATCCGGCCGCAGCGCTCAGGCTGATGAACGAGGCCGGCGTCCTCGGGCGCTTCCTGCCGGAATTCGGGCGCATCGTCGCGCAGATGCAGTTCAACATGTACCACCACTTCACGGTGGACGAGCACACGCTGAACGCCGTCGATTACATCTCCGACATCGAGAAAGGCCGGCGCAATGTCGACCATCCGCTGTCGACGGAGATCTTTCCCAAGATCATCAATCGCCGCGCGCTTTATCTGGCGATGCTGTTGCACGACACCGGCAAAGGCGCCGGCGATCAGCAGATCGAGGGGGAAAAATCCGCGCGCGCCGCCTGCGAGCGGCTTGGCCTGCCGGAGGAGGAGGTCGAGCTGGTCGGCTGGCTGGTGCGGCATCACTTGCTGATGAGCGACGTGGCGCAGCGGCGCGACATCGGCGATCCGCGCACGGTGGCGCAATTCGCGCTCGAGGTCGGCTCGCTGGAGCGCCTGCGTCTGTTGTTGGTGTTGACCGTCGCCGACATCCGCGCCGTCGGCCCGGGCGTATGGAACGGCTGGAAAGGCCAGCTGTTGCGCGATCTTTATCGGCTCACCGAAGCGGCGTTCCACGGCGGCCGCTCCGACGAGGAGGGCGTGCGCGAGCGTTTGGCGCAGCTTGCAAGCGAAGCGAAGAAGCGCCTGCTCATCGAGATCGGCCGGCCCGAAGACGGCGTCCTGGACGATTGGCTCGAGACGCTGGAAGACGGCTACTGGCTGTCGCACGATTCCGAAGCGCTACTCTGGCATGCGCGCGAAGTGCTGACGGCGCGGCGCAGCAAACAGGCGCCGCACGTGGCGGCGCGCCCCCGCATGTCGCAAGGCGTCACCGAGCTGATGGTTTACGCGAACGATAGGCCGGGTCTGTTCGCCAGCATCGCCTCGGCGATCTCCGCCTCAGGCGCCGATATCGCCGATGCGCGCGTGCACACCACGCGCGACGGCGTCGCTTTCGACGTGTTCTCGATCCAGACGACCGAGCGCAAGCCGTTCGGCATGGATGACGAGGACGTGCTGCAGGGTCTGATTCAGCGCGTGCGTCGCGCCGCGTTGACCGATCATCCGATCCCGCCGGTGAAGGCGCCCTCGCGCCGCACCGCCGCCTTCGCGATCGAGCCGTGGGTGCGCGCCGACAATGACGTGACGCCGCAAGCGACGGTGATCGAAGCTTCCGGGCGCGACCGGCCGGGCTTGCTCGCGGAGCTCGCGCACGTGTTCGCCGAAGCGAAGGCGTCGATCGTCAGCGCGCACATCGAAAGTCATGGTGAACGCGTGTCCGACGTCTTCTACGTGCAGGAGCCGGCGGGCGGACAAATCCGCGAAGCGCGTCGAATCGCCGCCATCCGCGCGGAGTTGGAACAGGTCTTGCGCGCGGCGGAGCCCGAGGCGCCGGCCGATCCGGCCAAGCAGCCCTTGGCCGTCGCGCGCGCGTCAACCGCGCGCTGATCCAGCCGCCTTGACCAGTACGGAACGCCGGAGGAGAAGCGCTGCCGTGACCACCGATTCTCCGGCCGCAGAAGCGATCAAGGAAAAGCCGAAGAGCGGGGGGCTCATCCGCTCGTCCATGATCTATTCGGGGCTGACCTTGGTCAGCCGCTTCATGGGGCTGGCGCGCGATCTGGTGATCACAGCGCGCTTCGGCGCCTCCGCGCATATCGAAGCGGACGCGTACAACACCGCGTTTTCGTTCCCCAATCTTTTCCGCCGCATCTTCGCCGAAGGCGCCTTCGCGTCGGCCTTCGTGCCCGCTTATTCCAAATCGCTGGAGCGTGACGGCGAAGAGACCGCCGACATTCTCGCCGCCGACGCCATGGCGACGCTCGCCGCGGCGACCCTTGTCATCACCATCGCCGCGCAGCTGGCGATGCCATGGCTGATGTATATCATTAATCCGGGCTACGCCTCGGATCCCGACAAGTTCAAGCTCGCCATTCTGCTCACGCAGATCTCGATGCCGTACTTGCCGTGCATGGCGATCGCCGCGCACCTCTCGGGCGTGTTGAACGCGAGAGGGCGGTTCATCGTCTCCAGCGTTCACCCGACGCTCCTCAACCTCTGTATCCTCCTCGCCGTCATTCCGACGCATGGGCCGCGCGACGCGGCGCTGGCGGCGACCTGGGCCATCATCGTCGCCGGCGTTTCACAAGCGGGCCTCCTGTGGTGGGGCGTCAACAAGTCGGGCGCCAAAGTGACGTGGCGCTGGCCGCGCCTCACGCCTGAGATCAAGCAGCTCATCGCGCTCGCCGTGCCGGGCTCGATTTCGGCGAGCGCGACGCAGGTCAACATTTTCATTTCCGGCATTCTCGCTTCCGAGATCGCCGGCGCGCGCTCATGGCTCGCCACCGCCGACCGTCTTTATCAACTGCCGCTGAGTTTGATCGGCGTGGCTGTGGGCGTCGCTTTGCTGCCGCGGCTGTCGCGGACGGTGCATGCCGGCGACCACAAGGGCGCGCAGGACGCGATGGACGGCGCGCTCGTGTTCTGCCTGGCGCTGACGCTTCCCGCTGCTGCGGCGCTGATGGCGATCCCGACGTGGCTGATCGATGGCATCTGGCGGCGCGGCGAGTTCACCGTCTACGACGCGATTCAAACCGGCTCGGCGCTTTTCTATTACGGCTTGGGCACGCCCGCCTTCGTGCTCAATCGCATCCTGCAGACCGCCTTCTTCGCGCGCCAGGACACCAAGACGCCGATGCGCTTTGCGCTCATTTCCGTGGCGATCAATATCGGCCTCGGCATCGCCTTGTTCCGGCTGATCGGCTTCTCCGGCATCGCCGCGGCGACGGCGATCGCCTCCTGGGTGAATGTCGTGCAGATGGTGATGACGCTCAGCAAGCGCGATCATTATTCGATCGGCGCAGCGACATGGTCGAAGATCGTCCGGGCTCTCGCGGCGAGCCTGTTCATGGGCGGGCTGCTGTACGCCGCTTCGCTCTACCGCACGCATCTCGAAGCGCCGCTGGCTCATTTCCACCTGGACGGGCTGGGCGCCAAGGAGATCACCGTGCTCGCGGTTTGCGCGGTGGGCGCGGCGCTTTATCCGCTCGTGCTGTTCGCCTTCGGCGGCCTCACGATGGCCGATGTGCGCACTGCGCTGCGGCGTCCGCCGAAGGCCGCGCCGGGCGAAACGCCGCCCCCAGCGGTCGAGTGAGCTTGAAGAGCAGGGCGGGCTCGGCTAAGCGGGCGGCATGTGCTTGCTGAACCTCTCGACGCGATGGCGCCGGCCGCCTCTGGACGCCTGATCCAGGCGTAACGGCTTCGCGTTTCATCCACTCAGGAAGCACCATCCATGTCCGACTCATCGCCGCCGACCTATACCGGCCCGCAACGCGTCTTCTCCGGCATGCAGCCCACGAACGGCCTGCATCTCGGCAATTATCTCGGCGCCCTCAAGAAGTTCGTCGCGCTGCAGGAAAGCTACGATTGCATCTATTGCGTCGTCGATCTGCACGCGATCACCGCCGACTTCGACTCGAAGGAATTGGTGAACCGCACGCGCGATGTCGCCGCCGCCTATATCGCCGCCGGCGTCGATCCGAAGCACTCGATCATCTTCGTGCAATCGGCCGTGCGCGAGCACAATGAACTGACCTGGGTGTTCAATTGCGTGGCGCGCATGGGCTGGCTCGAGCGCATGACGCAGTTCAAGGATAAGGCGGGCAAGCACGCCGAACGCATGAGCGTCGGGCTGTTCGACTATCCGGTGCTGCAAGCCGCCGACATTTTGCTCTACAAGGCCACGCACGTGCCGGTGGGCGAAGACCAGAAGCAGCATCTCGAGCTGTCACGCGACATCGCCCAGAAGTTCAACAACGACTTCAACGCGCCGGACTTTTTCCCGCTGCCTGAGCCGCTGATTCAGGGGCCGGGCGCACGCATCATGAGCTTGCGCGACGGGTCGAAGAAAATGTCGAAGTCCGATCCTTCGGATCAGGCGCGCATCAATCTGACCGACGACGCGGACGCCATCGCCAACAAGATCAAGCGCGCCACCACCGATCCCAACCCGCTGCCGGAGACGGTGGAGGGGCTGGCCGGGCGGCCGGAGGTCGAGAATCTGGTCGGCATTTATGCGGCGACCGCGGGCATCAGCGCCGCCGACGTGTTGCGGGACTTCGGCGGCAAGGGGTTTGGCGTGTTCAAACCTGCACTCGCCGACGTGCTGGTGCAGCACCTTTCGCCGATCGCCGCCGAAGTGCGCCGTCTGAATGCCGATCCGGCTTCGCTCGACGCCATTCTGCGCGACGGCGCTGAGCGCGCCCGCGACATCGCCGCGCCGATCATGGACGAAGTGCGCCGGATTGTGGGTTTCTGGCGCTAGCTTGGTCTGGACGGCCGCCCGCGGCGATCTATGTCGCATGATGGCTGGGGCCCAAGGACGCCCGCCATGGTTCTGGTCGCAGCGTTTCTGATGATTGCGTTCGGCGCGCTGATGACGTTCCGCGCGCGCGGATTTTTGCACTGGCGTCGCGGCTATCGGAATCTCAGCCGCTTTCAGCGCACTTGGATGGTCAAGGCGCGAGAGGTGACGACGCTTCGCTTCTACGGCGCGACGGTTCTCGCAGCCGGCTTTTGCCTGATCGGCTTGAGCCTGATGTTCGGGAACGCGGCGCCGACGCAACTGGCTTTCGCCTGGGCGCCTTGAAGGCGGCCGGGGATTCGGTCAGCATCGCGGCCATGAGCGGCTTCGCCTGCCTGGTCATCGCCGACGAGAGCCCCGAATTCCCGGCCGCGCTGACCTACGCATCCCTTCTCGCCAAGACCGCGGGTTGGCGGATCGTGATGCTGCGCGTCATCGAGCCGTCCGATCCCGCCCCCTGGGCGTCGATTTCCGAGGAAATGCGCCGTCAGGCGCAGGCTGCGGCCGAGAGCCTGACGCAGCGCTTCGCCGCCGAGGTCTGGGCGGAGTCGGGCGTGACGGCCGAGCCGATCCTCATCGAGGGCGAGCTGCGTCCGGAGATCCGCAAGCTGCTTGAGGCGGACCCGGCCATCAAATTGGTGGTGCTGGCCGCCGCGCATGGTCCGGGCGGACCGGGCCCGCTGGTCGCTTCGCTCGCTAAGGGCGGCCTAGGCGGTCGCGCCGTGCCGGTGCTGGTGGTGCCGGGCTGGCTCAGCAAGGACGAGGTGCGCAGCCTGGCGCTGCCGGTGCCGAGCGAACCCACGCCCCCGGCTTGACCGCCAGCGCCCATGGGGCCACCTCAAGGCCCATGTTCATCCAGACGGAATCCACGCCCAACCCGCAGACTCTGAAGTTCATTCCCGGACGGGACGTGCTGGGCGGGGGCAGCCGCGACTTTCCGAGTGCGGAGACGGCGGCGGCTTCGCCGCTGGCGTTGGCGCTGTTCGCCATCGACGGCGTTGAGCGCGTCTATCTGGGCGGCGATTTCCTCACCGTGACGAAGGCGGCCGACATCGAGTGGCCGCACCTCAAGCCGCACGTCTTGGCCGCCGTGATGGATCATTTTACCGCCGGCAAGCCGATCCTGGCGGAGGCGGGCGGCGAGGACGAAGCGGACATTGCTTATGAAGGCGAAGCCGCCGACATCGTCCGCGAGATCAAGGAAATCATCGAGGCGCGCGTCCGCCCTGCCGTGGCCCGCGACGGCGGCGACATCACCTTCCATTCCTGGGATCACGATGAAGGCGTGGTGCGCCTCAATATGCGCGGCGCATGTGCTGGCTGCCCGTCGTCGACCATGACCTTGAAGCAAGGCATCGAAAACATGCTCCGCCACTACGTCCCGGAAGTGAACCGGGTGGAGCAGGTGCTCTGAGCGTGCATGGTGTGCGGGCGCATCGCAGCCGCTGAGTGTTGTCCCGCATGCTGATCCTCGCCATCGACACGGCGCTCGACGCCTGCTCGGTCGCACTCGTGCGCGACGGCGTCGTGCTGGCGCACACGAGTGAGCGCATGGCGCGTGGCCAGGCGGAGCGTCTCGCGCCGATGGTCGGTGAAGTGGCCGCCGTCGCCGGCGCGCGCTTCGCCGACATCGACCGCATCGCCGTGACCACGGGCCCCGGCTCATTCACCGGCGTGCGCGTCGGCCTTTCCTTTGCGCGCGCCATGGCGCTGGCGCTGGACAAGCCCTGTGTCGGAATGTCCACGCTTGAAGCGTTGGCGCTCCAGGAAGGAGAGGCCGGCCTTCGCGCCGCCATGATCGAGACGCAAGGCGCTGTCTATGTCGCGCTCTATTGCGATGGCGCGCCGGTGCTTGCGCCGTGCGCCGTCGAGCGGGACGAGGCGGAGGGCGTCTTGATGCGTGCGGCGAATGGCGGGGCGTTTACGCGGATTGGCCCGGGCGCCGCGCCCGATGTCGCAGCGCTGGCGCGTCGCGCCGCCGCGCTTGATCCGGATCAATACCGACCCGACCCGCTTTATCTGCGCGGCCACGGCGCCAAGCTGCCGGCGGAGCGCGCATGATCGCCGAAGTCGGCCCAGAGTCTGCTGGCGCAATGGCGGCGTTGCATGCGCGCGCCTTCGACCCGCCATGGGGCGCCAGCGAAATCGCCAAGCTGCTCGAAAATCCGGCGGCGTTCGCGATCATGGCGTCGGAGCTGCAGCCGCAGGGCTTCATTCTAGCTTGGAGCGCGGCGGGCGAAGCCGAAATCCTCACGCTCGCGGTCACGCCGCGCGAGCGCTTCAAGGGTGTCGGAACGGCTTTGATCAACGCCGCCTGCGCAGCGGCTCTGTTGCGCGGCGCCGGCGCCATGCTGCTCGATGTCGCCGAAGACAATGCGCCGGCGCGCGCGCTTTACGCCAAGTTCGGCTTCGCCGAAGTGGGCCGGCGAATTGCTTATTATCATCGCGACGATGGGCGTGTGGACGCGCTCGTGCTGCGCCGCGAGCTGCCGCGCCCCTTGTTCTGACCGTATGGTGGACACCGCTGTCGCGAGCGCATAGTTTTGCTGCGTCGCGAACGCAGGTGGCGCATGGATCGCATTGAAAAGCTGTGTATCGAGAAGGGCATGCGCATGACCGAGCAGCGCAAGGTCATCGCCCGCGTGCTGTCGACGTCGCGGGATCATCCTGATGTCGAAGAATTGCATCGCCGCGCCGCCGCCGTCGATTCCGGCATCTCGATCGCCACCGTGTATCGGACGGTGCGGCTGTTCGAAGAGGCGGGCATCCTTGAGCGTCACGATTTCCGGGACGGACGTTCGCGCTACGAAGAGGCTCCGGAAACCCACCACGACCATCTGATCGACATGAAATCCGGGAAAGTGATCGAGTTCACCGATCCCGAGATCGAGCGGCTGCAGCAGGAAATCGCCCGCAGGCTGGGCTTCCGGCTGGTCGATCACCGGCTGGAGCTTTACGGCGTGCCGCTGGACGACAAGGCGGCCAAGCCAGGCAAGCATTAGCCTTGCGGCTTGATGACGCCGCCTCGGAAGCCTAGATCGGGCGCTTCAACCGGCGCCCAAGCGCCTCTGAGATGGATTATGGCGGACCAAGGCCGACCGGGCCCCAAGGGGCTCTATATCGAAACCTATGGCTGCCAGATGAACGTCTACGATTCCGAGCGGATGCGGGACGTTCTGGCGCCGCTGGGCTATGCGCCGGTGGCGCGGCCGGACGACGCCGACATGGTCGTCCTCAACACATGCCATATCCGCGAGAAGGCGACCGAGAAGGTCTATTCCGAGATTGGCCGATTGCGCGCACACAAGGAGCGTCGCCGCGGCGAAGGGCGGGATATGAAAATCGTCATCGCCGGCTGCGTGGCGCAGGCGGAAGGCGAGGAGATCATGGCGCGCGCCCCGGCGGTTGATCTCGTCGTCGGCCCGCAGGCCTATCACAAGCTGCCGGAGCTGATCGCGCGCGCCGCGCGCAAGACCGGCGAACGCTTGGCCGCCGATTTCGACGCGCAGGAAAAGTTTGACGCGCTGCCGGCGCGCGCCGCCGACGGCGTGACCGCGTTTCTGTCGATCCAGGAAGGCTGCGACAAGTTCTGCACCTTCTGCGTCGTGCCGTACACGCGCGGCGCGGAATATTCGCGGCCGATGGCCGACGTGCTGGCCGAAGCGCGCGCGCTTGCGGCGCAGGGCGTGCGCGAGATCACGCTGCTAGGGCAGAACGTCAACGCTTATCACGGCGATGGCGGCGATTTCACCGCGCTGCTGCAAGCCATGGCCCGCATCGATGGCGTGCAGCGCCTGCGCTACACCACCTCGCATCCGCTGGAGATGACGGACGCGCTGATCGCGCTGCATGGCGAAGAAGCGAAGCTCATGCCCTACCTGCACCTGCCGGTGCAGGCGGGATCGGACCGCGTGCTGAAGGCGATGAATCGCAAGCATGATCGCGCGCACTATATGCGCATCGTGGACAAGCTGCGGGCGGCGTGCCCGGATATTGCGCTCTCGACCGATTTCATCGTCGGCTTCCCAGGCGAGACGGAAAAAGATTTCGAAGCGACCATGGCGCTCGCGCGCGACGTGGGCTTCGCGTCGGCCTTCTCGTTCAAATATTCGCCCCGACCCGGCACGCCCGCGGCGGCGATGCTGGGGCAGATCGAGGAAGCGGTGAAGGCCGAGCGGCTGGCCCGCTTGCAGGACCTCCTTTCCGCGCAGCAGCGCGCCTTCAACGAAGCGCAGATCGGTCGCACGCTGCCGGTGCTCGTTTCCGGCAAAGGCCGCAAGCCGGGGCAGAAGCACGGCCGCACGCCATACCTGCAGGCCGCGCACTTCGAGGACGAAACCGCGCGGGAGGGCGACATCGTGTCGGTGCGCGTCACAGCCGCGTCGCAGAACTCGCTTACGGCCGCGCGCGTTGAGTGCGCATCGGAGGCGGCGTGACAACCACACAAAAGGACGGCGGCCTGATGCGGATCATCACGCTGACCGATCCCGGCGTCGCGCAGGCCGTGTTCGGCCCGCTGCATCGCCATCTGGCGCACATCCAGGAAGCGTTCCGCGATACGAGCGCGCCGCGCGGCGCGCCCGCCTATCGCGTGACGCTCGACGCTCAGGGCGATCAGCTCACCGTGCGCGCGCGCCCGGACGGCGCCGCCGATATCGAGCGCGTGCAGCGCATCGTTGACGCGCTGGCCGATCTCGCACGCCGCAAAGGGCGCGTGCGCGAAGGGGAGGTGCTGGCGGCGATTTCATTCTCGGAAGGC
Organism: Caulobacterales bacterium; assembly: GCA_035548735.1. Taxonomy (GTDB): domain Bacteria; phylum Pseudomonadota; class Alphaproteobacteria; order Caulobacterales; family Aquidulcibacteraceae; genus Vitreimonas. The sequence goes on along the minus strand of DASZSK010000004.1, from coordinate 10,046 downwards.
CCGCGCGAACAACAAGGGCCGATGACGTTGCCGCAAGTCGGCGGGCTGGTGCTGCGCACGCCGCGCCAAGTGCATTATGTCGAGGCGCTGCGCGACGAAGCGCTCGATCTCATTTTCGGCGTAGGCCCGGCCGGCACGGGCAAGACGTTTCTCGCCGTCGCCGCTGCGGTGGAAGCGCTGAAGCAGGAGCGCTTCGACCGCATCATCGTCACGCGCCCGGCCGTCGAAGCCGGTGAAAAGCTCGGCTATTTGCCCGGCGATCTGGCCGAGAAGGTCGATCCTTATCTGCAGCCCATCTGGGACGCGTTCCGCTCGCAGATGAGCGAGACCGATTTGAAGGCGCGCCGCGAACGCCGCACCATCGAGGTGGCGCCGCTCGCCTTCATGCGCGGGCGCACGCTGACCAATGCCTTCGTCATCGTCGATGAGGCGCAGAACGCGACCATTCCGCAGATGAAGATGGTGCTGACGCGCTTGGGCGAAGGTTCGCGCATGGTGGTGACGGGCGATCCCTCGCAGATCGATTTGCCGCGTAGCGATCAATCGGGCCTCGCGCACGCGATTGCGATTCTGGAGGATTTGCCGGGCGTCGAAGTGATCCGTTTCGCCGCGCAGGATGTCGTGCGTCATCGTCTCGTGGCGCACATCGTGGAAGCTTATCATCGCGACGAGGGCGGCCGTGGCTGATCTGGAAGTGGATATCGTCGGCGGTTCCGAGCTCTGGCGCGGTCACCAAGACAGGTTGGCCGAAGCGCTGGCGGCCGCGGCGGTCAATGAGAACGTCAAGGGCACGGTGTCGCTGCTGTTGGGCGATGACGCGGCGATCGCCGCGTTGAATCACGAGTTCCGCGGCAAGGACGGGCCGACCAACGTCTTGTCGTTTCCACCGGCGCCGCCCGCCGACGGCTTCCTGGGCGATATTGCTCTCGCCGCCGAAACCATCGCGGCGGAAGCGCAATTTCAGGGGAAAAGTTTCGGCGCCCACGCCGCGCATCTGGTGGTGCATGGCTTTCTGCATCTGGTCGGCTATGATCACGTCAACGACGCCGACGCCCAAGTGATGGAAGCGCGCGAAACCGCTATATTGCGTTCGATCGGAATCGACGATCCATACGCGTGAAGGATTTTGACGCTCACATGAGCGACGCCGACGACCCTTCTGAATCCTCTTCGCGAAGGCGCAATCTGTTTCGCCGGCTGCGCCGCCTGCTGAGACTGCACGGCGCGGCGGCCGATGTCGCCGAAGCGCTCGACGAGCGCGAGCAGAGCGGCCAGCCGATGCAGGAAGCGCAGAAGGACATGATCCTGAAAGCGGCGCGCTTCGACCGCCTGAAGGTGAGCGACGTGATGCGTCCGCGTGCGGATATCGTCGGCGTCGAAGTGTCGGCCACACTGGGCGAAGCCGCGCGCATCTTCTCCGACAGTCAGCATTCGCGTTTGCCGGTCTATCGCGAGACGCTCGACGACCCGATGGGCCTCGTGCACGTGCGCGACGTGATGGCGCTGCTGGCGCCGGCGGAGGAGGGCGAACCGCAAGCGAAGTTTTCCGATCGCCTGATCGCGCGCATCAAACGCGACATCCTGTTCGTGCCGCCGTCGATGTCGTTGTCGACGCTGTTCCTGAAGATGCAGTCGAGCCGCATCCATCTTGCGCTTGTCGTCGACGAATATGGCGGCACCGACGGCCTCGTCTCGATGGAGGACCTCGTCGAGCAGATCGTCGGCGAGATCGAGGACGAACATGATGTCGATGCGCCGTTGATCCTCGAGCGTCCGATCGGCGCCTTCGAGGCCGACGGCCGTGCGGCGATCGACAAGCTCGAAGCAATGCTGGAGGCGAGCCTGGCGTTGCCCGAGCACGAAGGCGAGTTCGACACCGCCGCCGGGCTGGCGGTGGCGCTGGCCGGGCGTGTGCCGCAGCGCGGCGAAATCCTGCGCCATCCGGCAGGATTTGACATCGAAGTGCTCGATGCTGATCCCCGGCGCGTCAAACGCCTCCGCGTCCGCCGCGCCGCGCCATCGGCGACGCCGCAGGTGGCGGAGGAAATCCAGCTACGCGCTGAAAAGCCGCGCGCGCGCAAAGCTTGACGCGCGGGCCGGCGCAAGGTCCAACGCAGCGTTCCCCAGCATGGAGCGGGCATGTTGACGACGGCCCAGCCGCAGGCGCCCCGGTCGCGGATTGAAGCGTGGTTCGCTGCGCAGCCGCGTTGGCGGCGTTATGCGCTTGCCTTGTTCGCCGGCTGCATCGCCACGCTTGGACACGCGCCGTTTCAGTTCACGCCTGCTTTCGTCATCGCCGTAACACTTGTTGTCTGGCTGTTGGACGCCGGCATGGTCGGCGTCCGCGGGCGCGGCTGGTGGGCGCGTCTGTCCTGCGGCTTCGCCACGCTCTGGTGGTTTGGCTTCGGGCATTTCCTGAGCGGTCTCTACTGGGTGATGTCCGCCTTTGCGGTGGATTCCGACGTTTTCGGCGCGTTCGCCATCCCAAGCTGGCTCGCACTCGCTGGCGGGTTGGCGTTGTTCTGGGGTCTTGGCGGTGTGATCGCAGCTTTGATCTGGACGCCAGACCCAAGACGCATCGCCGGCTTCGCGCTCGCAGCCTTCGCGAGCGAATGGCTGCGCGGGCATCTGTTCGGCGGCTTTCCGTGGATCTTGCCGGGTTATGTATGGACGCCTGGCGAGCCGGTCTCGCAGCTTGCATCAATCGTCGGCATCTACGGGCTTTCCGCCATCACACTGCTGATCTCCGCAGCGCCGGCGGTGATTGCGGATGGACAATTGAGCGCAGGTCGTCGATTTGCGCCTACCGTGATCGCAGCGCTGGTGCTTGGCTTGATTTGGGGCTGGGGCGCGCAACGTCTCTCGCATGCGCCGGTGGAAGCGCCCGGCGCGGCTCCAATCGTGCGCGTCGCCGATTCTGGTTTGAGCCAAGCGGAAAAGTGGCAAGACCATCCCGATCAGGAATGGCGCGTGCTCGATCGCTATCTGCGCGTCAGCGGTTCGCCGGAAGATAGCCGGGCACAAGTCGTCATCTGGCCGGAAGGCGCGATTCCGGTGGTGAATTTCTACACATTGGAGAACCAGGCGTTTCTCGATGCGATCGGGCAGGGGCTTGGCGATCGCGCGCTGGTGATGGGCGTGACGCGGCGTGAGCTGCAGCGCGATCGCATCGTTCACTACAATTCGGCGGTCATCATCGACGGCGTGTCGGGGCATGCGCGCATCGACATGACTCAGGTGTACGACAAACATAGATTGGTGCCGTTCGGCGAGTTTATTCCGCTCTGGTCTGTATTCAGCCGCTTCAACATTGCGCCGCTTCAGCAGATCGGCGCGGGCTTTACACCAGGGCGTCCACCGACACGCCTCGTCGTGCCTGACGCGCCGCCGGCGGTCATTCTGATTTGCTACGAAGCGATCTTCCCAGGAATGATTCCGCGTGGTGATGAGCGGCCGGGATGGATCATTTCCGTCAGCAATGACGCGTGGTTTGGCAATGGCACAGGCCCGTACCAACATTACGCGGCGGCACGATATCGCGCGATTGAAGAAGGCTTGCCGATGGCGCGTGCGGCATCTGGCGGCGTGTCGGGGATCATTGATTCATTCGGGCGCGTCGTGCGAGAAACGCACCAACATGGTGAAGCTGCTGAAGCCCAACTTCCTCCCTCTTTGCCACCAACTCCATACGCAGTTTGGGGTGTTTTATTGATTCCACTTCTGGTGGCGCTCATTGCGGTTTTGAGGTTCGCGCCTGTCCCGGCGATTTTTCGGAGTAAACAGACATTATGAATGACGAGCGTGCGGCGAATGCGATTGATCGCCGTCTAGGGCAACGCGTGCGCACCAGACGACTCGAAATCGGCATGAGTCAGGAGCGCCTCGCCGAAGTGTTGGGCGTGACGTTTCAGCAAGTGCAAAAGTACGAGAAGGGCGTGAACCGCATCGCGGCTTCGCGCCTGTTCGATATCTCCGCGGCGCTCGACATGTCGATCGCGCGCTTCTTCGAGGGTTTGTCGCCTGCGCGTGCGCGCGGCGGCGTGGCCGAAGAGGAAACGGGATTCATTCACGACGCGCTGGCGACGCCGGAAGGCACCCAGCTGATGAGCCTGTTCGCTTCGATCAAGAGCATCAAGGTGCGCCGTCGGGTGGTCGAGTTGGTCCGCGCCCTGGCCGACGAAGAGGCCGAAAAGGCGAAAAAGAACTAGGGACCACTCGCCCGTAGGCTGAGTTCTCGATTGCACGGACGGACCGCTCTCCCTAAGAGAGGCGGTCCGTTTTTTTGGTCGGAGAACCGCCTTGAGCCGCAGCAATTACGTCTTCACCAGCGAAAGCGTGTCCGAAGGTCATCCCGACAAGGTGGCCGACCGCATCTCTGACACCGTGGTCGACGCCTTCCTCGCCGAGGACGCCGAAGCGCGCGTTGCGTGCGAGACCATGGTCACGACGAACCGCATCATCCTCGCCGGCGAGGTGCGGGCCGGCAAGAAGGGCGGCGACAAAGCCGCCAACAAGGCGTTCACGAAAGACATCATCGCCAGCCTGCAGCCGAAGGTGCGCGCGGCGGTGAAGGACATCGGTTACGAGCAGAAGGGCTTTCACTGGGAGAAGGCGAAATACGCCTGCTACCTGCATGGCCAATCCGCGCACATCGCGCAGGGCGTGGACGCCACCGAGAAGAAGGACGAAGGCGCGGGCGATCAAGGGATTATGTTCGGTTATGCCTGCGCGGAAACGCCGGAATTGATGCCGGCGACGCTGCAATATTCGCACAATATCCTGAAGCGTCTGGCCGATGCGCGCCATTCCGGCGAGCGCCCTGAACTCGAGCCTGATGCGAAAAGCCAGGTGACGCTGCGCTACGAAAACGGCGCGCCGGTCGAAGTCGTCGCCATCGTCGTCAGCCACCAGCACGCCAAGCGGCTGGGCGACAAAGCCTACACCAAGAAGGGCATGCGCGATCTGATCGAGCCGTATGTGCGCTCGGTGTTTCCCGACGGTCTCATCACCAAGAAGACCGAGTGGCACGTCAACCCGACCGGCAAGTTCGAGATCGGCGGTCCCGATGGCGACACCGGACTCACGGGGCGCAAGATCATCGTCGATACCTATGGCGGCGCGGCGCCGCACGGCGGCGGCGCCTTCTCCGGCAAGGACCCGACCAAGGTGGATCGTTCCGCCGCTTATGCGTGCCGCTACCTGGCGAAGAACGTCGTCGCCGCGGGTCTCGCACAGCGCTGCACGATTCAAATCTCCTATGCGATCGGCGTCGCGACGCCGACCAGCTTCTACGTCGACCTGCACGGCGCCGACACGATCGATCCGGCGAAGCTCGAGAAGGCGCTGCCGGAGCTGATCAATGGCTGCACGCCGCGCGCCATCCGCATGCATCTCGGACTCAATCGACCGATCTATGCGCGCACCGCCGCGTACGGTCACTTCGGGCGAACGCCGGACAATGAAGGCGGCTTCTCGTGGGAGAAGCCGGACTTGGTGGAAGAACTGCGTCGGCTCGCCTAGATAGGGCGCATGTCGAGTTCAATTTCGCTGACGCCTGAATTGATCGCCTATCTCGCGGCGACCAATCCGCCTGAACATCCAGCGCTCGCACGCTGTCGCGCCGACACTGCGCGCCTGCCCGACGCGAACATGCAGATCAGCCCGGAGCAGGGGGCGTTCATGGCGCTCCTCGCGCGCATGCTCGCGGCGCGCCGTGCGTTCGAGGTGGGCGTGTTCACCGGCTATTCCTCGACCGTCGTCGCGCTCGCGATGCAGGAGCGGCATGGCCGCGACGCGCATCTCCTGGCGTGCGACATATCCGAGGAGTGGACAAAAATCGCACGCGGCTATTGGCGCGAGGCCAATGTCGAGGACATCGTCGATCTGAAGCTCGCGCCGGCGCTGGAAACGCTCGATCACAAGATCGCTGCGGGCGAAGCCGGCACATACGATTACGGCTTCGTCGACGCCGACAAGCCTGGCTACGACGCCTATTACGAGCGCGGGCTCGCACTGCTGCGGCCGGGCGGCGTCATGCTGTTCGACAACATGCTGTGGGACGGCGATGTCGCCGATCCGCGCAACAACGAGCCCAGCACGGTGGCGCTGCGGGCGCTGGCGCAGAAAGCCAAGAGCGATCCGCGCGTGCATGCGGCGATGACCAGCATCGGCGACGGGCTGCTGATCTGTGTGAAGCGCTGAGCATGCTCACGCTCCACTTCGCACCCAACACCTGCGCCCTCGCTCCGCACATTGCGCTGAAGGACGCCGGCGCCGAATACGAATTGCGACGCGTCGACTTCGCGCGCACCGAACAGCGGAGCGAGGAATACCTCGCCGTCAACCCGAAGGGCAGGGTGCCGAGCCTCGTCACCGAGCGCGGCGTGCTGACGGAGACGCCAGCCATCCTCGCCTTCATCGCGCAGTCGTTTCCGGCGGCGCAGCTTGCGCCGCTGAACGATGCGTTCGCGTTCGCCGAGGCGCAGGCGTTCAACGCCTTTCTCTGCTCAACGCTGCATGTCGCGCACGCGCACCGGGTGCGCGGCTATCGCTGGGCGGACGAACCGGAAGCCATCGCCGCCATGCAGCGCAAAGTCCCGCAATCGGTCGCCGATGCGTTTGGTCTGGTTGAGCGCGCGATGTTCAAGGGCCCGTGGGTGCTGGGCGAACGCTACTCGATCTGCGATCCCTACCTCTTCACGCTGGCGCAATGGATGGAGCTGGACGGCGTTGATCCCGCCAGCTTCCCGAAGGTCGCCGATCATCGCCGCCGCATGGGCGAGCGGGAGAGCGTGCGCGCCGCCATCGCTGAAGAAATAGCCTGAACCACAGGCCGCAGGGCGGCCCGGTTGCGAGGTCGGCGGCGCGGCGCTAGACCACCGGCGCAATTTCCCGCCCTTTTCGGAGCAACGCCCCATGGCTCGCAGCAAGATCGCCCTTATCGGTTCCGGCATGATCGGGGGCACGCTGGCGCACATCGCCGCGCGCGAGGAGCTTGGGGACATCATTTTGTTCGACGTCGTTGAAGGCGTGCCGCAGGGCAAGGGCCTCGACATCGCCGAGGCGTCGCCGGTTTTCGGCAAGGACGCTGCGCTCAAGGGCGCGAATGATTATGCCGCCATCGCCGGCGCGGATGTCTGCATCGTCACCGCCGGCGTACCGCGCAAGCCGGGCATGAGCCGCGACGATCTCCTGGGCATCAATCTCAAGGTCATGAAGGCGGTGGGCGAGGGGATCGCTCAGCATGCGCCAAACGCATTCGTCATCGTCGTGACTAATCCTCTCGACGCCATGGTGTGGGCGCTCCGCCAATTCTCCAAGCTGCCGCCGCAGAAAGTCGTCGGCATGGCCGGCGTTCTGGACAGCGCGCGCTTCCGCTACTTCCTGGCCGAGGAATTCAAGGTCTCTGTCGAAGACGTGAGCGCCTTCGTGCTGGGCGGCCACGGCGACACCATGGTGCCGCTGACGCGTTACTCCACCGTCGCTGGCATTCCGCTGCCGGACCTCGTGAAGATGGGCTGGACCAGCCAAGAGAAGCTCGACCAGATCGTTCAGCGCACCCGCGACGGCGGCGCCGAGATCGTCGGCCTCTTGAAGACGGGCTCTGCCTTCTACGCGCCGGCCGAAAGCGCGATCCAGATGGCGAAGAGCTATCTCCGGGACAAGAAGCGCCTGCTGCCCTGCGCCGCGCATCTCTCCGGCCAGTACGGCCTGAGCGACATTTATGTCGGCGTGCCGTGCGTGATCGGCAAAGGCGGCGTCGAGCGCATCGTCGAGATCGAACTCGATCCGGCCGAACGCGCCGGCTTCGACCACAGCGTCAACGCCGTGAAGGGCCTGATCGATGCGTGCAAAGCGATTGATCCGAGCGTCGGCGGGTGAACGTTCGAGGTTGCGTTGCGCTTGCTGCCGCCGGGTTGATCTCGGCGGCTTGCGCTTCGCCCCCAGTGGCCCCTGAAGACGCCGTCTGCGCGGCGCTAAAGGATGTCGTCGCACAGGTGCGACCCGGCGAGACGACGAAAAGCGCTTATCGTTCGATTGATATTCCGGGCGCAATTTTCAGCGTCGAATGCGAACACAACGGCGATCCGAGGTGGATGCGTTACTGCCCAATCGTGCTGAATCATACATCGCACGAGTTCTTCAATGCGTACGCGTACCAGATTCACGACTGTGTCGCCGCCAATGGCCGCGTGCTCGATCTGCGTACAGATGGTGAAGAGTCCGGCCTAGCAAGGCGGAGCAATATGGTGTCGATGGATGGCGTTATCGGCCGTATTCATGTCCGCGTGACCGAGGTCGAACGTGGCTACGAGCTTACGCTCTCGCGCTGACGCGACGGCAGCTGTGATCTCAAGGGCGTAGTCGCCAACGCGGCGTTGCGCGCTTGACTCTCTCTCGCGCCCTGTTTGATTTCCGACCAAACAAAAACGGGTCGGGGGACAATCCATGCCGCGCGTATCGCTCGCGTTCTTTTTCGTCGGCGCCTGTTGCGGGCTCACCGGGATGATCTGGGGCGCATACATGGGCACGCACGAAGACTTCACGATGGCGCATGCGCATGCGCATTTGAATCTACTCGGCTGGGTGACGCTCTCGCTGATGGGCGGCTTCTACGCGCTCGCCGGCGCCGCACGGCCGAAGATCTTGTCGTGGGTGAACTTTGCGCTTTCGGCTGCGGGGGTCGTCGTCTTCATTCCGGGCCTCATCAAGGCGCTGAGCAGTCAGCCCGGGGCTGACGCCTTCCTCACGCCCGGCGGGCTGATGATTATGCTCGGCATGGCGACGTTCATCGCATCGATCGTTACGGTCTTCTTCAAGAGGGCTGCGGCCCCGGCCTGAGGTCGCTATATCGGGTGCATGACCGGCCCCACGCTTGAAACCGCGCGCCTGATCCTGCGCCCGCCGCTGCACGAAGATTTCGACGGCTGGGCTGAGATGTGCGCGGAAGAAGACACCATGCGCTTCATCGGCGGCGTGCAGCCGCGCGACGCCGCCTGGCGGCAAGTGGCCACCATGGCCGGTTCGTGGGCCATCCTCGGTTACGGCATGTTCTCGGTGATCGAGAAGGAGAGCGGGCGCTGGATCGGCCGGCTCGGGCCGTGGCGTCCGGGCGGCAAGGAAGGCGGCTGGCCGGGCGACGAAGTCGGCTGGGGCGTCATGCGCTCCGCGCAAGGCAAGGGCCTTGCTTACGAGGGCGCGTGCGCGGCGATCGATTGGGCGTTCGACAATCTGGGCTGGGAGAGCGTGATCCACTGCATCGATGCGGAGAACGCGCCGTCGATCGCGCTTGCAACACGCCTTGGCTCAACGCGTCAGCGCACGAACGTCCCGTTGCCGCAGCCGTTTGACGCCTTCAAGGTTGATCTCTACGGACAGACCAAAGAGCAATGGCGCGCGCGGTCGCGCGAAACGGGGGTCTTGTGAGGGGATTGCGTTTCATCCTGACCGCTGCCGTGCTTGCATTCGCCGCGCCGGCGTTCGCGCAGGAAGCGCCGGTCACGCCGGCGCCCATCTCGCCGGAAGTTCAGCGCACGCTTGATCGTCTGCGCGAAGCCGCGCTCGCAAGCGATAACGCGTATGACATCGTGCAAGATTTGGTCAGCCGCGTCGGCCCGCGCGAAGCCGGCTCGGAAGCCGAAGCGCGCGCCCGCGATTGGGCCATCGCCATGCTGCGCGCGCAGGGCTTCGCCAATCCGCGCATTGAGCCATTCACGATTCCCGGCTGGGACGCCACCGTCGAACAAGCGGAGATGACCGCGCCGAACCATCAGCGTTTCGTTGTCGCGGCGCTTGGCGGTTCGGCCGCGACGCCGCCGGGCGGGCTCGAAGCCGAGGTCGTGCGCTTTCCCTCGATGGCGGCGCTGCAAGCGGCGCCGGATGAAAGCGTGCGCGGCAAGATCGTTTTCATCGATGAGCGCATGACGCGCACGCAGGATGGTTCGGGCTACGGCGTCGCTGTCGCCAAGCGCGGGCGCTGTGCGCCGATGGCGCAAGCCAAGGGCGCGGTTGCGTGCCTCATCCGCTCGGTCGGCACCGACGACAAT
>DASZSK010000003.1:0-4229 GCA_035548735.1 Caulobacterales bacterium | reverse complement strand
CGTATCCGCCACGTCGCCCAACTGGTGAAGGGCGAGGTCGACCGGGGCAACCAGGTGGCCGTGGTGGTGTCCGCCATGGCGGGGGAGACCAACAAGCTGGTCGGCTGGGTGCGCGAGCTGTCGCCGCTGCACGACGCGCGCGAATATGACGTGGTGGTTGCCGCCGGCGAACAGATCACGGCGGGCCTGACGGCGGTGGCGCTGGGCGCCATCGGCGTAAGCGCGCGCTCATGGCTCGGCTGGCAGATTCCGATGAAGACATCGTCGATGCACGGCTCGGCGCGCATCGAAGCCGTCGATGCCGAAGCGATGATCGAATCCTTCAAGCCGCGCCAGATCAACGAACGTCTGGAGCAAGGACAGGTTGCGGTCGTCGCGGGTTTCCAGGGCATCGCGCCGGACAATCGCATCACCACGTTAGGGCGGGGTGGTTCGGATACCAGCGCCGTCGCCGTCGCCGCCGCGCTGAAAGCGGATCGTTGCGACATCTACACTGACGTCGATGGCGTTTACACCACCGACCCGCGCATCGTTCCAAAAGCGCGCCGTCTGGAAAAGATCGCGTTTGAGGAAATGCTGGAGATGGCATCGCTCGGCGCAAAAGTTCTGCAAACGCGTTCGGTGGAAATCGCGATGCTCCATCGCGTGCCCGTGCGCGTGCTTTCGACATTCGATGCCGCAAGAGGCGGCACCCTTCTCTGTGACGAGGAAGACATCGTGGAAAAGAAACCGGTCACCGGCATTGCCTATAGCCGAGACGAGGCGAAGATCACGCTCCATCGCATTTCCGATCAGCCCGGCGTTGCCGCCGCGATCTTCGGACCGTTGGCCGATGCAGGCATCAACGTCGACATGATCGTGCAGAATGTCTCGCCCGACGGGCGCAAGACCGATCTCACCTTCACCTGCTCGCGTAGCGAATTTCCGCGCGCCATGGCCGCCATCGAAGCAGCCGCACCTGCCATCGGTTACAAGGACGTCACCTCGGATGCGACGGTTGCCAAAGTGTCGATCATCGGCATCGGCATGCGCGCCCATCCCGGCGTCGCGCAAACCATGTTCCGCACGCTGTCCGACAAGGGCATCAACATTCAGGTGATCTCGACGTCGGAAATCAAAGTCAGCGTGCTGATCGACGAGGAATATGTTGAACTCGCCGTGCGTGCGTTGCATTCCGCTTACGAGCTGGATGCTGCATAGGATGGAAGGTAGCTGATGCCCCCTGTCTCGGCCGGTGGACCGCGCATTCTTCTGCGCCGCCTGCGCGAGATCATGGCCGAGCGCGCCAGCGCCCAGACGCGCCTCGACAAACTCGTCAGCGTCATCGCGTCCAACATGGTCGCGGAAGTGTGTTCGATCTATCTCCGGCGCGCAGGCAGCGTGCTGGAACTGTTCGCCACCGAAGGTCTCAATCCCGAAGCCGTTCACCGCACGCGCCTGAAGGAAGGCGAGGGCCTCGTCGGTCTCGTCGCCGAAACGGGCGAAGCAGTGAATTTGTCCGACGCGCCGTCCGATCCGCATTTCTCCTATCGCCCGGAAACCGGCGAAGATCCGTTCAAGGCGTTTCTCGGCGTGCCCATCGTGCGCGGCGGACAGGTGTTCGGCGTGCTCACCGTGCAGAACAAGGCCGCGCGGCTTTACGCCGAAGAAGAAGTCGAAGCGCTGCAAACCGTCGCCATGGTGCTGGCCGAAGTGGTGGCGCAGGGCGGTTTGTTCGATATCGCCGAACTCGACGAACCCGAACTTCGCGTCGACCGCCCGCTGGTGTTCCACGGCGAAGGCTTGTCCGAAGGCGTGGCCGTCGGGCACGTCGTGCTGCACGAGCCGCGCGTGAAGATCGAGAAGATGATTGCGGAAAATCCGCAAGCCGAATTGGTCCGACTGGAAGCCGCCATCGGCGCGATGCGCGACTCCGTCGATCACATGCTCGATTCCAGCGAACTCGACCTGACGGGCGAAGGCCGCGAGGTCATCGAAGCCTATCGCCTGTTCGCCTATGACCAGGGCTGGCGTCAGCGCATGCGCGACGCCATCGCCACCGGCCTCACCGCGGAAGCCGCCGTCGAGCGCGTACAGGACGACATGCGCCTGCGCGTGGCGCGTCTGGGCGATCCGATCCTGCGCGAACGCGCGCACGATCTCGACGATCTCGCCCGCCGCCTGTTGCGTCATTTGACGGGAGAAGAGCAGGGCGCTTCCGAATTGCCGGAAGACGCGGTGCTGGTTGCACGCGCGCTGGGCCCCGCCGATCTCGTCGACTATGGACGTGGCAAATTGGTGGCGCTCGTGTTGGAAGACGCGGCCTCCACCTCGCACGTCGCCATCGTCGCGCGTTCGCTGAACGTGCCGCTTGTCGGTTCGGCGGAAGGTGTAACCGATGCTGCGCGCAACGGCGATCTTATCGCCGTCGACGGCGATGCAGGCGAAGTCTATCTGCGCCCGATGGCGAACGTCGTTTCGTCGTTCGAAGCCAAGCGCGCCTTGCGCGCCAACCGCGTGGCCCAATTCGCGCAGTTGCGCGACCTCCCCGCTGTCACCAAAGACGGCATACCGATCAAATTGATGATGAATGCCGGGCTGATGCTCGACATGCCGCATCTGGAGGAATCCGGCGCCGACGGCATCGGCCTGTTCCGCACCGAACTGCAATTTATGATCGGCGAGACGATGCCGCGCCTGTCCGATCAGATCGCGTTCTACAAACAGGTGCTCGAAGCGGCGGGCGACAAGCCGGTGGTCTTCCGCACGCTCGATCTCGGCGGCGACAAGGTGTTGCCCTATGCGCGTTGGGAACGCGAAGAAAATCCCGCGCTCGGCTGGCGCGCGCTGCGCATTGCGCTCGATAGGCCCGCGCTCCTTCGCTACCAGATACGCGCTTTGCTAACCGCAGCCGCAGGCTCGACCTTGCGCGTATTGCTTCCGCTCGTCAGCGACGTGGCCGAATTCAATCAGGCGCGTGCGCTGATTGATCGTGAAATCGAACGCGCCCGTCTGTTGTCGCGTCCCCAGCCGCGTCAGGTTCTGGTGGGCGCCATGCTCGAAGTGCCTGCGCTCGCCTTCATGCTGCCGCAGATCATGCGCTCCGCCGATTTTGTCTCCATCGGTTCGAACGATCTCTTCCAGTTCGTCTTCGCGGTGGATCGCACCAATCCGCGAGTCGCCCGGCGGTACGATCCGCTGAACCCGGCGGCGCTCACCTTGATCCGCCTGATCGTCAAAAGTGCTGCCGAAGCGGGCGGCGGCGGCGAGCTTTCGCTGTGCGGAGAAATGGCGGGCAAGCCGCTCGATGCGATGGCGCTGATCGGCTCCGGCCTTCGAACGCTTTCCATGCAGCCGAGCCAGATCGGCCCGATCAAGGCGATGATCCGCTCCATGCATGCGGGCGAGGTGACCGAGTTCGTGGAGAAGCTCTGCGGGCGCACGGACCATTCGCTGCGCACACGGCTTTCCGCCTTCGCCGCCGAACGCGGGATCGTGCTGAAATAACGTCGCGCGGTGCTGGAAGTGACCGCACGAAGCGGCTATTGCTTCGGCATGACCAAGGTCACGCGTTTCACGATGGACGACGGTGCGGGGGGCGACAAGCGCCGCCTGCATTTGCGGGAAATCTCCGGCGAAAGCGATGCCCCGCTGGGCACGGTGGGGCAGGATTTGCGCGCCGCCCGTCTGCGCCTCGGCGATGATCTCGCCACCGTTTCGAGCACCCTCAAAATCCGCAAGGACCATCTCGAAGCGCTGGAGGAGGACCGGCTGGAAGCTCTGCCGGGCCGCACCTATGCCGTCGGTTTCGTGCGCTCCTACGCGACCTATCTGGGCCTCGATGCCCAGGAATATCTCGAACGCTTCAAGGAAGAGATCGCGGGCCGTGCCGAAGGCGCGCATCTGACGCCTTATATCGACCCTGGCGAGCGCAAGCTCCCGCAAGGCTGGCAGATCATCGCGATTGCCTTTGTGGCCTTGCTCATTTTCGGCATTTATCTGGTGGTAAAGGCGGTCAGCTCCGAAGCCCCTCCGCCGGTCGCCCCGGTTCCGGCCGAGATTGCCAACACGGCCCAGCCGGTCACCGCCCCGCCGCCTGTGACGACGCTGGCTCCTGCCGCCGCTCAAACCCAGAGCGCCATCCAGCCGCCCACACCGGCAACTGCCGGAACGCCCGCCCCGGTCGCCGGTACGACCCAAGCCGAGACCGCCCCCCCGGCCCCCGCTCGGCCGGAAGCAGCACTTCCCCA
>DASZSK010000002.1:0-31310 GCA_035548735.1 Caulobacterales bacterium | reverse complement strand
GCCGTGCAGCCGCTCGGCCTCCACATGCACCTTGGAGACAAGCGGGCAGGTGGCGTCGACATAGATCATACGCCGCCGCGCCGCCTCGGCCGGCACCGCCTTGGGCACCCCGTGGGCGGAAAAGATCACCGGGCGGTCGGCCGGGCAGTCGTCCAGCTCCTCCACGAACACCGCCCCCATAGCCTCCAGCCGCTCCACCACGTGGCGGTTGTGGACGATCTCATGGCGCACATAGACCGGCCGGCCCCACTTCCGGAGCGCCTGTTCGACGATCTGAATGGCCCGGTCGACCCCGGCGCAGAACCCCCGAGGCGCGGCCAACAGGATTGTAATCGGGGGTTTTTCCGAGATGGGCATGGGGCGTAGGGTCTAACTGTCAGTCGGGGCGCCCGCCATTATTGCGGCGCAGACGGGCTCTAAGCTATCACGACGCTGCCGGAAACGGGCGGGTGAGAGGCGGACGCGTCGTCCGCGTCCCGTTGGCGGGGAAACGAGGCCAGAATGAAGCTCCTGTACGCCGCTGCCCTTGCGCTTGGCGCGCTGTCCCTTGGCGCGTGTGCGCACGGAAACGGCCGCACCGTGGAGCTGCCAGGCGGCGGCCCTACGCATGACGAGGCGCAAGCCAACGACCGGCCCAATTTCTTCGAGCGCATGACTGGCCGCGACAACCGCCAGAATGTCGGACCATGCCCGCTCATGGGCGTCCTCTATGACGCCTCGCGCGTCGTGGAATTCGCCGCGCCGGATCAGGAACGCTACGCCAACATCAACTTCACCGGCGAGATGGAAGGCGTGCACGGCCTCTGCCGCTATATCGAGAGCGACCCGATCACCATGTCGATCTCGATCGACATGTCGTTCGGCCGCGGCCCCGCGGCGACGTCGGAGCACAAGGTCTATCGTTATTGGGTGGCGGTGGCGCGACGCGACCGCGCCCCGATCGAGAAGCAATATTTCGACGTCGACATCGCTTTCCGCCCCGGTCAGTCGGTGGTGAACCACACGGAAGAGATCAACCATATCGTCATCCCGCGCGCGCAAGCCGATACGTCGGGCGAGAATTTCGAAGTGCTGGTGGGTTTCGATCTTTCGCCGCAGCAGCTTGCGTTCAACCGCGCCGGCAAGCGCTTCCGCATCGATGCCGGCACGAACGCCAACGCTTCGAGCAACTGACGAGGCGCACCTC
This sequence comes from Caulobacterales bacterium, assembly GCA_035548735.1. Classification (GTDB taxonomy): domain Bacteria; phylum Pseudomonadota; class Alphaproteobacteria; order Caulobacterales; family Aquidulcibacteraceae; genus Vitreimonas. The sequence continues at coordinate 30,124 of DASZSK010000002.1, read as the reverse complement.
TCTCGGTTACGGTCTTCGCACGCCTTGACGAACCGGCCCCGAGACCCCATCCCCCGCGCATGAAGGACTTGGCGCATCAACTCACGGCGGCGAACCGGCAGGTGTTCGCGAGCCTCGGCCTCGAAGCACGTTTTGCCGAGGTGCGCCGTTCCGACCGCCCGGACTTAGGGGAGTTCCAGTGCAATGGCGCGCTTGCGGCGGCGAAGGCCGTGGGCAGGAAGCCGCAGGAGATCGCAGCCGAGGCCGCGGCGAAATGGAGCGCTGACGCGCTGGCGTCCAAGCCCACCATCGCAGGGCCGGGCTTTCTCAATTACACGGTGACGCCGCAAGCGCTGTCGCAGCGCGCGCAGGCCATCGCCGACGATTCGCGCGCCGGCGCGAGCGCCGTTGAAACGCCGCAACGCGTCATCGTCGATTATGGCGGCCCCAACGTCGCCAAGGGCATGCATGTTGGGCATTTGCGCGCCTCGATCATCGGCGAGAGCATCAAACGCATCTTCCGCTTTCGCGGCAATCAGGTGTGGGGCGACGCGCATTTCGGTGACTGGGGCTTCCAGATGGGGCTGATGATTTGCGCCATCGAAGATCAGCTCGGCGGCTTCGGCGATGCGGCCAGACTGGACGCGCGCCTCAAGGCGCTGACGCTTGACTATCTCGAAACCGCCTATCCCGAAGCGGCGGCGCGCGCGCGTTCGGATGAGGCGTTCCGCGACCGCGCGCGCAAGGCGACGGCGGCGTTGCAATCGGGCGCCGAGCCGCATCGCACGATCTGGAAAGCCATGCACGACGTGTCGATGGCCGCGCAGAAACGCGATTTTCATGCCTTGGGCGTCGATTTCGATCTTTGGCTCGGTGAGAGCGACGCCGATCCGCTGATCCCGGACATGATCGCCGATCTCGATGCGAAGTGCTTGCTCGAAACCGACCAGGGCGCGCGCATCCTCCGCGTCGCCAAGCCCGGCGAGACGAAAAAGAAGAAGCTCGACGACGGCACGGTGGTCGAGGTCGAAAGCCCGGACCCGCTGCTGGTGGTTTCGTCCGAGGGCTCGGCGATGTACGGCACGACCGATCTCGCCACAATCGTGCAGCGCGCGCGCGATTTCTCGCCGGACCTTTATCTCTACGTTGTCGATCAGCGTCAGGCCGATCACTTCGAGCAGGTGTTCCGCGCGGCCGATCGCGCCGGCTACGCCAAGCGCGAGGCGTTGCAACATATCGGTTTTGGCACCATGAACGGCGCCGACGGCAAGCCGTTCAAGACCCGCGCCGGCGGCGTGCTGAAACTGCAGGATCTGATTGGCCAAGCTGAAGAGAAGGCGCGCGCGCGATTGCGTGAGGCCGATATCGGCGCGGATTTCTCCAAGGACGAGTTCGAGGACGTCGCCCACAAAGTGGCGATCGCGGCGATCAAGTTCGCCGATCTCTCCAATTTCCGCGGAACCTCCTACGTGTTCGATCTCGACCGCTTCATGAGCTTCGAGGGCAAGACCGGGCCTTATCTTCTCTATCAGGCGGTGCGGATCAAAAGCATCCTGCGCAAAGCCGACGAACAGGGCGTGAAGGCCGGCGCGATCGCGGTCGGCGAACCCGCAGAACGTGCGTTGGCGCTGGCGCTCGATGCATTCGATGGCGCGATCGATTCAGCCGTCGAGAAGCGCGCACCGCATTTCCTCGCCGAACACGCCTACGCGCTGGCAGGGGCGTTTTCCGGCTTCTACCAGCATTGCCCGATCCTGCCGTCCGAAGGCGTGGTGCGCGCCTCGCGTCTCGCGCTCGCGCAAGCGACGCTGAAGCAGCTCACGCTGACGCTGGACTTGCTCGGGATCGAAGTGCCGGAGCGGATGTGAGCTCGCAATCGCGCGCTCACAAATCCTGATAGCGCCCTTGCATCGTGTCGCACTGGCGCGCGTCGCCTGAATCGAAGCCGCGGCGGAACCAGCGCATGCGCTGCGCGCTGGTGCCATGCGTGAACTGGTTCGGGTCGACATGGCCTTGCGCGCCTTGCTGCAGCGCGTCGTCGCCGATCTGGTGCGCGGCGTTCAAGGCTTCGCGCAGATCGGCGTCGTCGATGGCGAGCGTCGGCGCGGCGGTGTGGCCCCAAACGCCGGCGAAGCAATCGGCCTGCAACTCGATGCGCACGGAATGTTCGTTCTGCGATTCCTGCGGGCCTGCATCGGTCGCGCCGATCAGGTTCTGCACGTGGTGTCCGACCTCGTGCGCGATGACATAAGCTTGCGCGAAATCGCCGGGCGCGTGCAGGCGGTCAGCCATCACCTGATAGAAGGAGGGGTCGAGATAGAGCTTGTTGTCGTTCGGACAATAAAACGGACCGATGGACGAAGAAGCGTCGCCGCACCCGGTGGACACATTGTCCTGATAGACGACCAGGGTGGGGTCGCTGTAGTCGCCCGGAAGCGGTGCGCCGTAGCGCGGCAAGCGGCCGGAGCGGAATTGTTCGTGCCAGACGTCTTCCGTCGAAGCGAGGATCTTACGCGCAAAGTCGCATGCCTGCGCTTGCGTCGCGCACACGCTGCCTTGACCCGCCACTTGCTGGCCGCCGCCGCCGGCGCCGCCGAACAGCGAATGGAAGGTGTTGGGTGCAAAGAAATAGATGCCGCCGATGATCAGCAGAACAATGATGATGCCGCGAAGACCCAACATGCGGAAAATGCCGAACAGCGCATAGGCGCCCAATCCCCCCATGCTGGCGCCGCCGGCGCCGCGGCCGCGATCCTCGAAATTGCTCGACTCTCTCTGGTTATCGAGACGCATGGGGCCAATCCTCCAATTTGGGGCGCGAGCTTAGCTGGGAGCGGCCTCCGTGGGCAACGCACTCGCGCGCGCCGTGGCGCCGCGCGCGGCCCGGAAAACAATGAAAAGCGCCACAAGCCCGAGCGCCGCGGCCAATAGAAACGCCGCCCCGGGAAAATAGATCGGCGCGCCCGGCGCGGAAAATCGCCCCAGCGCCTGGGTCATGATGAAGGGCCCAAAGATCATGGACAGGCTCATCATGCTTGCAACGCCGCCTTGCAATTCGCCCTGCTCGGTCGGCGGCACCTGCTTCGACATGATGGCGTTGAGCGCGGGATAAGCGAGCGCCTGCAGCGCGCCCAGAGTCATGATCGTGTAAATCATCCAGGTCTCGGTCGCGAACACGTAACTCAAAAAGGCCGCCGTACCGCACGTCATGCCGACGAGGGCGGCGCGATATTCGCCGATCTTGGGGACGATCTTGCCGGTCAAAAAGCCCTGCACGAACGCCATCATGATGCCTGTGTAAGCGAGCGTTGCGCCGATTTGCCAAGGCTCCCAATTGAACCGGATCTTGGCGAAGAAAGCCCAGGTCGCGGGATACACTTGGTGCGCGAGCTGCCACAGGAACATGCCGCCGGCGAGCGCGACCACGGCGCCATAGCGTCTAAGAGCCATCAGCGTCCCGAGCGGATTGGCGCGCGTCCAATCGAAAGCGCGACGGCGCTCCGCCGGCAAGCTCTCCGGCAAGACGATCACGCCATAGAGGAAGTTGATCGCGGCGAGCGCGGCGGCGGCAAAGAAGGGCGCGCGCGGACCGAGGCCGCCCAGCACGCCGCCGAGGGCTGGCCCGAGCACGAAGCCGACGCCGAACGCCGCGCCCATGACGCCGAAACTTTGCGCGCGCTTTTCGGGCGGCGTGATGTCGGCGATGTAGGCCATCGCCGGCGAATAGACGGCGCCGGCCACGCCGGCGATCGCGCGTCCAAGAAACAGCCAGCCGAGCGTCGGCGCGAAACCCATCAGCAAATAATCGAAGCTGAACGCGGCGAGCGAAGCGACCAGCACCGGGCGACGTCCAAAACGATCCGACAGATTGCCCATCACCGGCCCACAGACGAATTGCGTCAGCGCGTACGTCGTCAGCAGGAAGCCGGCGATCAGCGTCGCATCGGCGACCGGCTTGCCGGTCATCGAAACAATGAGGTCTGGCATCACTGGCAGCACGATCCCGAAGCCGATCGTGTCGATCAGCACGGTGATGAAGATGAAGGCGAGGGCGTGTTTGCCGGGTTGGCGCATGACGATGGTCTCCACCCATTCCCGGGACGCCGCGCGGCGGCGGGCCCGGGAGCCATAACTGCAATCGTTCGAAGGGCAAGTGCAAACATCGCGGGGCGCCGTTTACGGACCTTGAACTTGCCGCTGGCCGCCAATGCGGGGATCGGCGGGCTCCGAAAACAAATCAGGCTGATCCCCCAAACCCAACGGTCGAACAAATTGCGTGTGATCCAAGACGCTGCGCTCGGTGTTGAGGCCAAGCCTACGGCATGCCGCGTTGAAGCGGTTGGCGATCAGCTTGGCGTACGGGCCTTCGCCCTTTTGCCGCTTGCCCCATTCGGGATCGTAGTCGCGCCCGCCGCGCATTGAGCGGACGATGCTCATGACGCGCGTGGCCCGGTTCGGGAAATGCGTTTCGAGCCATTCGCGAAACAGGTCCTTGATCTCGAGCGGCAGCCTAAGAACCACATAGCCCGCTTCGCGTGCGCCCGCTTTCGCCGCTTCTTCGAGGATCGCTTCGATCTCGCTGTCATTGAGCGCGGGGATGATGGGCGCCGTCATCACCGTGGTCGGCACGCCGGCCTCGGAGAGCGCGCGGATCGCTTCGATGCGCCGGTGCGGCGCAGCGGCCCGCGGCTCCATCACGCGGGCGATGCGGCGATCGAGCGTCGTCACCGACACCGCCACTTTCGCCAGCCCGCGTTCGGCCAGCGCCGCGATCAGATCGATGTCCCGCAGCACCAGCTGCGACTTGGTGATCATCGCCACCGGATGCTTCCATTTCAGCATCACTTCGAGGATTGAGCGCGTCACGCCATAACCGCGTTCAACTGGCTGATAGATGTCGGTGACGCCGCCCATCATGATGGTGCGCGGACGATAGCTCGGCTTGGAGAATTCCTGTTCCAGCAACTCGGCGGCGTTCGCCTTTACGAACAGCTTGGTTTCGAAGTCCAGGCCCGGAGACAAGCCGACATAGGCGTGGTTGGGGCGTGCGTAACAGTAGATGCAGCCATGCTCGCAGCCCCGGTATGGGTTGATCGACTGGTCGAAAGAAATGTCAGGGCTCTGATTGCGGGCGATGATCGATTTCGCCGCTTCCATGGTGACGATGGTGTCGAGCGGGCTCATCTCATCGGCGCTCCAGCCGTCGTCGAACGCCTCGCGTGCGAAGCGCTCGTAGCGGCCGCTCGCATTCGTGCGCGCGCCGCGACCATGTAGGGGATTCTTCTCCATGCGCTGGGAGAGTAATCCTACAAAGAGAACAAAGCAAGAACATGATCCACATTAAAAAGGGCGCTGGTCGCCCAGCGCCCTTCAGCCTCGTTCTCTCGGCATTGGGTATTCCCGTTCTGGCGTTTCGCGTTTTCTCAGACGATTTGCGCGGCTTGCTGCAGAACGGCGTACGCGAACGGCGTGAACACGACCACGGCGGCGAGGATCGAATAAAAGCTCGGCATGACTGGCTTCCTTGTCTTCATCGGCTCGACCATCGAACCGATGAGTGGAAGCTAAGAGATCGCTCACCTTCTTGCCGTGACGGGCGTCACGCGATCAGCGCGGCGGCGCTCACTCACACTCCATGCAGGCAAGCACCTTTGCTTCGTTCTGGTTCGCTGCTTCCGCGGACTTGGTTGAGCCGTCCGGACACCGCACCGTCGCGCGCCAGCCTTGCGCTCCTACAGGCTCCATCTTGATCAGGGTGCACGAGCGCCCTTCGGCGCCGACCCGCCATTCGATTTTTTCTTCGTCGCTCATCGGCGTTCCTCCCATTGCCGATCTTATCAGCTGCGGGAACGTCGCTCAACCAGAAGTTGAAGTGGAAACTGCTCGCTCACATGAACGCCATGTCGCGGTCGAAGCTGCGGAAGCGCCGCCCGCCATCGACGAACACGGTCTGTCCGGTGACCGCGGGGTTCTCCACCAGGAAGCGCACCGCGTGCGCGACGTCTTCCGGCGTTGGCCCGCGCTTCAAGGGCGTGTCGTCATGCAGGCGGCGATAATCGCCTTCGTCCTGGCCGGGTGCGGCAAGCACATAGCCGGGCGCAACCGCATTGACGCGCACTTTGGGCGCCAGCGCACGCGCCAGCAATTCCGTCGCGCCTGCGAGCGCATATTTCGAGAGCGTATAAGAGAAATGATCCGGGTAGGGGCTCGCCAATTTGAAATCGAGGAAGTTCACCACGACGCCCTGTGCGTCGAACGGCAGAGCCGCCGCATAATCGCGCGAGAGCAGCGACGGCGCCAGCGCATTGATCTCCATGTGGCGGAAAAAGCGCTCCTCTTCGAGCGAGCTGATGTCGTCATGCTCGAAGATCGCCGCGCAATTCACCAGCGCCTTGAAGTCTCCGGGCGGCGCAAGCTGCGTGGTCGCCGCGATCAGATCGGCGGCGGCCTTGCTGTCGAACAGATCGGCCTGCAACACGGCCGCTTCGACGCCGTGCTGACGCGCTTCCTTGGCGACAGCTTCGGCCGCATCGGCGGAGTCGCGGTGATGGATGGCGACGCTCCAGCCCGCTCGCGCAAGATCGAGCGCGACGCCGCGGCCGAGCCGATGCGCCGCGCCGGTGACGAGCGCCCAACTCATGCTTCTCTCCGGATGCTGACGGAGACCAGCCCGTCGCCGCTCAGCACGGACGGCTTCTTCACAGTAACTTCGACCCAGCGCGCGCGCGGCGAGAGACTTAAACAATGCGCGGCGACGCGCTCGGCAAGCGTCTCGATCAGATGCGCCGAGGCCGAAAGATCGTTGCGGATGAAGCCGATGATGCGGTCGTAATCGACGGTAGCGCCGATGCGATCGTGCGCCTGATAATCCGGCGGCTCGGTCAGACAAAGCGCCACCGAGATGCGCACTTCCTGCGGCTGCGCGCGCTCGGGGTCGGGCACGCCGACGCGCACCTGCGCGCGCGCGTCGTCGATGCGGATGATATGGGCGTCGGCCATGGCGCGGGCTTAGCATGCGCGGGCGCGCGCCGCATCGGCTTTGTCCTGGACCGGATCGGAAGGAGGCGTATCTGATGCGGGGGATGACCGAACCTCAAAAGCTCACGCTCGCGATCGACGTGGGCACGACCGTGTCGGCGCTGCTGATGCAGCCGGCGAAGGCGCGTGCGCTCTACGTGTTTGCGCATGGCGCGGGCGCCGGCATGACCCATCGCGCGATGACCGAGATCGCAGAAGGGCTCGCGGATCGGGGCGTCGCCACGTTGCGCTATCAGTTCCCGTACATGGAGCGCGGCTCGAAGCGGCCCGATCCGCCGAAGGTGGCGCATGCCGCCGTGCGCGCGGCGGTCGCCGAAGCGGCGAAGACCGACTTGCCGCTGTTCGCCGGCGGGCGCTCCTTCGGCGGACGCATGACGTCGCAGGCGCAGGCCGAGCACGCGCTGCCCGGCGTGCGCGGGCTCATCTTCCTTGGATTTCCCTTGCACCCAGCGGGCAAGCCATCCATCGATCGCGCCGATCACCTCGCTGAAGTGCTCATCCCCATGCTGTTTCTGCAGGGCGCGCGTGACGAGCTGGCCTCGCTCGATCTGCTTGAGCCGGTGGTGCATGCGCTTGGCGCTCGCGCTCAGCTCGATCTGTTCGAGCACGCTGACCATTCCTTTCACGTTCCAGCCCGCAGCGGGCGTACCGATGCGCAGGTGCGTGAAGCGGTGCTCGCCGCCATGACGCACTGGATCGAGCGCCGCCTTTCCTAAGAGGAGGACGCACATGCCCCGCACATCGCCGTGTCTCTGGTTCGACAACCAGGCGGAAGAGGCGGCCAACTTCTACTGCTCGATCTTCCCGAACTCGAAGATCAAAACGATCACGCACTTCGGAGCGAACATGCCGGGCCCTGAAGGCGGCGTGCTCACAGTCTCGTTCGAGCTGGATGGACAGGACTATCTCGCGCTCAATGGCGGGCCGCTGTTCAAGTTCAGCGAGGCGATCTCGCTCTGCGTGTACTGCAAGTCGCAAGACGAGATCGACGCCTATTGGGAAAAGCTGACGGCCGGCGGGGGCGAGCCCGGCGTGTGCGGCTGGCTCAAGGACAAATACGGCCTCTCCTGGCAGGTGATCCACGAAGGCTGGGACCAGCTGCTCAAGGACAAGACGCGGGGCGACCGGGTTATGGCGGCCGTCATGAAAATGAAAAGGATCGATCTGGCGGCGATCCAGCGGGCTTACGAGGGCCTCTGATCCTTCCATTCCGTTGCGGCAACCACCAAAAGTTATAGGAACAGACTGGAACTCGACTGTAATTCGTTAATTTCCCCTCTTGCGCGTTAACACTTCCTAACGCCAGGCTCACGATCGTTAATAAGTACGGTTAAGAGGGGTGTTGATCATGAAGACACTGAAGCTCGTTCTCGCCGTGGTTGCTATGGCTGCCGCGACGGTTGCGCCGATGACGGCTGCGCACGCCAGCAAGCCGGTCGGCTGCTCGATGCTCTCCTGCTGAGACAGACCGCCTGACAAGGGCGGGGAGTGAAGGCCGGGCCTCGAGCCCGGCCTTTTTCTATGGCTGTTCGCGGCCATCGGGGCCCATGTGCGCGATCCAGTCGCGCATCAGCGCAATGGCGCGTTGATCGACGCGCGAGCGGCCGAGCTCCGGCATCATCGTGCCGGGATCGGTGCTGGCCATGCGATAGACCAGGATCGACTGATCCGGATGCCCCGGCGAAATATCGAAATCGAAATCAGCCGAGCCGCGTCCTGCCGCGACCGGGCGTTTCAACACGCCCCATTGCGCGGGCGTCGTGTCGCTGTCGCGCAGATCAAGCCCGGAGGTGTGCGCGGGGCCATTCGGATTGTGGCAGTGCGCGCAATTCACCTGCAGATACGCGCGGGCGCGCTGCTCCAGCGTTCCGCTTGATGCATCGAAGGCCGCAGCCATGCGGGGCGCGTCATCCGGTGCGCGGTCCAGCAGGCCGATGCTCGCCCAGTGACGGAGTTGATTGTCGCCCGCGGCGATCGTCAGGATTGTCCCGCCTGCGTCAGGCGCGATGTTCGGCGCATATCGGATGTCGCGATTGAGATTGCGCGCGGTTGGTCCGATCGGCAGCACGGCGTTGTGGCCTTCCCGAGCGTGGCAGCCGGCGCATTGATTGCGGTTCGGCACGGCCCAATCGAGCGCGACATGTTCGCCGTTCTCGTCGGTGAATTCGACTGAGAGTTCAGCGCCGATCGGCGACAGCCGTGCTTCGGTCTGCTCAGTGTTCCACACGTAAGGAAGCGCGATCCAGCCATTGGCGCGATGGATCAACAGGCGCGTCTCAAGATAGCGCACGTCTTCGGACGGCTGACGCATGTCGGCCGCGAAAGCGAACGTCTTGATCAGGACGGCCCCGACCGGAAAATCGAACACGTCGGTCGCGTCGTAATGCGCCTGCGTTCCCGGCGGCAGATAGAGGTAGCGGAATTTCAGCGCGCCGTCTGAATATAGCGGTGTGTTCAGCTGGTAGAGCGTAACGCCTGCATTGGGCTCGCGCCCGCCAGCGTCGCGAAAGAAGTGGTAAGCTGACAGCAGCTGCGGCGGCTGTTCCGCCATCACCGCGCCTTGGTCCACGCCCGGCGGCGCCGCGCCTTGCGCGCTGGCGGCGAGCGCAAGCGAGAGCAGCGCCGCGGCCGCGGCTTGCGCAAACTTCAATGCCGGATCTCCACGCGCGGGGGTTCTGGAAGATCCAAAACGGGCGGAAAGGTCGGGTCGGGCTGTGCTTCGGAGAGGTCGCTGCCCGCCACCGGCACGCCGAGCGAGAGGAACGTGCCGATCCCGCCGCGCGCATCGCGATTGTCTTTCATGACGATGCGGACAATGTCCTGATGCGGCGCGCCGCCGGCGAAATAGGTGGTGGCGCCGTCCCACAGCACGTCGGGCAGCGTGACGCCCGCCTGCGCGAGGCCCGCCAGATCGCCCGCCGGGGCGAAGCCCGAGCGGCCAAACGTGTTGTTGCGGATCATGATGTCGCGCGGCAGCGGATCGTAACTGGCATCGGCGATGTCGTTCCGGTAGGCGGCGACGATCACGTTGGCGGTCCCGTTCTCGCCGATCTCGTTCTCGAACACGTGCACGTCGCGATTGGCCATGATCAAGACGCCCGTACCGGTCGGCACAGTGGCGACGATATTGCCGGTGGGCGCGAAGTTCCGCGTGTCGTTGGCCACGCTATGATTGCGGAACACCCGGATGGCGTGGCCGCCATGCTGCGGCAGGCCCGGCAGATCGAACACGAGGATGCCGCCGGCATTGTGCGTGGCGGTGTTGCCGAACACGTCGGCGCTGAAGCTGTTTTCGATCTCGATGCCGGCCACATTGTACTCGGCCGTGGAGTCGCGAACGATGATGTTGCGCGATTGGCCCACATAGATTCCGGCGTCCGAAGCGCCCCGGGCGATCGATTGTTCGATCAGCACATCGTCGCAATTGACCGGATAGAGCCCGTAGGAACCGTTATGCTCGCTCGGGCCGCCGGTCCATTCCGCGCGGACGCCGTGGAAGGTGATGCCGTGGCAGTCACGCGCCTTGATGGCGTCGCCGCGCGCATCCTCGACCGCAAAATCGCGGAGTTCGACGCCGTCCGAGGTGATGAGCAAGCCTTCGGCGCCGCGGCTCTGGTTGCGGAAGGAGAGGATGGTTTTGTCTTGGCCTTCGCCGCGGATGGTGACGTTGTCGATGTCGAGCGAAAGGCCGCTGGTCAGTTCGAAACGCCCGCGTGCGAGCCGCACCGTGTCGCCGGGATGGGCGTCGATGAGCGCGGTCTGCAGATCCTGGTTGGCGGTCGCGCCCGGCTCGATGCGCCACGTGCGCGCCTCAGCAACGCCGACGCAGAGTGCAAACGCGGTGAGCGCCGCAATGGCGAGTTTCATGCGAGACCTCCCTGACGACGCCTCAGGCGTCGCGCCTCGTGGGGAGTTTTCCCGCTCAGCCGCGGAGTGTAAAGCGCCGGCGGCGGTTCAATGGTCGCTGGACGTCGGGGCGCCCTGGCGCGTCAGCACGATGTGCAGCGGGTCTGGCTTCAAATCCTGCGTCGCGCCGAAGTTCGCATCGATCAGAGAAAGCGCAAGGCCGCCCGGCAATGCGATCGTGCCGGCCATCGCTGCCGCGCCCGCTGGCGAAGTTTCATGCGTCACCTGTTGCGTCGCCGGCGCGTAGCCGTCGGCGGTCACGGTCACCGTAAAGCGCGCTTCGCGTTTGGCGTGGTGGAGCGTGCAAGGCGTCGGCGCGCAGGTGAGGCCATTGCTGGTGGTGACGGTGGCGCCGGCCGGCTCGCTTTCAACGCGGAAGTCTTGTGTCGTGTGGCGCGCCAGGGTCGCGCACGCCGCGAGCGGCGCCATCAGCGCCAGAGCTGCAAGAGCTTTCATGCGTTTCCCCCGACACGGATTGCGAGGGGGAAGGCTAAGACGAGCGCGCCAAGTCGCCTAGACCCGGAGACCGGTCTTAAGCCCTGCGATTGGCCCAAGCCGCGAGGAGGCCGATCAGGTCGCGCGTCAGCTGCGGATGACGCGCCGCCACTGCGCCGCCGACCAGTGAAACCGCGAGTGCGATCATGGGGTGGTCGCGCGTCAGCCCGCCCAGCGCCTGAGGCACCGCGTCGAGCAGGGCGGCATGCGCGTCGCGTGCGGCGCGCTCGGCCGCTTTCGCGCGTTCATGCGCGATAAGCGCATAGATGCCGACAACAAGGGCGGCGACAAAGGCGACGATGGCGGCCGCGCCGGCGTTGCCGACAAGCGGCTGCATCAAGGCGTAAAGCGCAAAGCCCGCCGCCACCACCGCCACCGCCACCGCGGCGCAAGCCGCGGCCGCGGCGACGACGGACGAAACCGCGCGGTCAAACATCAACGGCGCCCATTGGAGATGGCGAGCCCGATCAGCAAGCCGATGCCGAGCGCGACGCCGGCCACGGTGAGCGGGCGGTCACGGAGTTGACGCTTTGTAAATGCGTAGGCCTCGTCGAAGCCGTCCTCGGCGTATTCGACGGCCGCCTCGAAAGCGGCTTCCGCCTGGTCGCGCGCCGTTTCGCCGATCTCTGCGGCCATGGCTCGGACGCGGCGGCCGCCATTGGACTTGTCATGTTCGCTCATGGGGTGAGCCTCCATCAATGAAGCTTATGAGAAATCGGTTAGGTTTGCCTTGAGGCAAGTGCCAAAGGGGAAATTTGGATGGACCCCGGCGTCGCGACAACCTCCGCCATGGCCGCATGGCGCAGGGAAAAGCCCGGTTTCGACCTTTTCGCGGCCATCGCCTTGAACCTCGTTCCCATCGCCGGCGTGCTGTTCTGGCGCTGGGATGTGTTCACACTGATCTTTCTTTATTGGTCGGAAAACGTGGTTATCGGCGTGCGAACGCTTCTCAGCATGCTGGCGGCGGCATGGACCAAGGGCGGGCTTGGCGCCGCGCTCTCGACGCTTCCGCTCTGCGCCTTCTTCAGCGTGCATTATGGGCTCTTCTGCTTCGTGCATGGCGTCTTCGTCGTCAGCATGTTCAGCGGGCACGACACCAAAGGCGCCGTTGATGTCGGCGCTACGGCGCAAGTGCTTGAGACGCGCGCATTCAATATCGCAATCGGCTTCGCCTCGATCGTCATCTGGCAAGGCGTGCAGTTCGCACTCTTCCTGATGCGGGGCGAAGCGAAGGGCGCGGCGCCGATGGCGCTGATGGCGTCGCCCTATCCGCGCATCGTAGCACTTCACATAACCATCCTCGGCGGCGGCTTCCTGGTGATGGCGCTTGGTCAACCCGTGTGGGGGTTGGTCGTGCTCGCGTTGTTCAAGACCGCCTTCGATGTGGTCCCGCGTCTGCCCAGCCGCGCTTAGAGCATCGCCCGTCCGGCTTCGATGATGCGCAGCGTCTCGGACCAGAGACCGAGTTCCGCGACCTCCGCCGGCGCAAAGAAGCGCGCCTCGGCGGCGTCGTCGCCGGCCTGCGGCTCGCCGGCGCGCCAGCGCGCGGCGAAGTCGATCAACACATAATGACCCCAAGGTGCGCCGCCTTCGCTTTGGTTCAGTACCGCGTCCACGACGTCGATGAGGCCGACAAGCTCGGCCTCGACGCCGGTCTCTTCCTTGAGTTCGCGCAACGCGGCCGCGCGCGCGGTCTCGCCCCATTCGATGCGTCCGCCTGGGATGGACCAACGGTCGAGCAGGGGCGGCTTGCCGCGTCGGATGAGCAAGACGTCATCGCCGCGAAAGCAGACAATTCCGGCCGCCGCGATGGGCTTTTGATCCGTGGGATTCGCTTGATTCACGCCGGTTTCAGCGCAGACCAGATGGTCAGCACGCCGATGATGACGAACCCGGCGCCGGCCGCGAGCTTGAGCCACGGGCCGTCGAACAAGCCGCGCAAGCTTGCGCCGACCACGGTGGCGATCGCCGTCGAAAGCACGAGCGCGGACGCCGAGGCGACGAACACGAGCCAAGGCGGTCGTTCGCCTTCGCCGGCGAATAGGGCCGTCGCGAGCTGGGTCTTGTCGCCCAGTTCAGCCAGGAAGACGGATACGAAGATGGTGAGGAAGGCGCTCATGGGCTTCCGCCTAGCGGCTGACGCCCCTCGCCTCAAGCCCATAAGGAAGATGCGCGACACCCGGGGGCGTCGCGCATCTTTTTTGATCCAGTCTTGGATGCGCGCCCGATCAGGGCGCGCTTTGGCTCACATCGAGCGAGCCTTCTTGGCCCGCTTCTTCGCGGCCTTCTTCGTCGTCTTCTTCATCGCCCGCTTCGCGGTCGTCTTCTTCGCGGCCTTCTTCGCACGCTTCGGCGCAGCCTTCTTAGCTGCCTTCTTCGCTTTCTTAGCCATACCCTGGCTCCTTGAGTGACGGCGTTCGCGCGCCAGTGACGACATCATCATGTCACGAGTGAGCGCAAACGCAAAAAAAAATTTCGAAGCGCCTCTTGAACGTCATTGATTCGCGACATCGAAGCACGCGCACTCATGCGTCACGCGCGATCAAGATTACACGATCAACGCGCGCGGATTCATGATTCGCTGCGGGTCGAGCGCGACCTTGATCAAGCGCATCACGGCGATCGCGTTGGGGTCCTTGAAGCGGTTGAAGTCGGCGAGCCGAGCGACCCCGATGCCATGCTCGGCGGAGATCGAACCACCCAGCGCCACGACAATCTCGTTGACCGCCGCATTCAAGGTTTCTCTAGGAAAATGAGCGGCATCGAAGCCCTCGGACGCAAGCACCGAGTAGTGGAGATTGCCGTCGCCCATGTGTCCGAAGGCGACGAGACGCGCGCCGGGCAGGAGCTTTTCGAGTGCGGCGTCGGCCCGCTTGAGGAAGGTCGGAATCTGCGAGACCGGAACGCTGATGTCGTGGTTCGCCTGCACGCCTTCGGCGCGATGTCCCGCCGAAAGATCCTCGCGCAACTTCCACCAAGCATGCGCCTGTGTGTCGCTCTCGGCGATGAGCACGTCGGAGGTCTCGCCGGCCTCGATTGCGGCTTCGAGAGTCGATTCGACTCGCCCGCGGAGCCCTTCGTCGAGCGCTGATTCGAACTCGATGAGCACGATGAAGGGCGCCTCCGGCATCGGGTCGCGTGTTCCAGCGACATTCTTGGCGGTGAGCCCGACCGAGAGCCGGTTCATGAACTCGAAGGCCGAGACCGCGCCCGTCTCGGCCTTGACGCGGTGCAGCAAGGCGAGCGCGCGGTCGGCTGTCGGGGGCGCCGTCAGTACGGTGACGCGCCCGCGCGGGCGCGGAAAAAGCTTGAGGCTGGCGGCGGTGATGATCCCCAGCGTGCCTTCGGCGCCGATGAAGAGCTGCTTCAAGTCATAGCCGGTGTTGTCCTTTCGCAGGCGGGTGAGACCGCTCCACACACGCCCGTCGGGCAGCACGGCTTCGAGACCGAACACGAGATCGCGCATCATCCCATAGCGCAGCACGTGGACGCCGCCGGCATTGGTGGAGATGAGGCCGCCGATGGTCGCGCTGCCTTCGCTGGCGAGACTCAAAGGGAAGAGCCGATCGGCTTCGGCGGCGGCATTCTGCACGCTCTTGAGCACGACGCCGGCTTCGGCCGTCAGCGAATCGTCGACCGGGTCCACACTGCGGATACGGTTCATGCGCTTGAGCGAAAGCAGGATCTCGCCCTGTGGAATTTGCGCGGCGACGAGGCCGGTATTGCCGCCTTGCGGCGTGATCGCCGCGCCCGTCTCGGCGCAGAGCTTCACGAGATCGCTGACCTCATCGGTGTTCGCGGGCATGGCGAGGAAGGGCGATGCGCCTTCGTAGCGCCCGCGCCATTCCTTCAGATGCGGCGCGATGATCTCGGCGTCGGTGGAATAGCCTTTGGGGCCGAGGCGCTGGGCGAGGCGCTCATAAAGATTGCTCATGGCGCAAGGATAGGGGTTGCTTTCCTTGCGACAAGCTCAACGTGGCGCCGCTGCGCGCGCGAGACGGTCGCGGATAGCTTCGCCAAGTCCATGGCTGGGAATCGGCGCCACCGCGATCACCTCGGCGCCCAAGGCGTCGAGCGCGCGCAGGTGCGCATAGAGATGCGCGGCGGCTTCAGTGAGATCGCCCGTCTCGGAGAGCGTGAGGCCGCCGCGCGGCGCCGGCGCCCCGAAGGCGAGATAGGCTTCGCCTTCGCGCGGCGTCGCCGCGTCGAGCCGGAGCTTGGCGCGCGGCGCATAGTGGCTCGCCATCATGCCTGGCGCCTCAATCTTGGCGGAGGTCGATGCGAGCGGCCCGGTGATCGCTTCGATCTCCGCGCGACCGATCGCGCCTGGACGCAACAAGGTCGCTTGGCCCTCGTCGCCGATCGCGACGATGGTTGATTCCAGGCCCAGCCTGCTCGGGCCGCCATCCATGAGGAGGTCGATGGCGTCGCCGATGTCTTCGCGCACATGCTCCGCCGTGGTGGCGCTGACATGCCCTGAACGATTGGCGCTCGGCGCGACAATCGGCTCGCCGAACGCGGCGAGCAGTTCCCGCGCCATCGGATGCGACGGCGCGCGCAGGGCGACCGTGCTCAGTCCGGCGCAGGCGAGTTCGCACACGCTGCTCGTGGCCAGCCTGGGCGCGACCAGGGTCAGCGGCCCAGGCCAGAACCGCTCCGCCAGCGTGATCGCCTTCTCGTGTAAGCGCGCATGGAGGCGGGCGGCGTCGAGATCGAGTACGTGCGCGATCAGGGGATTGAAGCGTGGCCGGCCTTTGACGGCGTAGATGCGCGCCACGGCGTGCGGGTTACGCGCGTCGGCGCCCAGGCCGTACACGGTCTCGGTGGGGAAGGCGACGAGCCCGCCCGCGCGCAGGATCTCGGCGGCGCGCCAGGCTTCACTCATTGCGCGCGCGTCGCCTCGACATGGACATTGACCGTCACGGCGCGCGCCACGGTGCTGTCGTCCGGGAACGAGGCTTTACCGAGATTGAGCGCCAGCCTGTCGAGCACGACATGCCCCTGCATGGTGGCGCGGTCACCGGCGATGGTGAGCGTGAACGGGAGACGCACCGGCGTCGCGGCGCCCTTGATGGTCAGCGTCCCATGCGCCTCGTAGCGGTCGCCGCCGAGATGCGAGAACGAGGTCGCGCGGAAGGTCGCGGTGGGATGTCCCGCGACATCGAACCATTCCGCGCTGGGCAGCGCGGCGTCGCGCTGACCGTCGCCGGTGTGGATCGAGCCGGCTTCGATGGTCGCCTCGGCGCGTGATTGCGCGAGGTTGGCGGGATCGAAACGGATGTCGGCGCGCCAGCGGGAGAAGCCGCCGTCGAAATTCACGCCTGAGACGGCGCTGGCGAAGCTGATGGCGCTACGCGCCTCGTCCACGGTCCAGGCCGGCGGCGCGGCGGGCGTCTGCGGGGCCGTCGTTGTTGTCGCGGCGGTGCTGGTGGCGGTTGTTGTGACGGGCGTCGTCGTTTGCGTCGTCGTGGCGATGCTGGTGGTTTCAACGGCCGTCACGGGCGCCGGCGCGCTGGTCGAAGCGTGGCGCGGATTGGCCCAGGCGAAGATGAGCGCGAGCGCTGCGACGGCGATCAGGGCGAAGCCGCCGATCAGGAGATTGCGGCGCTCCGGCGAAGCGGGCGCCATCTCGATCGCGGCGTTGCGCGGCTTCAGGCCAGGGATCATGTGCGCGAGCACTTCGTCGCGATCGTAGAAGTGGTGCTTCAGCGCCGCCGCCACGTGTACGGCCAGCAGGGCGAGCGTCAGCCATGCAAGCTTTTCGTGCGTGAAGAAGATCGTATGCGCCAGCCCCGCGCGCGCCGCGTCGCTGGCATGGTTCAAGCCGAACAGGTGCGGCACGTGGAAGAGGCCGAAATAGAAGGTGGGCACGTCGAAGGCGTGATTGTCGAACGCCGACCAGCCGGTGGAGACGTAGAGCCAGCCCGTCAGCGGATAAACGATGATGATGGCGTAGAAGAGCCAGTGCGACACACGCGCGGCGACGCGCTCCCATGCCGGCATGTGCTCGGGCAGCGGCGGGGCGCGGTGCGTCAACCGCCAGCCAAGCCGGATGAGGCTCAAAGCCAGGATCGTGAGGCCGATCGACTTGTGCAATTGAATGGCGGCGAAGCCCTGCGCGCGCCGCGCGGGGTCGCCCATGGCGTCGCCCATCCACCAGCCGAGTGCGATCTGCCCAAGGAGGGCGAGCGCGATCGCCCAGTGCAGGAGGATGGCGATCGCGGTGTAGCGCTGCGTCGTGGTGCTCATGGGCGATCCCCTTTCCCTCTCTCCTTGTGGGAGAGGGTGGCCGCGGAGCGACCGGGCGAGGGGTGATTGTTCACCCCCATCCGGCGCTCGCATACGCGAGCGCCACCTTCTCCCACAAGGGGAGAAGGACAAGCGCTCATTGCTGCACGAATTCGCCGTTGATGATGATCTCGGTTTCGTCGCTGGCGAATTGGTTGAACAGCGCGCTGCCTGCGCCCCATTGATTGCGGTTAATGATGGTGCGGCCCGAGAAGGCCAGCACGTGCTTGCCGCCGCGAATGAGCACCGACTTGCCGCCCTGGAACGTCACTTCAAGCGTCGCGGGATGCGTTTGGCCGTGCAGCGAGAGATTGCCCGCCACCAAGCCCGTGGTCGGACCGGTGCGCGTGACGCTGGTCGACGTAAACGTAATGGTGGGCGCCGCGCCATTGTCGCTCAGCACGTTGGCGATATCGTGATCGAAATCGCGTGCGCCATTGGCGCCGACGAGACCGGTGCTGACCGACGCCACCTGGATCGTCGCGTTCACGGACGATTGCTCCGGGTGCTGCGGATCGAACGTGAGCGTGGAACTCACGCCGGGCTGCGCGCAATTGAAGCCCTGCGAGGCGAGGCAGCCGTCGAAACGGCCGACATAGATGGATAGCCCCATGTGCCGTACGCGCCAGATGACGCTCGCGTGACGCGGATCGAGCGCGTAAGTCCCCGCCGGCGCCTGCGCCGGATCGAACGACGTGCCCTCGGCGGACGGCAATTGCGCCGGGATCGGCGAAGCGGTTTGCGTGATGCTCGAGGTTTCGGGCGCAGGCGTCGCGACCGGCGTGGCGCAACCGGCGAGCGCGAATGCGAGAACGAGGAGGGGGCGTCGCATCGGGGTCTCCTTCAAGCGGGCCGCCTTCATGTAGCAGCGCCCAAGGCCCGCTTCGAGGCGGCTCGCGAATTTGTGCTTTCATGTCGCGCCGGCTTGGCGCAAAGCGACAGAATCGAGACGGGTGGGGGGAACATGGCGCTGGAGGCGTTGAAGGGCTGGACATCGACACAGCGCCACGTGGTGGCGGCGAGCTACCTGGGCTGGACGCTCGATGCGTTCGATTTCCTGCAGCTGACCTACGTCGCCAAGGATGTCGCCGCTTCCTTCAACACCAACGCCAAGGCCATCGGCCTCGCGCTCACTCTGACGCTGGTGCTGCGCCCGCTCGGCGCGTTCGTCTTCGGGCGCCTGGCGGATCGCTTCGGGCGTCGCCCGATCCTGCAACTCGACGTGCTGCTCTATTCCGTGTTCGCGTTCGCGTCGGCGTTTTCGCCCGACCTCACGACCTTCCTCGTGTTGCGTTGCCTGTTCGGCTTCGCCATGGGCGGCGAGTGGGGCATCGGCGCTTCGCTCACGTTCGAGCACGTGCAACCGAAGGCCCGCGGCTTCGTCTCGGGCCTGTTACAGACCGGCTATCCCACGGGCGGCTTGATCGCCGCGGGCGTGACCGCGCTCTTCCTGGAGCAATATGGCTGGCGCGTCTGCATGATGGCGAGCGCCATTCCGGCGCTGCTCGTGCTTTATATACGCACCAAGGTTCCGGAATCGCCCTCCTGGGCTTCGGCCGCGCCGAAGAGGGACAACACTTGGGCCGTGATCCAGAAACACGGCGGGCTCGCCATCTTCGCCATCTTGCTGATGGCCGGCTTCAATTCGCTGTCGCACGGCACGCAGGACTTCTATCCGAACTTCCTGCGCGTTCAGTTGAATTTCGACGCGCGCCTCGCCAGCACCATCGCCATGTTTGGCTCGATCGGCGCGATCTGCGGTGGGCTGACGTTCGGCCTGCTCTCGGAGCGCATCGGCCGCAGACGCGCGATCACCGCCGCGACCATCCTCTTTCTCCCCGCCGTGCCGCTCTGGGTGTTTCTCGCGCACACGCCGGTTCCGCTGGCGGCCGGCGTGTTCGTGGCGCAATTCATGGTGCAGGGCGCTTGGGGCGTGGTGCCGGCGCATTTGAACGAACTCTCGCCCGCTGATGCGCGCGCGACCTTCCCGGGCTTCGTCTATCAGTTCGGCAATCTGCTCGCGGCGGGGATAGGCTATCTTCAGGGCGCACTGGTGGAGGACTTTTCCTGGTCGTATTCGCTGACGCTCGCCACGGTGGGCGTGGCCGCCGCGCTCTTTATTATGCTGATGGTCAATCTTGGCCCGGAAGCGAAGGGCGTCGCGATGGGCGTCGCCGCCGCGCCGGAATAGGGAAGGTCCATGGCTTATACCGCGCCCATCGCCAACATCCGCTTCGCGCTCGAAGCGTGCGCTGATCTCTGGTCGCTGAAGCAGAGCGGACGCTATGGCGAGTTGGACGAAGACCTGCTCTCGGCCATCCTCGACAATGCGGGCGCGCTGGCGAGCGATACGCTGGCGCCGCTCAATCAGAGTGGTGATCGCGCGCGTGTCACGCTGAAGGATGGCGTGGTGACGTCCGCGCCGGGCTTTCGCCAAGCGTACAAGGCGTTCGCCGAGGCGGGATGGTTGGGGCTCGCAGCCGATCCCGATTATGGCGGGCAAGGTCTGCCGCGCGCCATCGCGCTTGCGGTGTTCGAGACGGTGCACGCGGCGAATATGAGCTTCGGGCTCTGCCCGATGCTGACGCTCGCCGCTATCGAGGCGATCGAAACGCACGGCGCGCAGGATCAGAAGGACCTTTATCTCGCCAAGCTCATCTCCGGCGAATGGACCGGCACGATGAACCTCACGGAGCCGCAGGCCGGCTCCGACCTCGGCGCGCTCACGACGAAAGCGGTGCGACAGGCCGACGGCTCATTCGCCATCACCGGCCAGAAAATCTTCATCACCTGGGGCGAGCACGACCTCACCGACAATATCATTCACATGGTGCTGGCGCGCATTGAAGGCGCGCCAGCGGGTTCGAAGGGCATTTCGCTCTTCATCGTGCCGCAGTTTCGCGATGAGGACGGCTCGCGCAACGCGGTGCGCTGCATCGGCCTCGAAGAGAAAATGGGCATTCACGCCTCGCCGACCTGCACCATGGCCTATGAGGGCGCGACCGGCTGGCTGGTGGGGCAGGAGAACCACGGCCTCGCGCACATGTTCACGATGATGAACGCGGCGCGGCTCAATGTCGGCCTGGAAGGCGTGGCTGTCGCCGAAGCGGCGTACCAAAAGGCGCTCGCTTATGCGCGAGAGCGCAAGCAGGGCGGCGGCGTCTTGATTATCGAGCACCCCGACGTGCGGCGCATGCTGATGACGATGAAGGCGAAGATCCAGATCGGCCGCGCCATCTGCTACGCCACGGCCGTCGCGGCGGATAAGGGCGATGGCGCGCGCGAGTCGTTGCTGACGCCGATCGCCAAAGCCTGGTGCACCGACATGGGCGTCGAGGTCGCGAGCCTCGGCGTGCAAATTCACGGCGGCATGGGCTTCGTCGAAGAAGGCGGCGCGGCGCAATTCTATCGCGATGCGCGGATCGCGCCGATCTATGAAGGCACAAACGGCATCCAGGCGATCGATCTTGTCGGCCGCAAAGTGCAGTCGGACCAGGGCGCGGCGATGCGCGCGCTGATCAAAGAGGCGCGCGCGCTCGCCCATGACGGTTCGCGCTTGCATGTGGCCGTCAATGCCTTGGCGGATGCGACGGATTATATTGTCGGCGCCGCGCGCGAGGATGCGCTGGCGGGCGCCGCCGCTTATCTGACGCTCGCCGGCGATGTCGTCGGCGCAGCGCTCGTCGCGCACGGGCTGAAACGCCAGCACGATGACGAGCAGGCGGCGCTGCTGACATTCTTTGCGGAAACAGCGCTCGCGCTTGCGCCCGCCCGCCTAGCGGCGATTACGCTGGGCGCTGGCGCGCTGAAGGACAAGCGCTTGGCCGATTTCGCCTAGAGGCTAGCGTTGCTCCAGGTCCTTTAACGCCGAGCGGAAGGGCTTCAGCGGCGCGGGCTGGTAGCGTGGCTTGATGTCGCGATCGGCGGCGCGTTTCACCACGGTATCGTCAACGAGCTGCTGCAGATCGTCCGGCGTGGGCTTGGCCCGATCGCGCCAGATGCGCCGCGCCGCGAGGGGATAATTCATCGGCGACAGCGAATCCCAGAATTTCGGCCGGCTGATTCTGCCGTCGAACGAGAGGCCGCACTCACGCAGATATTTGTCGAGCGGGGATTCGTCGCTCCCGTGCGTGGCGTAGAAGCGAAGGCCTGCGTTGCGTGCGCCTTCGGCGATCCATTTGAGCGGCGCCGCGGAGAGCGTGGAGCCTTCTCCGCCGCCGACATCGCCATGCGTCCCCACGAACCAGCGCTGCTGATAATATTGGTGGCTGGGGTCCGCGCCCGGGCGCTGACACGCTGCGGCGTTGGCCTCCGCGATCCCCTCCCAAAGCGTCGGCGGGAAGCCTAAGCGGCGTTCGTCGATCGCCACGGCATGCCGCGCGGACAAAACGTTCGGGCAGATGTTCAAGCTGTGAAAGCCGTAGCGCTTGTTGAGCATGCGCGAGAGCGGCCCGAGCGCGCTTGGCATGCCGCGCTGGCCCACCGTGTCGAAGATGCCGAGATATTTGATCTGCGGCACTTCGTCGGTTTTGATGCGCGTGCCGTCCGGCGCGCGGCGGCCCTTGCCGTATTGCATGCGGAAGCTTCGCTGCGCTTCCAGATGCGCACGGTGGACTTCTTCGGTCGCGTTGGGCGGCGCCGGCGTGCGGTAGAGCTTGAACGCATCCCACGCTTCTTCCGCGTGCATGCGGCTGATGATGCCCGAGCAATTGATGAGGCCCGTGAAGCTGCGCGCCATGAAGGCGCCGCGGCTGAAACCGAACACGTAGATCTCGTCGTCGGCCTCGTAATTGAACGCGAGCCGGAGATAGGTCTCGACCAACTCGTCCTCGAGCCCTTCGCCGAAGATGCCGCCGGCCATGCGGTTCAGATAATTCTGAAACGCGCCGACGAAGCCTTCCTTGCCGAGCGCGTCGGTGTTGGAGCCGACGCCTTTGGAATAGATGACGATCTGCGGAATGGGCTCGCCATTGGCCCCATGCGCAGTGTGCGCGATGCTGCGCGCGATAATGGCGATATTGGTCGGCGTCGGCTGGCGCAGCTGCTGCCACGTGCCGTCGAAGCAAATGATGAAGCGTTTCATAGCGTCCCCCGCGTGAACCGCGAGCATGACCCTAGCCGAAAGCCCGGGCGTTCCCAAGGCGCTTTCAGCGGAGCGGGAAGGGGTCTAGTGTCGCTCTATGTCTATGGATGGCCTGGAACAGGATATCGATCGCCCGGCGAGGCCCACGCTTGTCTACCCGTTGGGGGAGCCTCCCCTAGCGGGAGAGGCGCGTGAGATCGCGCCCGGCATCCGCTGGGTGCGTATGCCGCTGCCGTTCGTGCTCAAGTGGATCAATCTGTGGCTGATGGAGGACGGCGACGGCTGGACCATCGTCGACACCGGCGTCGCGCTCGAGGAGACGCGCGAATATTGGCGCACGATCTTCGCGGCCAATCTGGACGGGAAGCCGGTCAAGCGCGTGATCTGCACCCACATGCACCCGGACCATATGGGGCTCGCGGGCTGGATCTGCCGCAAGTTCGACGCGCGGCTATGGATGGGCCGGCTTGAATATGTCACCGGGCGCATGCTGGTCGCCGACACCGGCCGCGAAGCGCCGGAGGAGGGCGTGAAATTCTACCGCGCCGCCGGCTGGGACGAAGACGCGCTCGATTCCTACAAAGTGCGCTTCGGCGGGTTCGGCAAAGCGGTCTCGCGCATTCCTGACGCGTATCACCGCATCGAAGAAGGCGACGTGGTCGAGATCGGCGGCAAGCCGTGGCGCGCGATCATTGGCACAGGGCATTCTCC
Organism: Caulobacterales bacterium; assembly: GCA_035548735.1. Classification (GTDB taxonomy): domain Bacteria; phylum Pseudomonadota; class Alphaproteobacteria; order Caulobacterales; family Aquidulcibacteraceae; genus Vitreimonas. The sequence continues at coordinate 6,624 of DASZSK010000002.1, read as the reverse complement.
GGAGCATGTGTGCTTGTGGCAGGAGGAGCTGAAACTCCTGATCTCCGGCGATCAGGTGCTTCCGCGCATCTCCTCGAACGTGTCGGTGTTTCCCACCGAGCCCGACGCCGATCCGCTGAGCGACTGGATCGGGTCATGCCAGAAGCTGCGCGCCATGCTGCCCAACGATCTCCTGGTTCTGCCGGCGCACAATGAACCATTTTACGGTTTGCATGAACGGCTCGACAATCTGGTCGAGGGGCATGAGCGCGGCCTCAATCGTCTCGAAAAGCGTTTGCGCGAAAGCCCCAAGCGCGCTGTGGACGTGTTTGGCGCGCTCTATGCGCGCAAGATCGGTCCGGATCTTCTGCACATGGCGACAGGTGAAGCCATCGCCCACCTGAATTGCCTCGTCGCGCGTGGACGCGCCACGATGGAGACCGATGCGCAAGGCGTCATCTGGTATGCCGCAAGCTGAAGCGCCAAACCCCGAACGCAAATCCAACAACGCCATGCTGTGTTTCTGCATCGGCGTTGGGCTTCTTGCTCTCGCTTGGTTCATGGGCGTGGGGTCGGCGTTTTCCGCGTTGTTTTCCGGATCGCTCGCGGGTGCGGCGATGGGGGCTGCGGGCGCCGTCGGGCTCATGCTCGCCGCCTGTTTCGGCATGCTGTTCATTGGCATAGGCGCTGTCTGGATTCTGATCCGGGTGATCGCCGATCAAGCGGCCCCGGATCGGTATAAGGACGTGCAGCGCTAGCGGAGCTTCGATGATCTTATCCACGACCTTTGACGTGCCGGGCCGCACCATCGCCGCGAACCTTGGCGTTGCGCGCGGCAACGTCGTTCGCGCGCGTTCGCTTGGGCGCAATATCGTCGCCAGTTTCCGCATGCTCGTTGGCGGCGAGATTCACGAATACACCAAGCTGCTGGCCGAAAGCCGCGAGCAGGCGCTTGACCGGTTGATCGAGCACGCGCAGTCGATGGGCGCCGATGCGGTGATCGGTTTGCGTTTTGACGCCACCGAAGCCGGCTCGACGGTGCCGGCGACCGAAGTTCTGGCTTACGGGACGGCGGTGAAGCTAAGCTGAGGCAGCTTGAACGGCGCGGCGTGGGCCAAGCGCCATGCGCACACGGCGAACAGGCCCGCTGAGACGTCCAGCGTCAGCCCGTAGGCCAGCAGGAACACGGCTTGGTGCGCGATCAGGTGCGCCGTCAGCGCCGGGGCGAGTTCTCCGAGCCGCCAATCAGCGGCGCGGCGGACGGCCCAATCGAATGCCGAAAGCGCCGCCGCCGCGCCCGCCGCGATCGGCACCCAGATCGGCACGTGCGGCAAATCGAGCGGCAGCCCGACCAGAAGATGCGGCGACGTGTACGCCACCAGGCACAAACCGAAGATCGGCGTGAGCCAGGCATGCGCCAGCGCGGCGAGGCGATTTTCTCCGGGACGGCCCGCGGCGAGCGCGAGGCGTTTCGCTTCGCCAATGCTCCAGCGAGCGTCAGCCCAGAGCCGCCAGGCGAACAACACGCCCATGGCGACGGCGGGCCCCGCCAGCGCCCCCGCGATCATCGCCGCGAACACCGGTCCAATGAACGTCTTGATATCGAAACGCAGCGTGGTCTGTGTTGCGACATAGGCTGCAAGCAAAGCGAGCAGCAGCAGCGCGGCGGGCGGCGCGATTAGCGCGGTCGCACCCACCAGCAGCGCGGCGATCAGCGCGCCGGCGGTTCGACCAAGGACGATGCGGCGTCCAGACGCCATGCCAAGCTCCGACTCGCGGAGCGCCGGCCCCGCAATCTTTGCCTATTGACATGGCGCAACGTCGTGAATCGCGCGTAAACGCCGTGGCAGCGATTCCTTAATGATCTTCGGGGTGGTTGGCCGCGTCCCGGTTGTGGCGGTTATGTTGCTGTTGTTGCTGCTGCTGCTGCTGCTGCTGTTGTTGCGCTTGCTGCGCCGCGGCATGAGCGGCGGCGTCGCTTTCCGCGGTCTGCACCGCCGGCTGCAAAGTCGCGTCGTCGGGCGTGCCGATGCTGCGCAAGAACGCGTCGTAGTCGGAGGCGTTGTCGCTGCCGCTGGCGGCGACGCAGAATGCCCAAAGCTCCATGCTGGGGCGCAGCTGAAGGGCGCCGTGCACATGCTTGCCGTCGGCGGTGGTGAACTCCGCCCGCTGCACTGGCCAGAAGCCCGTCTCGTCGAGCGAGCGCGACACGAACGTCGCAGAGTCGTTCGGAAACAGCGACTGGAACGAATTGGCGTTTGAGGTCCAGATTTCCTGCGTGATGTGCGTTTCGTCGCGCATGATCATGCGTACGCGCGCGGGCTGTAGCGCCTGCTCGGCGGGACGAGGCTTGGCCAGCACGTAGCAATCCTTCGCCGGATTGAACGCATCGACGAAGGTGCAGTCGCCGCAATTGCTGGTTTGCGCCGTCCAGCCGCTGGGCAGATCGAGCGTCAGCCGATTGTTGGGGTCGGCCCAGGGCCGGGCGCTGGCCGGGGCGGCGAGAGCCAGCCCGAGAGCCGCGATCAGAGCGACCGCCGATGCACGCATGAGCATTCCTCCAAGGTTCTTATCCGCCCTCTGGACGGTCAGGATTTGACCACCTTTCTAAGGCGTCAAGGTGGCGGCGGTCAAAATGCCGTGTCCGCGGCGCAGCGACGCTCTAGACTAACCGGAACTTGGGTCCCGGGATGGAGCGCGCATGAGTTTGGCTGGCAAAACCCTGTTCATCACCGGCGCAAGCCGCGGCATCGGCCTGGCTATTGCGCTTCGGGCGGCGAAGGACGGCGCCAATGTCGCTGTGGCGGCCAAGACCGCCGAACCGCATCCGAAGCTCCCCGGCACGATCTATTCAGCCGCGGAAGCGATCGAAAAGGCGGGCGGCCGGGCGCTGCCGCTGCTGTGCGACGTGCGCGATGAAATGAGCGTTCGGGAGGCCGTGGATCAGACCGTGGCCGAATTCGGCGGCGTCGACATTTGCGTCAACAACGCCTCCGCCATCAGCCTCACCGGCACGCTGGCGACGGAGATGAAGCGCTACGACCTGATGCATCACGTCAACACGCGCGGGACCTATCTCGTCTCCAAGACCTGCATCCCGCATCTCATGCGCAGCGCCAATCCGCACGTGCTGATGCTGTCGCCGCCGTTGGATATGAGCCCGCGCTGGTTCGCGGGCCACGTCGCCTACACGATGGCCAAGTACGGCATGTCGATGTGCGTCTTGGGCATGGCGGAGGAGTTCCGAGGCGACGGCGTCGCCTTCAACGCGCTCTGGCCGCGCACAGGGATCGCCACGGCCGCCATCGAGTTTGCGCTCGCGGGCGAAGAGGGCATGAAGCATTGCCGTACGCCCGACATCATCGCCGACGCGGCCTACGCCATCTTCAACAAGCCGTCGCGCCATTGCACTGGAAACTTCTTCATCGACGACGTGCTGCTCTATGAAGAAGGCGAGCGTGACTTCGACAAATATCGCGTCGATCCCACCAAGCCGCTGATGCCGGATTTCTTCGTGCCGGAGAATACGCCGCTGCCGCCGGGCGTCAGCATGGCGGCGCTGTTGTAGCGCCAATCCCGCCCCTCAATCGTCGCAAAGCGCTGGCAACGGGCGACAAGCTGTGCTGAGTGCGGCGGCAAGGGAGAATTTTCCGCATGAAACGTCTATTGATCGCCGCCGCTGCGGTGCTGGCGCTCGCGGCTTGCGCGACGTCCTCGACGCAGACGGCTGCGCCCACGCCGGCTGCTACGCCGCAGGCGGCGGTGCTGCAGGTCGCGCCGCTGCAATATCATTACCGCCAGCTCGCCAACGGGCTGCGCGTCTACGCCATGCCCGATCCGAACACGGCGAACGTCGCCGTGCAGGTCTGGTACGATGTCGGTTCGAAGGACGATCCGGCCGGGCGATCCGGCTTCGCGCACCTGTTCGAGCACATGATGTTCAAGGCGACGCGCGATCTGCCGGCGGAAAGCTTCGACCGGCTGACGGAAGATGTCGGCGGTTTGAACAATGCCTCCACGCACGATGATTACACGAACTATTACGAGGTGGTGCCGGCCAACCATTTGCAGCGCGTGCTGTGGGCGGAGGCCGAGCGGATGTCGTCGCTCGTCGTCGATGACGCTTCGTTCCGCTCCGAGCGCGACGTGGTGAAGGAGGAGCTGAGACAGCGCGTGCTGGCGTCGCCTTATGGGCGGCTCTTCTATCTCTACCTGCCGGAAGTGAACTACACCGTGCACCCTTACGGCCGCCCCGGCATCGGCTCGATCGAGGATTTGGACGCCGCCACCATCGGCGATGTGCGCGCCTTCCATGCGCAATATTATCGCCCGGACAACGCCGTGATGGTGGTCGCCGGGAACTTCGACGAAGCCCAGTTCAATCAGTGGGTCGATCAATATTTCAGTCCAATCGCCAAGCCGGCGCGCGCCATCCCGCGCGTCACGGCGGTTGAACCGGCGCGCACGGCGCCGAAGGAATACACCACCTACGCGCCGAACGTGCCGCTGCCGGCGGTGATGATCTCCTACCAGCAGCCCGGCGCGCGCAGTTCCGATCTCGCCGCGCTCACCGTCTTGGATGCGATCATGTCGAACGGCGAGCATTCCCGGCTCTATCAATCGATGGTGTACGAGCAGCAGGTCGCCGCCGAGGTCTTCACCAATCTCGACGAGAACGTGGACGCCGGCGCTTACACGCTTGCGGCCATCCTCTCCGAAGGCAAGACGGCGGATCAGGGCCTGCAAAGTCTGCGTGCGGAAATCGCGCGCATGCGCAACCAACCGGTGACGGCCCAGGAATTGGATGAAGCCAAGAACGAGATCGTCACCGCGACGCTGCAGAACCGCGAAACCGCGTTCGGCCGCTCCGACGAACTGGCGAATTCGGTGATCCGCTACGGCGATCCGGCCGCGGCCGACCGTCTCTTGGATGCGATCCAGCATGTCACCGCCGCCGACGTGCAGCGCGTGGCGCAAGCGATCCTCGACGACAACAAGGCTGTGACGGTTCGCTACCTGCCGGAAGCGGAAGGGGCGCATGGCGACGCCATAACGACGGCCTCGACCATCCAGGCCGCCACACTCGTCGTACCGGCCTCCGAAGTGCCGACTTTCACGCTCGCGCCGGAAGGCCAGCGTGCGCAGCCGCCTGCGCCCGCGGCCGCTGTCAGCGCGCAAATCCCACCGACGGCTACGCGCACGCTCGACAACGGCCTTCGCGTCATCATCGCCTCGTCACATCGCCTGCCGCTGATCTCCGCCGACCTGCGCATCGCCGCCGGTTCGAGCGCCGATCCGGCCAACCGCGCCGGCGACGCCGACATCACCGCTTCGCTCGTCACCAAAGGCACGACGACGCGCTCGGCGACGGATATCGCGCGTCAGGTGGAATCGCTCGGCGCATCGCTCGAAGCGGGCAGCGGCGGGGATTCTTCCACCGTTTCCCTGGAGACGCGCTCCGATCGCGCCGACGACGCTTTCACGCTGATGGCGGATGTCGCGCGCAATCCGACCTTCGCCGCCGAAGAGCTGGAGCGTCAGCGCCAGCAGGCGCTGGACGGTCTGCAGGTCGCACTGCAGCAGCCAGGCAGCATCGCCAGCATGGCGATGTCGCGCGCCATCTTCGGCGCGACGCCTTATGGCGGCGTGGAATCGCCCGCGAGCTTGCATGCGATCACGCGCGATGACGTGGTCGCCTTCCATCACACGTACTGGCGCCCGGATAACGCGATCCTGGTGATCAGCGGCGATGTGACGCCGGAGCAGGGCTTCGCCATCGCGCAGCGTTATTTCGGCGATTGGGCCAAGCCCGCCGATCCGCTGCCGCCTACGCCAAACGCAGCCGCGCCCGCCGTGCGTCCACGCACCATCGTGGTGGACCTGCCGCACACGGGCCAAGCCGCCGTGGCGATGGGGTCGATCGGCGTTGCGCGCCGCGACGCGGACTATTTCCCAACCGTGGTCGCCAATACGGTGCTCGGAGGCGGCTATTCGGCGCGGCTCAACGAAGAGATCCGCATTCGTCGCGGCCTCTCTTACGGCGCCGGCTCAAGCATGGCGGCGCGTATGGCGCCCGCGCCGATCGTCGCGTCCGCGCAAACGCGCAACGATGCGGCGGTGCAGGTCGTGGGGCTGATGCAGACCGAACTGACGCGGCTTGGGGCTCAGCCCGTGCCGGCTGACGAAGTGACGGCCCGCAAGGCGTCGCTGCTTGGGTCGTTCGGGCGCGCGGTGGAGACGACCTCGGGCGTCGCCGGGCAGATCTCCACGCTCGCCTTGTTCGGCCTGCCGCCGGAGAAGCTGCAAAGCTACGTCTCCGACGTGAGCAGCGTTACGCCTGACCAAGTGCAGACCGCGGCGCGTCGCTATTTCGATCCGGCGAAGACCACGACCGTCGTCGTCGGCGATGCGAGCGTCTTCTATGACGGCTTGCGCCGTCAGCGCCGCAACGCCGAGCGGATCGAGATCGATCACCTCAATCTCGACAGCGCGACGCTGCACTAATCCCTATCGCGGCGCGAGTCGGCTTGACTCGCGCCGCCGCTCGCCTTGTCTGCGCATGAACGCAGAAGGCGGGTGGAACAATGCGGACATGGTTGGCGGCGGCGGTCGTGTGGGCGTGCGCGACCGGCGCCTTCGCGCAGG
>DASZSK010000001.1:0-4556 GCA_035548735.1 Caulobacterales bacterium | reverse complement strand
ATGGACATGGTGCCGGTCATCTATGCCGGCGTCGATCAGCGCCTCTATCCCGCCGCCGCGCATTCCGTGCTCGCGCATCTCATTCGCCTGGTGAAGCAGGGCCGCATCAAGTGCGACGGCGCGCCTTCCTTGTCGAGCCGCTACGCGCTCGCCGGGTGAAGTCCTTCTCCCCTTGTGGGAGAAGGTGGCGCGAGCGCAGCGAGCGACGGATGAGGGGTGCGCGCAAACACCCCTCACCCAGGTCTCAGCAAACGCAACGCCGCGCCCGCGATCCCTCTCCCACAGAGGGAGAGGGATAAGTCGAGCTTTCGATGGGCGACCGCACTTCGCCGGGAGCAGTCACCGGGACTACAGGCACCCGGCCTCTGAAACACGAGCTTCGGCGGCGTTGATCGTCTCGCCAGAGGCTTGCCACCTGACATCGACAAACTCATTGCAAGGCAAACTGCTTATCAGGCGGGTCGCGTGGCGTGCTCCACGTTCAACGGTGAACTTGTTCGATTCGAGCCACGCGAGTAGTTCGCGCTCGCCCGTCCCAGCGTGAAAGTGCTCGGAAAACTTGCGTGCTGGTTGGTCCCACTGAGCGTTGGCCAAGAGCGCCGGGCGCCGTTCCGCCAAGACAAACGCCGCCGACAAGGCAAACCATTGCCAGTTGAGCGCGACGATGGTGACGATCACGGCGACGATAGCCGCAAGCCACGTCCAAAATCGCCGAGGAAGCTTGCGCGCCATTGCTCTCGTCTAAGGCCGAGCGTCACTGACGGCTATGGGCCAACAACAGACCGCCTACTCCGCCGCTTGCGCGCTGGGCAGCGTGTAGTCGGCGAACATCTTGCGCAGTTCGAGCTTGTTGATCTTGCCGGTGGCGCCGAGCGGTATCTTCTCCACGAACACCACGTCGTCCGGCATCCACCATTTGGCAATCTTGCCGTTCAAATGATCGAGCAACTCGATGCGCGTGAGTTCGGCGCCGGGCCTGGGCTCAATGATCAGCAGGGGCCGCTCGTCCCATTTCGGATGCTTGACGCCGATCACGGCGGCGCAGGCGACGCCTTCATAACCGACCGCAATATTCTCGATGTCGATGGTGGAAATCCACTCGCCGCCGGACTTGATCACGTCCTTGGCGCGGTCGGTGATCTGCATGTAGCCGTAGGGACAGATGGTGGCGACGTCGCCGGTATCGAAATAGCCGTCCGCCTCCAGCGCATCGTCGCGTCCGTTGCGGTTTCCCGCGCCGCGGAAATAGGACTTCGCCACGGCAGGCCCGCGCACCAGCAAACGACCGAACGTCTTGGCGTCGTGCGGCAGTTCCTTGCCCTCGTCGTCGACGATTTTCAGATCGACCGTAAAGATCGCGCGTCCCTGCTTCAGCTTGGTGCGCACCTGCGTTTCGCGATCGGCCGCCGCTTGCCACGGCAGCAATTTGCCGAGCGTGCCGATCGGGCTCATTTCGGTCATGCCCCAGGCGTGAATGACTTCGACGCCGTAATCGTCCTCGAAGGCGCGCAGCACATTTTCCGGAACCGCCGCGCCGCCGATGGCGACGCGCTTCAGCGTGTCCACGCGCGCGCCCGTCTCGCGCAGATGGTTGAGCAACATGAGCCACACGGTCGGCACCGCGGCTGCGAACGTCACCTTCTCGGTCTCGATCAGTTCGTGAACGCTGGCGCCGTCGAGCTTCGCGCCGGGCATCACGATCTTGGAGCCGACCATGGGCGCCACGAACGAGATCGCCCACGCGTTGGCGTGGAACAACGGCACGATCGGCAGGATCACGTCGGAAGCCCCGCAGCCGAAGCAATCGGCCTGCGCGGTGATCATGGCGTGGATCATGTTGGAGCGGTGCGAATAGAGCACGCCCTTGGGATCGCCCGTCGTGCCCGACGTGTAGCAAAGGCCCGCCGCCGTGTTCTCGTCAAAGCCGCCCCATTTGGCATCGACGGGCTGGCCGGCGATGAAATCCTCATACGCCACCGCGCCGGGCAGCGTCGTCTTCGGCATGTGCTGGGCGTCGGTGAAGATGACGTAGGTCTTCACGCTCGTCAGTTCGGCGGCGATTTTCTCGACCATGTGCACGAAGGTCAGATCGAGCATCAGCACCTTGTCGCCGGCATGCTTGATGATCCAGGCGATCTGCTCGGGGAAAAGCCGCGGATTGACCGTGTGCAGGATCGCGCCCATGCCCATCGCGCCGTACCAGGCTTCGAGGTGGCGGTCGGTGTTCCAGGCGAGCGTCGCGACGCGGTCGCCCTCGGCTACGCCGACGCCCTTCAGGGCGGCCGTGGCCTGCTTGGCGCGCCGCCACAAGTCCGCATACGTCGATCGGACGATGGGGCCTTCAATGCTGCGCGTGACGATCTCACGACGCGGATAATTCGTGTGTGCGTGATCGATGAGCTTGTCGAGCGTCATCGACCAGTCTTGCATAAGGCCCAGCATGGGGAGCCGTCTCCCTTTTGTCGTTGCCGCAAACCTATGCGGCTACGACCGAGGCGGCAATTCGGATTAGCGCAAGAGCGTGCGCTTTGCCGACTCAGGCGGCGCGGACGATCCGCTCGCGCGGCGCTTCAGGCGCCAGGAACGCCACCGCTTCGGCCGCTTCTGAAGACGCGTATCCCGCGGCGTAAAGCCGGGCGAGCAGCGAGCGCGCGCCGGCCGGCGCGGGCGCGGGCGGCGCGACGGCCGCGAAGCGCAGAACGCCGCCGAAATCGGCTTGATCCGCCGTCAGCGCATAATGCGGCGCCACCGCGCATTGCTTCGCCGGGCGCTCGGCCCAGAGCGAGGTGACGATGGCGGTGCGTCTGCAGTCGAACGAAAGCCGGCGCAGCACGTCGCGGGTTGCGGCGCGCAATTCGGCGGCGGCCCAAGGCGAAACCTTGGCGCGACCCTTCGGCGCCAGCGCCAGCAACACCGCCGCAGCCGCCGCTGCTCCAGCCAGACGTCCGCGCATATCGAGCCTCCGCGTTCGCGCCCCCCGCAAAGGCTTGGTCAATCACGCTGAAAATTGCGTTAACGCCCGGCTTCGCCCGCTTAAGGGTAGAGCCTGCGCTTCTCCCAGGCGGCGTCGCCGCTGGCGCGCGCGAATTGCAGGCGATCATGCAACCGGAACGGCCGGTCGCGCCAGAATTCGATCGCCAGCGGAACGAGCCGGTAGCCGCCCCAATAGTCCGGACGCGGCACCTCCCCCAATCCGTACCTCATGGCGAATTCGGCGATCCGCTTCTCGAGCGCCATGCGGTCTTCGAGCGGCCGCGATTGCTGGCTCGCCCAGGCGCCCAGACGCGCGCCACGGTCGCGCGTCCTGAAGTACGCATCGGCCTCCGCGTCCGAGACACGCTGGATCGGCCCGCGCAGGCGCACCTGCCGGCGAATACTCTTCCAGTGGAAACAGACCGCAGCCTGCGGGTGGGCGGCCAATTGCTGCCCCTTCGCGCTCTCGCCATTGGTGTAGAACGTGAAGCCGCGCGCGTCGAAATCCTTCAACAGCACCATGCGCACGTCGGGCGCGCCCTGCGCATCCACGGTCGCCAGCGCCATGGCGTTGGGGTCCGAGGGCTCCTTCTCGGCCGCGTCCTTCAGCCACTCCGCGAACAGCGCCAGCGGCTCATCGCGCGCAAACAAAGCCGCGTCGTCTGGCGGCGGCGCGCCGGTCGGATCGTATTTGGGCGACGGCGGGATGAGGTCGCTGGCCAAGCCTCTGGTCTCCGGTTGTGTGTTCCAGCGATATAAGCGAACTAGAGCCCCATGTCGCACAACACGTTCGGCCACCTCTTCCGAGTCACCACCTGGGGCGAAAGCCATGGGCCAGCGCTCGGATGCGTGGTCGACGGCTGCCCGCCGGGGCTGAAGCTGACGGCGGCCGAGATTCAACATTGGCTGGACCGCCGCCGCCCCGGCACAAGCCGCTTCGTCACCCAGCGGCGCGAGCCGGACGAAGTGAAAATTCTCTCCGGCGTGTTCGAGGACGACCGCACCGGCGGGCAAGTCACCACCGGCACGCCGATTTCGCTCCTGATCGAAAACGTCGACCAGCGCTCAAAAGACTATGGCGAAATCCGCGACCTCTATCGCCCCGGCCACGCCGACTTCACCTACGACGCCAAATATGGCGTGCGCGATTATCGCGGCGGCGGGCGCAGTTCGGCGCGCGAAACAGCGGCCCGCGTCGCCGCGGGCGGCGTGGCGCGCAAAGTGATCGACGGCGTCACTGTGCGCGCGGCTTTGGTGCAGATCGGCCATCGCAAGATCAACCGCGCCAAGTGGAATTGGGACGAGGTCGAGAACAATCCATTCTGGTGCCCGGACGCCGACACAGCGAAGCTCTGGGAAGAGGACCTCGACGCGGCGCGGAAGGCGGGCTCTTCGCTCGGCGCCATCATCGAAGTGGAGGCCACCGGCGTCCCCGCTGGCTGGGGCGCGCCGATCTATGGCAAGCTCGACGCTGAGATCGCCGCGGCGCTGATGAGCATCAATGCGGTGAAAGCCGTCGAGATCGGCGCGGGCTTCCAGGCCGCCGAACTGTCGGGCGAAGAGAACGCCGACGAAATCCGCGC